>LRSL01000019.1 GCA_001563335.1 Candidatus Thorarchaeota archaeon SMTZ1-45 | reverse complement strand
AAACCGCCAATGCCAAGCTCTGCGTAGAACTGTGGTGATATCTCGAAGAAGCTAAGTATAGTCTTGAAGAAGTCTCCAATATTATCCGTGGAGAAGACCTCACGAGCATCAAATATCATGCTCACAATCATGTCGAATATCGGGTTTAGGTCAATTGCGAAATTGGCTCGGATTCCCAAAGCGTACTCTAGATCAAAGAGAGACCAGTCACCAAGACCGATTGGGAACTTGCCTGAAAAGCCTAATAGGTCGTCAAGACCTGCGAATAATCCTTCAATTGTGCTCTCAATGTCATCAAGGACTGGATTAATGAGACCACTCAACCAATCGAATACCTTCCCAAGGAGCCATTTCACACCATTAGTGAAGATGTCCTTTATGTCCATGAAGAACTCCAGTGTGTCTTCGAGCATGGTTTCATCGAAACTACCTCCAAGGAGTCCCTCGGCATACCCTAGTATCTCAGTGATAACCTCGGTAGAGCTTGGCATATCCTCCTTACTTAAGCCAAAAGCATCTGGGAAGAATGATTGCAGAAGTTTCAGAAAGGCATCGATTGGGACATCATCAAATGCTGGTAGTGAACCAACAATCGAACCAGCAGCCATTAGAACCGACTGCATGATACCCTGGAATGACTGTCCCTTGATGCCCTGGATCATCGTGATGATTCCGCCAACTATCTGTCCAGCTGTATCCAGGACATCGTTAGAGTCTGGTATACCGCTAAAGACATTCTCTACATCCAGATATGCTAGAGCATTCTTTATCATAGTTGGAGCATCGCTAAGCTCAGAAACGAAATTGCTGGCAGTCTTGCTGATCATGTTCTTTAGAGCGTCGCTGTCAGTAACAAGAGCGATTAGTCCCATGATTGGTTTTACAGCGCTATTAAGCGCATCAATTACCTGAGCTGCTTCACCCCCTCCTATGACTTCATTAATCAAATCTGCAGCAATCTCAAAAAGATCAGGTAGTTGATTCTTGTCGAAAGCACCATTGAAGAAACCAGTGAGCATGGTCACAGTATCTCGAATAACATCCTTGATTGCTTGAGTCACACCACTTGTTTCTGAATCTAGGATGCTGGATATTTGCGACTTGAAACCATTGATATCACTGAATTCTCCCTCTTGGAAAGATTTGATGACTGCCATCATCTGCTTTGCGAGGTCTTCAGCACCATCAGAGATGTTGGATTCACCAACAATCTCCTGCAACATCTCAACTCCGAACTCTAGGAAAGTTGTAGTTTCAAAGTCATCCAGCATCTTGAAAGCAGACATTCCCATCTTCACAATAGACATTACTTTGTCAACAGCATCACTCAGACCTGTGACCGAGAGGATTGATCCAAGAAGGTCTGTACCAATTGTGTCAACAAACTTTACAAAGTCCTTACTCGCGAGGAAGTCAATTGTTGCCTCCACGAGACTTATGATTCGTGGAAGTAGAGTCGAGACCTGAATAGAGGTCATTCCAAGTGTTGCAGCAAGAGTCTTGTTCAGAAACGCTTGTAGTGTATTCTTTGTGAAGAAGCTGAATATAGTGTCAAATACACCTTTGCCCTCGGAAACAACGCTGCTGATGATATCCCAGAGACCATCCTCAGTACCGAGGATTTGACTGATAAAGTCCTTTACCATTTCAGGAACAGAATCAGGTAAAAGCGCTGTAACGAGCTCTCCAACTATTTCCAATATGCTTGCAATGTCTCCTCTGAAGTTGAAGAGAGCTTTCAATATAATATTCAAGTAGTCCTTGAATTCCGCCATGAATGGAAACTCGTTCGCTATGGCTTGCACAATTGATTTCAGCGGAGACTCGAGATCAAAGTCCTTTACAATTCCAATTATTGGTTCTAGAACTTCGAATAGACCCTTGATGGTTTCAATAAGGTCTGTGGGTATAGAGATGACAGTTGAACCGGAGTCACCCAGGACACTCAAAAGAACATCGATTATCTCACCAATAGGTCCCCTAAGAGCAGAAAGTAGAGGAATCTCACCAAGGATATAGTCACTTGATGATACTTCTGCTGCAGTGCTTATCTTGATTGCAGGCGAGAAGTCTTCTGGCAGCTCCTCCTCTTGTAGCTCGACAAGATTTCCTTCTTCACTCATTTTATAGAAAGCTGGTTCAATGGTGGGCGCATGCTCAGCCCACATTGCATCTGTTCTCTTCTTTAGAGCCTCCTCATCAATCTCACCAACTGCGTCGATTGGTTCAATACTTCTCTCAAAGAATGTTTCAAAGTTGTCACCGTATATCTTCAATGCAATGGTTCGAAGATCTCCTGCCGCATTCTCATAGTCACTACTTATGTGGGCTCTTGTTGAAATGGCTTCGTGGATTGTCCACATATCAAAGAAAGCTAGAAGTAAACCATCTACCTGTTCTGCCTTGCTTGTGCGAATATTAGTGTCCGTTCCCTCAAGGAATTGTTCTAAGCATAATGTATTTCCCATTCCAACAATATGTTGTGTTGTGTCATGTTTTGCCAATATACTGTAGAACTGACCCCATGTAATGTTCATGTCACGAAAATGAACGGTTGTCAGGTCAGAACTTAATGCATAGATAGCAATCCATGGTTCTGCCATTAACTCATAATCCATGCTTGACCATTCACAGATTGGTACCATCTGTATATGTTCAAGCCGAAACGCAAGCACGTGGTGAACATTTTCTGCTATCGTTCTCAACAGATTGTTTGTTGGATCATAAAAGATGTATACAGGATCTATCTCGTATTTCGCCAATGGGTCTTGAAATAGTGGTTCCTCTTGTTGCATCATCTCGCCAGCCCAAACGGCCTGTGGAATGAATCCAACAAGCATTATTGTGATAAAAACAGCAGAAACCAGTTGGACTCTCAATAGTCTCCGGTTCATATGCGAATGTTCCTCCTCTCTTGACGTCAAGTAGAGGAAGGTGAATGACAAACCATGCACAATATGGTAGCAATATCCCATGCGTCATGCATTACGTGTTGGACAACGCGTGCAAAGGACCTTCCTCTCCTTAGCCGCCTAGCGAACTGGCAAGGAGTAAAATAAACTGGATATATTACTTCTGCTAAAACTCCACTAGTATTGAGAAGGACTTCTTGGAGTGACCTTTGGATGAGTTTTACTCTTAGGCTTTAACGCTACTGGAACGGTTGAGATTATAGTCACCATATACGAGAGTGGAATGGTTACATTAGCTGACTCTTCATTCACTGAAAATGTGAAACAACCCTAACTTGTTAATTCCATCCCACACTTTTGACAGAACTGTGCACCTGCTTCAACCACTGCTCCACACTTCGGGCATTTTGATGAGTATTTGCTCCATAGAGTTAGTAATCTTTCAATGTCGTCGCGCTGTAAAAGCCTTCTTCTTAGAAGTTCTTCCAATCCCTCAACTAGTATTTGCTCCGCCTCTGGATCCAATAGCATATTCCCCTTCATACAGGTGTGATTGAAGGATTCTTTGAATGAACGATCGTTCTTCAACCAATCATCTATCAACTGATTAATAGCAGCATCAAACTCATTGCTCAAGGCATCACCTGTTCCCACATTTAGGAGGCTCTCTTCAGGAATGAAACGGGGAGTGAGGATTTTGTGAGATTGGTCTTCATATTTTACCACGTAGGTGTGTATGTCGAGAAGTGTCAACGGAGCAAGGTTTCTGATCGAATCATTATCTATTGTCCAGTTCATTAAATCAAGGAACTCCTGTTGAAACTCTAAGACTCTATTCTCAATTGAATGCTCAGCTTTCGTTATTGCAGCTTTCACCTGAGCTTTGAGGTTATCGAGCTCCTTAGCTTTAATTTCCATTTCATTCCTTACGTCATCGATTCTTTTCTGACGCTCTTGGATTTCTGTTTGCAACATAGCTTCAGCTTTTATTCTGTCTGCTTCATACTTTGTTCGAGCTTCAGCCACACTCTTCTGTAAATCAGTCTTTTTCACTTCCATCATATCTAAGGGCTGCTGACTTTTCGATATCGTATTCTTGAGAGAGTCTACTAGGTTGCTGTATACCTCTATTGCACCTTCAGTATCAGCCTCTTTCTCACTTATTTTGGATCTCGCATTTCTTATTTCATCAATAATATTTGTGAAGAACTGTTCAAGATCGTTCATAGATCTTGAAAAGTCTGCGGTCATGGCTCGGAGATTCATCTTGTGTTTCTCGCCCAATTCATAGAGTTTGTCATTTTTTTCCTTCGTAAGTTTCACAATCTCTTGCTTTGTTCTATCCTCCATCGTCTGGACACGCTCAATCCCTCGCTCATGTTCCAGTTTTGTGATATTATCTAGAATCGAGGTTTGTACACCAAAATTCTCCCTAATCAACTTCTCAAGAGTTTCTGCAGATTCTATTCTTAGCTTTGTAGATTCGGAAATTTTTCTGAATTCTTCTGTTCTCTTTAACGCAGCTGCTGAGTCTATAGCAATCTCGATTCTATTGGGTGCCGCAGAGGGATCAGAAACGTGAATGAAACTTCCGATTGCTTTGATGAATGAGGGGTCTACTATATTTGCAATGTCTGCTGCGTGGCTTTCAACATTCTCAAGGAGTGGCTGTATCTTTAAAGCAACATTCGATATATCAGTTGCTTGGGACAGTTCAGAGCTAATTATTCTCTTTACTTCATTAGCTCCTTTCATATCGGTGAAATTGAACTCCTTTCTGCTACTGCTGGTTGCACTGAGTACTATTGATTTCGTCGGTGATGTCTGCACAATCCAGAATGGGAATGACACACTGCTTAAACTAACAATTCTCGCATGATGCCCTTTGGATGAGTCTGCAGATGCAAGCGCAGCAGCTAGACAAACGCTATCCGATTCAGGTTCAACTCTTGTGATTTCTTTCTTGAACAAGAAGTTTAGATATAGATTCCTAACCATAGAAGCCCCGCCTTGGAAGTAATCGATGATTAAATCATAATTATGCCTTTTTACGATGAGGATTAACGAATATCTAGAATAATAAAGCAATAAACGCACAATAAATAGTCGAGATGATTAAATGTAGAACACCAAGTGGAATCACAATTCTATTGAATTCAGCCCAGCTAAGCGGTTTTAGGTTCTGTTCAGAAACTGATACAACCACTATGTTTGGAGCATCTCCAAAAGGTATCACATAGCCGCCAGAGTTAGTTCCCAAGGTAAGAGATATTGGTATCATTGGATTTACAGTCGTTAGCTGTTTAGCCGCAGGCGCCATTAGAATACCAACTGCTTTTGCATCAACTGGTGCCATCAATCCTCCTGGAATAAATATCATTGCGACTATAGCTAGGAATTCATTTGCTTCTGCAATTCCTTGGAGTCCACCTGCAATATCTTGAATGACTCCTGTTATAACCAATGCCTGAACAATTCCCATCATTCCAGCGAGGAAAAAAACAGAATCCCATGATAGTCTTCTAAACAGATCACGAGCCCTCTCTCTAGTTGGAATTAAAAGTGCCGCAGCAACAACAAGAGCAATCATTGAGGACTGTTCTGGGAGAATTATTATGCCAAAAATAAGGACAGTCATTCCAATACATGCAGCTATTAGATCAAACCTTGAACGAATGGTGATATTCGGGTCTATTGCAAACAAATCGGTAAGGTCTCTCTCTATCGTATCATCGATAATATCAGAATATTTCCTCATCATGTAAATCAGAGTGGTGATAAAGAGAATCACTGAAAGTGGTAGTAATGAGAAAAACATCAACCCTGTATTGATTTCTGCAAGGAACACAATCACGAGGTTCGTGATTGATCCAATTGGTGTTGGGAATGATGCTAGACATGCAACAACTGCTTCACTTATTAAATAAGGTCTGAAATCAACATCAATTGAATTACAGACTTGTACTGTGAACGCACTAACTATGAGCATTGTAGGTAATGGATCAAAGAACAAAGAAATAACGAAGACAAGTACCATGAAATATTTGAAAACACGTTTGGGATTGCCTGCAGTCCTTTCTGCTAATATCAATGCAACATATTGGAAGAGACCTGATGATGCAACGACTGATACAATAATCATCATGGATGCCACGAAGAGGATTATGTCCCATCCTATTGTGCTCGCAAAATCAACGAACGAAATACCCTGCATGAAATAAATCACACATGCTGATATTCCAAAGCCTAGAAGAGCTGCTGCAGTATCGTTTACCCTCTCACTCAGTATTATGAGAAGAACTGCTACAAATAGACCAAGGATAATGAATCCGGCAGCTTCCATATATTGACCAAATTACTTGAGCATGTTGCCCTATTTAGCAATATTGCAGTTTGGTGTCCTTATTACCAAGAATTACGCGTTATAGCTATTATTACTTCTAATCATTGTTAGAGTTTCCGCCTCATCGACAGAAAGTTTCTCCTCTGTTAGGAGTTCTCTAAGGATTTCCAAGTATTGATTATTTAGTCTGAATCCATCTCCCTCAACGACTCGCAAAGTTGCTCTATGGTTCCACTCTGCATCTTGATCATCTACTGAATGTAAGGTGACAACATAATTTTCACCTGCTCTCCCCATCATCAATCGAACACTACTATAGGTAAGTCCTTTCATTTCACTACCTATTGATCTTCGGGCATAAGCTTGAATTGCTGACATGAATGAGCCAAACAACTCTTGATTGAGATGTATATCTTCAAGACCCACTGATGCTTGCCGAATCCCTGCTTCATCAAACACTATTATGCCCTTCAAGTTCGCGACAACCAAGTCTTGCTCTACTATAATTCTTAATGAAGACCTGTAATATGAATACCTCGTACAGACCTATCAATCCGAGTAGAACTATTGACCCAAAAGTTCTCCGACTTCTTTGGCATACTTCCTCATCTGAGTCACAGCCAAACCCATCGATGTCAAATCTTTGGCTGAACCCATAAGCAAGAATTCTCCAGCATGAGAGAGAACTACAAAGCCATCCTTTCCACGAACAACGACTTCATAGAGATCACTCAGCTCAAGTTTACTTGCAGCCATATCTCCAGTCATCAAGAGTGCCGCACTGACTGCAGCCATCAAATCTGGGTCTGCCTCAGAGTCTTCAGTAGCAAAATAGGCGAGCTTCACTCCCTGTTTACTCACAACAGCTATCGCATCAAGGTCAGCATAATTAGTGAGACCCATCAATAGCTCAACAAGTTCCTTTTCCTTTGCAGGATCGAGATGAGATGACATTTAATTTACCTCTTTTTCATACAGTTTTTATTTCTCAGATTTATTTAGCAACAAGCTTCTTACCTTTTGCTTTCCCTTTCTTCTTAGCATCAGCTTCTGATTCTTCTTCGAGCTCTGACCTAAAGAAGCTAATTAAGTCTCCAAGACGCTCTTTCATCTCTGCCTTTATGGGGCTCAGAATGGCGTCTGGTGTTCCCTTCAATAATTCAATTCCAAGTACTCTTCCATCCTTTACTATGACACGAGGGATAAAGCCCTCCGCCATGAATGTTCCTTCTGGTGGATCTCTAACTTTCTCAAATTTCCTCTCTACTTTCTCTTGTCCAAATACTGTGATTTTATGTTCTGCAACAGTGAATAGCTCATTATAGACAATCAATAACTCCCTCTGATAGCCTTCAGGAGGATCAACAGTTTCTAGCTCACTAATCATCGCCTGGATCTCTGCAGATGGAGCTGTTTTCATTGATGTTGTTGGTGGTCTTGGCGAAGTTGTTGGAGTTGCTGTTGGTGGTCTTGGTGGTGGCATTGATGCAGTTGTAGGCTGTGGTGTTGGTTCTGTAGGTTGTGGTTTTGGAGGCGCAGATACTGATGGAGTTGGTTCTGCAGTTGGTTCTGTCTTTGGCTTTGGTGGTTTAGGTGGTGGTGCTGGCTCACCGGGTTTCAGTACTCTTTCGGCTGCTGTAGTTCCATTTAATGCAGTGAAGAAAGTTGGTGGTTCTTCTCCTTCATCAAGTGGCCGTACCTTGAAGTGAAATCCATATTCAGTTCTCAGGTTTGTAGCAACTCTTGCACCAATGAATTTCCTCCTGATACCTGCTTGGGTCCCTTTCCATAGATAGATGCTTTTTGTTTCGTCGTCGACAACACATACTACCTTTGTTGAATCAAGATCATCTTTGGACAACTCGACCTCATTCAGGGTCCCATCTTCTAATACCTCGTAGCCAACTACCATGATCGATCACTACGCTACTCGTTGAACATGTAATGCTGGATGTTTATGGTTTCTAGCCAGCGTATTCGTTATTCCTTTTTTGTGGTATATGATTGTTATTGTGTTAGATATTATGACAGAATATGACTCCATTAGGCGTGAAGAAGGCTTATGAGTCAGATACGTCAATAGATTTCGGTTGCTGATTATGGAAACGCAAACGAAATACACCAGTCCGTATAAACAGATATTTGATGAGGTTGAGAGTCTGAGTGCAGGTAAATTAATTCTCGGACTTGCTGCATCAACATTGATCATGCTCGCTTCAACATGGGGGTTACTCTCTCTGTTGAATTTCTCTGGAGTATATAGTTTTGATACCTCTAGATTTATCCCATACACGATGTATATGTTGGCCGCCTCAGCTGGTTCCATAATTCTAGCAGTTTTGTTATGTGGCATCATTGTAAAATGGCCTCGAACAGTAAGTCTACCACTTCTAATTCACAGACGTGCAAAACATCATACTGGTGACTATTACCTGTCCCCCGAACCGGATGATGAGAACTTGGGGACTGTGTTTAGAAGGTCTCTCTATGGCTCGGTACTCATTGTTGGGATTGCACTTACACTTCTTGGATTCGAACTGATGGTTGAACTTGACACCGGAGGCTTGATTTTTATAGGCACTTGGTTAATGGTTGCTAGTGTAGCTATTCTACCATTTACAATAATGTTGCTTTACTTTGGACCTTGGTTAATGAAAGACTCTGGGTTGTTTCATCTAGATACACGAGATCGGTCTCTTAGCAATGTCGGAGATGATGTAGAAGATATTCTAGAGTTCTTTGCAGGAGTGGATATTATTCTCGTTTGGTTAGAGCTTACTATGAATGTTGGTCTTGAAGCTCCTTGGGTTCCTATCTTCATTATTATAGTCCCACTTGGTCCGCTATTTTCAATAGTTCTCAATTTCACACTTGTCTTTATGGCGTTTAAAGAGAGAGCAACTCTTTCCATGATGCGCTATCTTACAACCAAGTTTGATGTCCCTGATATGGTCAACTCTCCTAACTATATTCGTAGTCAGGTCTTGGCTTTAGTGGATCGTGAATTGCTCATGGTAGATCAAGCTCCCTCTATGTCTTTAGAATCTCAAGTTGAAGAAGAAGATAAGCTAGAGGTTGAAACAGTATCCGAGCTTGAGCTTGAAGAGCCTCCTGCACCAATTCATGAGCATATACCACCACCCCCTGACGATGAAAAACCCATACGAGGTGATCACATACCTCCACCGCCCGGAGATTTCACAGAGTCACCCACTGAGGATGATGATTGATTCAGACCTAAAAGCAAAAGCAATTGTCCTTTCACCATTAGATCTCAACCGCTTGACCAAATCTTCATCATACGTAAGGGCAATTATATGAATCCCATTGAAGTCAATGGTTACCTTGAACGAACCGACTTGCGGAGTAATCGAAACTAAAGTTGCCTTTGTCCAATTCAATGGTGTTGAATCAGATACTAGTACATCTTCTGGTTTGACACTAAAGGTGATTTGAGAATTAGCAACTCCTTTACCTGGGATTTCAAACAAATTGTCATTGACCAAGATTTTGAGTTTCCCACCATTAACTTCTGTAATTTGACCTGAGAAGATGTTCCCACTTCCTAGAAATCTAGCTACAAATTCATTCCTTGGTGAATCGTAGAGTTCTTCTGGAGTACCAACTTGACTTACAACTCCATCTTCTAGGATTGCTACTCTATCCGAGATTGCGAATGCTTCGTCTTGACTATGAGTGACATAGATTGTAGTTACTTTTAGCTTTCTTTGAATACGACGTATCTCTGATTGAAGGCGTTCTCTTAGTTGCGGATCTAGTGCTGACAAGGGTTCATCAAGCAGGAGGAGTTTCGGATTTGTCGCGAGTGCTCGTGCAAGAGCAATACGCTGAGCCTCTCCACCACTGACTTCAGATATTTTTCTCAGTAGCAACCTTCGGATACCTAAAAGATCCGCTAATTCTTCAACACGTTCAACTGTCTTCTCTCTTGTCCAACCTGCCATATCTGGTCCAAACGAGATATTCTCATAGACTGTCATATTTGGGAACAGAGCAACTGATTGGAATACCATTCCTATGTTTCGTTCACGTGGTGGAACATTCACCATGTCTTTTCCATCAAAGAGTAGACTTCCCCCAACATTCTCGATAAATCCTGCAACCATTCTAAGTGTAGTTGTCTTTCCAGAACCACTTGGACCAAGCAGTGTCAGTAGCTCACCATCTCTCACATGAAGGTCGATTGGTCCGATTTTTGAGCCATCGTCAAACTCTCTCACCAGTCCTCTGAGTTCAACATCGACCATTACAGTGCACCTCCCGTACTCCCTTCTGAGATCTTCTCCATGATGAGAAATGCAAGTACACAGACAGCTACTAAAATAAGTGCTGCAGCACCTGCTTCAACAAATGCTCTAACAGCAAGATAATCATAGATAGCTACTGCGAGTGTGTAGTTCTGGGGCAAGGCAATGAATAATGTCGCCGACATCTCTCCAATTGCCATAGCAAATGCAAAGACACCTCCCACAAGGATACCTGGAGCAAGGAGCGGAAGTTCAACAAAGAGAAGCTTTTGAATTCTTGTTGCACCAAGCGAGTCAGCTTGTTCCAAGAGAGCTGGATCTATCTTACTCATTGCGATTTCAATAGCCCTTGCACTAAAAGGTAGTCCAATTATTGTCTGCGCAATCACAATGATTGGCCATGGATTTGTGACAAGACCTGTGGGAACTGCGATTGCTAGAACAAGACCATAGGCCACTGTTATTGAAGATATTCCAAGAGGGAGTAAGATCATAGATGAGGCTAAGGTGGGAATACCCCATGATCTAGTTCTCATAGCTAATGCTAGTGGTATACCAAGAATGACTGCAAAGATTGTCGCAAGTCCAGCATAGAAAAGAGAATTGACTAAATAGCGGAACCCTCCCTGACTACCATATGTGAAGAGATTTACAAATCCTTCAATTGTGTATCTCTGTGTAATCGGGTCGTAAATCGAAGCTCGAACAATTGTTACAATAGGTCCTAATACTAAAACTACAATCAATGCTAGATATCCCAAAATCAGTATTCTTTCTGACATCTTATATCGATTGAATGGCATCATCTTGATTGATGCAGTTCTTCCTACATCTTTTTCTTCCCTGCCTAATTTGATGTAGACATATGCTAAACTTAGAGTGATGATAATTTGGATAAGTGTAAGAGAGCTCGCTTCTCCATAATCGAACATTCTGAAAGCATTCCAAATCTGCGTTTCAATTGTCAGATAAGTTCCTTGCCCAAATGCAAGGATGATAGGGAATGACATAAAACAAAACATGAAAGTCAGAACTGCTGATGCAAGTATTGAGGGCAAGATATGAGGAAGTGTGATATGTCTGAACCTCTGAAATGGGCTTGCTCCTAATATCTCTGCACTCTCCTCTATCTCTGGATTGAGTTGTTCTAAAGAAGCAGACACCATCAGAAGAACCAATGGCACATTATAGAAAGTATGAGCGAGAACAATTCCTGGTACTCCCGTAGCCAAATTGAAGACAGAGATTGATGACCTATTGATCCACATCAAAATCGAATCAACTACTCCATATTGTCCGAACATCTGGAGAAATCCAACAACCACAACAATAGGAGGTAAGACAAAAGGGACAATCATCATAGCCTTGACTAAAGACTTACCTCTAAACCTCAGACGTGCTATCAAGTACGCACCAGGCAAGCCAATGAGAACAGCCAGGAATGTACTAAGAATAGCTTGACCAATTGTGAACTGAATTGTAAATTGGATAGTTGGTGAAGTAATAACCTCATTGAAAGGAGTTCCTGAAAAGAGGCCTTGCACTATGACTATGCCAACAGGATAAAGCAAGAATACGACTAGTAACAAGATTGGAAATGCTAGTATTGCATACTTTGCAAGAACTCGTGTATTCAAATTTAACTTCCCTTCTAGGGTGCTCTAGTGGTATCCCATAAGTCTAACCAATCTTGGAGATTGGTTGCGATTTCAGTACTATTTAGGAGCTGATTGAGAACACTCACCTCATCTGGATGGATCGCATATTGATATACACTGGGTAATGTGAGGTCGGTTCTTACTGGAAACATCCATTGATTAAGAGGTATTTCTGATTGAACTGTTGCATTAAGACAATAGTCTATGAATGCTTTACCAAGCTCAGGATTAGGACCGTTCTTTACAAGTCCGACGCCTTCCACCTGCATCCAAGCCCAATAAAGGTCATTGTAGAAGAAGGGGGCAACAGCTGTATCAGGAGCGGTTCCCAGATCGTTCGCTGAATATGCAGGATCTGTTCCATAACTAACCATTAGATGCTTGGTTGGATCAGTTGACCAAACAGACCAAGCTTCAGTCCATCCCTCTTGGACATCTATTTCGTTTCTGACATCCTCCCACCATGATGTCCAATCTTGGTGCAGAATCTTCTCATATACTGCGATCTGAGATAATAGGAAAGATAATCCTGGACTACTATAGTGCGGATTCTCAGTGACAAGTGCAGATGCTAATTCTGTTTCAGCAAGATCGGCAAAGGTGAGATTAGCCAGCTGAGGATGCGTAGTTGTATTGATTGTGTTAGTTGAATAGATCAGTGTAACCAAGCCGAAATCGAATGGCGTAAGGTAGTGTTCTGGATCAAGTAGATCTACAAGGGACTCATTGATTAAACTCAAATTTGGTGATGTATAAGGCTCCAATACACTCTTTGCTGCTTCCTGAAGTATTAGTATGTTATCAATTCCTATCACGACATCAGCGACTGGATTTGCAGATTCTGCTACTAACTTCGATATAATGCCATTTGCATCAACCTCTAGCAGAATAATATCCACCTCTACTCCATACATTTCCTCGAATGGTGCAAAAGCACGTTCAATAACTGCTTCTGCACCTTCATCTCCCCAATCAAGGAAACTACTATAGGTGTAGACAACAAACCTAGGTTTCCACCAAGTAACTGCGGCATAGACTGAGATTACTAAAATTACTACAATCGCAATACCTGCTAACATCTTTCGCGGATCTCTTCTACTTGGATACTCAGTCATTTTTTGACACCGAAGGGAGTGAATGCAAATATTCTTATAACACTTCTTATAACAGTGTTATAGATATTGAGGTGAATCTGCATGAGACCACCATGTGAACTTGTACAAAGGGACTTCCTACGAGCAGTCAGAGCTTCAGTGGCTATATCATTAATAGAAGATGGGTTCTCACAGACTGAGATCGCTTCGAAAATGGATTTGACACAAGCAGCTGTCAGCAAGTATTTGAGCCAGCAATTATCGAAGACCAAGCTAGCAGGAGAGGTCGATTTTCTCTCAAAAAGACTCACAGAAATTATCAAAACTGGCGAGTCGAGTACCGATAAAATAATCCGAGAAATCTGTTCAGCATGCATGCGTTCCCGTCTAGGTTCAACATTATGTGAGATGCACCAAGATAAAGTACCTTCTCTCAAATTTGCAAATTGTCAAATCTGCTCTCAACTGCTTGGAGGAAGGGATGATGATCTTGCAGAACGAGCCATAATAATTGAAGACATCCTTGAAGCACTAAGGACTATAGAGCAATCTGATACCTTCCAGGTTATTGTACCACAAGTCCGTGCGAATTTTGTTGTATGCAATGATCTTGCTCAAACATACAAAGATGTGGCTGGAGTTCCTGGTAGAATTACAATCATAGATGGTCGGGCTCGAGCTCTTATCAATCCTCGATTTGGAGCATCACAACATACTGCAGAACTATTATTGTATGCAAAAAGCACATGGCCTCGAGTACGTGCATGTCTTTGTGTGAGTGGAAAGGAAGACATCGCGAAGATTGCGGGAAAAATGGGATTCCATGTGTTGACTATGAAAGAACCAGAAAGTTCAGCCTCAAAAATAGTCGAATCTCTTAAGGATATGGTCCAGGTGCCAGGACCACAAACCGAGTATCCTGCTATTCATATCCCTGGAGGGATTGGCATCGAACCAATCCTATATCTCTTTAGCCCCAGTGCAAGAGAGCTGGCCTCGCGAAGTCTTCGAATAAGTAATTCCATTCTTTACTAACTATTTTGTCTTACATCACTTTATTTTGTCCTTAGATTTCTTGATACCAGTGACAAGTCAGAGGCGTCTATCAATGGTTACCATTCGGCAGGGCATGATGAAGGATTGTTCAGACCTTCTGGAAGTCTATCAAGGTACGCGTTGGTTCTATCGTACAAGGGTGGGAGGATATACTACCGTCGAACAGGTCAAGGATGAACACAAAGGTGCAGCATTTGAAAGATGGGGTTGGCTCGTAGCTGAAGAAAAAGGGCAAGTAATAGGTGAAATTGTGTTTAGAGCTGAGAAAAATCCAGTTTCCGGTCGTGTAGGAATAATCCGAAATCTTGACGTTGATGTCAGAAATCAAAAGGCAACAATTGGTACAATGCTCACAAGAGCAGCTGAAGAGGTGCTAAGAAAGAAGAAAGTTGTTAGAGTTGTGGCAACCACACCTCCCGCTGCTTACAATTATTGGATGAAGGTGCAGTATTTTGCAAGGGGCAACATTATGGACATTAGTATTTCACCTACAAAGATTCCTAAAATTAGAGCTTCAAAGGTGAAGATGGTTTCTCTAAAAGAAGTGACCAAACTGCCGACTTCAATGCGTTTCTCCCATATTGCATATCCTGGATCACTAGCTGAACTAGCAGCTGATATTATTGATGAAGAACATACTGGGAAACTCCTAGAATTTTATTCTGCTGAGCACCTTTTCGGAGTGGGAGCTATTGCTAAGGTAGATGCTAAAACTGCAATTTTCGTTGTTGATGTAACAAAGCATGGTTTGAATGAAGCTGATATTGTTATTTCCAAGACTGCAGGACACGCTCTAAGATGGAAAGTAAAGAAGGTGAAATCAACAATCCCAAAGGATAATCTCAACATCTACACTTCTTTTGCGAAATGGTCTTCTGAACTTTCAACTGATATCCCAGTCACACGACTTCTTTGATCACTCTTCTTCCATCATTATGAATGGAATTGCCCAGTTTGCAAACACAAGCGAGCTACCAATAGCCCAAATACTAGCAAGGTTCACATGCCATAGAATGAACGGAATCGAACTAATACCCAGTATTAGGAATGCACCGACTATGACTCCAAAGAACACGACATCCAGGATGATTACAGGTCTGAGTGAGTGACCCTGTCTTTTCCTGTAAATCGGAATTGCCAATGCAAGACCAAAGAGCACGAAAATACTTGCGATCTCCTCAATTCTAAGAGAGGCAAAACCGAACTCTCGTTCAATCTCTGTTGTTTCA
Organism: Candidatus Thorarchaeota archaeon SMTZ1-45; assembly: GCA_001563335.1. Lineage (GTDB taxonomy): Archaea > Asgardarchaeota > Thorarchaeia > Thorarchaeales > Thorarchaeaceae > SMTZ1-45. The sequence goes on along the minus strand of LRSL01000019.1, from coordinate 43,369 downwards.
TTCTCTGCTGTCAACATTACTAAACGCACAGTATGTTGTGCTTTTGTATAGTTGCCCACATCGATATAGAATGTGAAAATCCCACCACTAACATCGACAGAAAGATTCTGATAACCTCCAACAAGAATGTCGTCAACATAAACAGACGCTTCTAGAGTGTTCCAATTAGTATCAACATCGACTACAAATTCAGCTCGTCCGATAACTACTGCTGCTGTTGTGGAGAACCTTAGAACAGGCGGCCCATAGTTGTTGATTATAAGCACTATTCTATAGTTATATCGATGACCAAAGTGGTCGTAGGCTACGAAAGTGAAATTGTGCTCACCCTCTGAGTACAAGGTGGTATTGAAATAGATAATATTCCGTCCCAGAAAGACCGTGACATTGTTTACTTCCTCAACTAGTATACCATCAATATATAGTGAAACAGTACCATTCTGGTATGGTGATGCAATTCTCACTGGGATACTGGCGTTTCCAGAGATTTCATCATAATTGGCGAACTCCAACACATATAGCCTAATATGATCTAGAAATACAAACTCCCTGCTTATGGAGGCTGTCAGTCCTTCTTCTGTATATACAATTATACGTATGATATGATTCCCATTTTCATACCTGCTTGAGTTGACTGAGTAATTACCATCACCAACCGGAACTAGTGTAGCATTCCATTCTGGAACAATCTTGTCATCAACAGTTATGTTGAGGAAGACTTCACTATATGTAGAGGTTATATTTAGCCAGAAGTCAGTCACACCGCTAATGGTATCTAGCTCCTCCGGCGAAATCCATTCAACATTTGGAGCATCATGATTATTCACAACGAATTCAATAAAGTAACTGACAATTATATTCTCACCAGTCACATTATACTCAAAGACCAGGGTGAAATTCAAAAGACCTTCTGGCAAAGAGGTCGTGTTTATTTGAATTATCTGCTCTCTAATTCCGATAGGTGTTTTATTGAAGTCTGATTGAATAATCCCTTCAATATACAGAGTTAGATTTAGCGGTTCATATTCTGATCCTATAAGTAATGTGAGATTGAACACTCCTGCTACCTGTGAACCGTATGCAGGTGACTGATGACTAACAGTGACTGGTTCACCATCATTGTCAACTAGATATTCCAAATACATCTCATAGTAGTCGGTTGTTGCAAGAAAATCGTACTCAAAGATGAATGTGAAGTTGTTGTATCCTTCCCAAAGACCACTGGTATCGATAATGACGCTGATATCGCCCGACCCAATCAATAGTGGTGTATATGGTGCTTGAGCTATTCCATCCACAAGAAGAGTAATGTTGAGGTTGCCATAATCGTGAGTGACGTTGAGGTCTATACTCACAACACCACTAATGGTACTTCCATTTGCAGGTGTGTACAGTGCAACTTCAATGTTCACGCCGTCGTTATCGACGAAATAGAGAAGATAGTATGTTTCTTTCTCTGCAAGATTCTCAAAGAAGAGCGTGAAGTTTAACATGCCTTCTGGCTGAGTTGTGGAATCCACAGTGATTGATTGTGCACCAATGCCAATACTTGTCTGATTGTATGCACTATAGATTGCCCCTTCAATAAAGAGTGTAAGATTCAGAGTACCAAAATCAGATGTAATGTCGACATTTATGTCGAAGGTTCCTGACACAGAACTCCCATTCGCTGGACTTGTCAATGACACTGTAATGTTGGGAGAATCGTAACCTGAAACTATGAGGGTTTCAGTTGGTGTGATCAGGCTTAGGTCATTCTGTATAGCAAAGGGTGCTTGCATCTGAGTCTGTGCCGCTCCTATAAACATCATCGAGATAATTAGGAGCGCAAGCAATCTACTCGTTGTTCTCATTCTATTGCCTTCCTGATACCCAGTAATCTGATTTCGGGCGGTTAAGGCCCCCGAGAAGTTGTACTGCTTTTAAGGCTAGCGCCAGTTGCATGGTCGTACGAGAAGCCACTGAATTGCGTATTGATTGCAGTGTAAGCTATTTATCCACATTCTATTAGAATATGTAGTCTTATTAGAATGAAGTAATATTCCCTCCAAACAGAATGGTGGTGCTCACTCCTTGACAGTCGATGAGAAGATAACCCCCTTGATTGAAATATGGTCTCCCTCTGAAAATCTCTCTAAACGAGTTCGGAAATTACGAAACCATTTTTACTCCTTTAATGACCGTGAAGAAACAAATGAACCATATGCTTTTACAACTGGTACTGATTGGGATGAGGTCTACTCGGTTCATGATTGGGCAAATGAACCTGCTCTATATCCCTTCTTTGCTTCAATCAATCAAACTCTAAAAGCAATGGTCATCAAAGTTGAGTTGTCAGATGGGTATTGGAATTTTGGTCTTGAAAAGAGACGAGCAATCTTCTTTCATGAAGTGATGACAAAGTATATGCCTACAATAATCTTAGATGGCGAACTTATTGTAGGATTCAATTTTAACACAGCTCTCTCAAGGTCTCTGAATAAGTCTGAAACAAAAAAAAGGAACAAGGAGATGTCAAATTGGTTTAATGAAACCGGACGGTTGAACGAACATGGAATCGGAACCGGTTCTTCGATTCCTGGACATCTTATTCCTAACTATGCCAAAGTAATGAAAGTCGGTATGCGTGGTCTAGCAGAAGAATATAGAACTCTACTGAAGGGAGACCTTACCCCTAAACATCGTGAATTCATCGAAGCACTGATCCTAAGCTGTGAAACTGCTCGTGATGTTGGTCTTAGGTATTCGAAGAAAGCAAAAGAACTTGCCAAGAGTGAACCTGACCCCGAAAGAAAAAAAGAGCTTCTTAATATTGCGGAAATTTGTGACAGAGTGCCCTGGGAAGCACCCACTTCATTCTGGGAAGCACTTCAGTCTCTCTGGTTTGTTCATATGCTTGTAATGGCTGCTGAGTCTTATCCTGGTGCAGGACTATCACATGGCCGATGGGATCAGTATATGTATCCTTTCTACAAGAAGGACATTGATGCGGGCATACTCACAAGAGAGGAAGCAAGGGAACTTCTCCAATGTTATTGGATTAAACATAACTATGTCTATGATTTTCAAGGACGCCTCGGGATCAATCAAGGTATCAACTCTGGTTTTGGTCAATTGATAACTTTGAGTGGATGCGGACCAAATGGAGAAGACCTAACAAACGACCTCACATGGCTAACTCTTGATGTCATCGAAGAAATGAATCTTCTCGAACCAAAACCCAATATCAGGCTTCATCGCAATACACCTCAAGACTTTCTGATTCGAGTTGCAGAAATTGTTTCTAAAGCTCAAGGTTCTCCATTTCTGATGAATTTTGATGAACACAGTATCGACGGACTTGTGTGGCAAGGAGTTCCACGTGAAGAAGCCTGGAACTATGGTATAGTTGGTTGTCTCGAGAATACAATGCAAGGTAACGACCGATCAGACACTGTTGATATTAACATAAATCTGGCAAAGGCTGTTGAGTTGGCTCTAAATGATGGTAAAGACCAAGCAACAGGAATTCAATTTGGTCCAAAAACAGGTGACCCATTGAGCTTCAAGACATTTGACGATTTCATGAATGCAATCAAGGCACAGCTTAAAGCTCTCGTTGAGCTTCTGGTGAATGCAGGAAATATGGCGGATAACCTACGTGCAAAATACCAACCAGTGCCTTATCTAAGCGCATTAATGGATGACTGTGCTATTAATGGAAAAGATGTCAATGAAGGTGGCACTACTTGGAATTTCAATACCATCGAGGGAATGGGAATCGCTACTTTAGCTGATTCAGTAGCAGCAGTAAAGAAAATGATATTCGATGATAAACGTGTGACAATGAAAGAACTGCTTGATGCACTTAAATCAAACTATGAGGGTCATAAGGAACTTCGTCAATTGCTAAGGTCCAAAGCTCCGAAGTTTGGTAACGATGATGACTATGTAGATGAGATTGCTCGTGAACTCTCTGTCTTCTGGGCTGAAGAAGCGTTCAAACACAAAAATCCATTCACTGGAAGAAGATACAGGGCTGGCTATTTATCTTGGAACTATTATATTCCACTTGCTCCATTAACTGGTGCTACGCCCGATGGAAGAAAACGCGGAGAGTTCCTCTCAGGTGGAGTAGGTGCTGTTCAAGGAATGGATTCTCATGGACCAACAGCGTCAATAAGGTCTGTTGGAAAACTTAACCTCGAAACCATTCCCAATGGTGCATCTCACACTATCACGATTAGTCCGTCAATGGTCCAAACACCTGAACATATCGAGAAGCTAGCTGCCTTGCTTCGTGCCTATAATGAGGTTGGTGGGACAGCTCTACAAATCAATGTAATTGATGCTAAAACACTACGTGATGCTCAGAAGAATCCTGATGCATACTCTAATCTTATGGTTCGTGTGACAGGATACAATGCATTCTTTACGCAAGTTGGCAGAGAATTACAGGAAGAAATCATCACAAGAACGGAGCATTCACTCTGATGACTACATCAGGAATCATAACCAATATTCAACGTTGTTCAACAGAGGATGGTCCAGGGATTAGAACCACTGTATTCTTCAAAGGCTGTCCGATGTCCTGTTCTTGGTGTCATAATATCGAAACAATAAACCCCGAATCCACTTTGGTATGGTACAAAGTGAAATGTATTGGTGACCAAGCTTGCGTCCGTATATGTCCAGAAGATGCTCTCACTCTCACTCCTGATGGTCTGAAGATTGACAGGGAGAGATGTGTTGTGTGCGGAACTTGCGAGGAAGCATGTCCAACTGGTGCTGTCAAAGTGATGGGGAAATCATGGACTTCAGTTGATCTTGTTCAGGAACTTCTCAAAGACAAAGTGTTTTTTGAAACCTCAAATGGTGGTGTTACTCTCTCAGGTGGTGAGGCCACATTTCAATCCAAGTTTGCTCTTGAAGTAGCAAAAGGTCTGAAGGATGAAGGAGTCCATGTTGCCCTCGATACCTGTGGATATTGCAGTGAGAAAGTATTATGGGATTTACTTCCCTATGTCGATTTGATTCTTTATGACCTAAAAATCATGGATCCACAGAAGCATAAGGAATACACTGGAGTTCCACTTGATACAGTGCTAACTAATGCCCATATCGTTGCTGAGAGTGGGAAACCTACTTGGATTAGGACTCCGATTATTCCTGAACACACCGATGATGAAGAAAACATTCGCGCAATCGCTCGCTTTGTGCTTCAACACCTTCCAAATGTAGAACGATATGATTTGCTTGCATTTAACAGAATGTGCATTGACAAGTATGAATTGTTTGACCTAGAATACCCACTAAAAGACTATGATCTCGTTAGTGTTGAAACTATGGAAAATCTTGCACAGGTGGCCAGAGAGGAAGGTCTCTCAAACGTTGTGTGGTCAGGAATGACCAAACGATCTAAGAAAATGAACAATATGGAAAATCAGGAGATTGAAACCTGTGGTTGATTCTGGATTGAAACAAGATCTCATAGATGCAATGAAGACATTTGAAACGCCTAAGTTCATGGCGACAAAGGACTCATCAGGTGAACCTAATGTTGTACCAGTTCTATCATGGACTGTATATGAAGGGAATACGTTAGTTTATGGTGACTTCATGACATACAAAACTAGGAACAACCTGAACAATGGGAATACCAAGTTCTCGATTTTGGTGTTTACAACAGATCTAGATAGTTGGTTAATCAAGGCTGATTTTGAATCTTTTCATCGTAATGATGAGATATATGAGTTCATTGCACAAACACCTCTCTTTCGCTATAATCAATACACAAATGCAAGAGGTGCTGGTGTCGCCGAGGCTATTTGGGCGAGTGAAAAGTTTGGTATTTCAAAGATGAACGTTCTCTTGGCATTTCTGAAAGCGAAGCTGGCAAGTCGAAAGGTACCAATTCAGGAATCAAATGAAGGCAATATGCCTCTCAATGTGTTTAACCGAATGTCGCAAATGGCTGCAGTAAAAATCATCGCCTATATTTCAGAGGATGGCTATCCCATTGTTTATCCTGAGTTTGGAATGCTACCTGTATCCTCTAATAGAATTGTCTTAAAGCGAGGGGAGGAAAAACGTAGGGGATTTTCAATTAAGGATGGTTCACGAGTAGCGGTGTCACTTGTAACGCTTGAACCTGCCGCATTTCAACTAAAGGGCAACTTCAGAGTGTTAAACGATTCGACTGGCTATATTGAGCTTGATCGTGTCTATACTTGCTCTCTCCCAAGACCTGGTGCAAGAGTTGATATTCCGATGCTGACGCCAGAGGTATGAACTATTTTTTTTTGTCAGACCAAAACCCTTTTTCTAACCTCTGAGCGTCATGCTTCCGGTGTAATAATTGCAAGTAAGGGAGTATAATGCCAAAGATGGTCGAATAATCACTGTTCGTGAGGCACAAGCTGATGATGCAAGTCATTTATTTGAGGGCTTCAAGAATGTAGTAGAAGAATATATGTGGCTCCCGACTTTTGCTGCCAATTCTCATGTGTCTGATTGGAAGACTTGGATAGAGCGCACAAAACGCACACGTGAAATTCTTCTTGTTGCTCATATCGACAGTGAGTATGTTGGTCATTTGTCGATTCAACCAGAAGAATGGAATGCATCTCAACATGTAGCAAAACTTGGAATCGTTGTTAGGAAGGATTGCAGAAGTAATGGAATTGGCAAATCTCTCATGTTGTCCGGTGAAGAAGCAGCTCTCGCTAAAGATTACACCAAAATCATACTTAGCACCTTCGATGATAATGAGGCTGCCAAAAGACTCTATGACTCGCTTGGATATCGAATTGTTGGCATTAGAAAGAAGCACTTTAACATGCCCAAAGGTCTAATAGATGAGGTGCTTATGGAGAAAGAGTTGGTTGAATAATTTGCAAGGTGCTCCTCTATGTGGCGTACTATTGTTGATTACCTCAGTGAATCTCCACAACGGCTGAAGGTTGCTGAGGCAATTGTTCGACATGGCTTTCATGTTGAAAGACCTGGTGTAATCAAATGTGGTGATATTAGGATTCCACTGAAGTCCTTAGGGACTGCTCTTGGCATTGATCGTCGTACAGTGCGTGCAACTACAGAGGATATTTGTGAAAATGAAGAGCTATGTGAGTTCTTTTCTCTTTTAAGACCTGCAGGGCCATCGCTTGAAAAAGTAAAAAGTGTACTTGGTTATGGGGTTGTGACTATCTTTGTTGAGTCACCTGGTTCACCAGGGATTCTATCTGAAGTTACATCGAGGATAGCTGGATATGGCATTCCAATTAGACAGGTACTTGCAGAGGATGTAGCAATCTATCAAGATCCTTGTTTGAAAGTGATTACAGAAGAGCCTCTGTCAGGAAAGGTCATAGAAACGCTTGCTGATATTAGGGGTGTTCGAAAAGTAATCATCGATAAATGAATCAATCGCCCGTTAGCAAACCTTCAAAAGGTTCACATCCTGCGAGCGAGAGAGTGTTCTATTAATGGACCCCGAAACTCAGACCTTTAGTACAGATGAAAGCAGTCAAGCCTTAATTGAGGATAAATACGGTCGGACTGGAATCTATCAGGTTTGGATGCTCGCATTTTCTCTCGCTGTACTTCAGATAGGGTTTGGTATTATTACACCCATCTTCCCATTCTATATTGAATCACTTGGTATGGCTGGTCTTGAGCTTGGCGTTCTAGCCTCTTCATTTGCTATTTCTCGTATTCTTTTCGCAGGTCCTCTGGGTGGTTTCTCAGATAGGATTGGTAGAAAACCGGTCTTACTTGGAGCTCTTCTTGGATTTGCTTTTGCAAATGTCATCTATGCTTTCGCCATGGATGTCATTGTAATGATTTCTGCGAGAGCATTAGAGGGTGCTGTTTCAGCAGGATTCTTTCCTGCGGCAAACGCATTTGTTTCCGATGTGACGACAATTGAGAATAGAGGAACTGGTATGGGATATTTGAGCACTGGTAATATGGTTGGCTTCATTGCTGGTCCAGCTTTGGGAGGAGTTCTTGCGCAGTATCTGGGTATTCGTATGCCTTTCATTATTGCCGCCATTATCACAATAATTACAATGGCAATGGTATATTGGCTCGTTGAAGAACCAACAAGAAAGATCCCCTATGTCGGCGAAAATGTTCCTCGACATATAGCAATTCGAAATTCATTATCAAAACTCGGTCTAATCTTGTCAAGAGCTCGTGGCAGTTATGGGGCGCTTGGAATGGCAATGTTTGCAAACATGTTCGCAATGGGAATTCTTGAAGTGGCATTCCTACTTGATGCAGTTATCAACATAGGTGTTGAACCAATTGAGATTGGAGCATTTTTTGGTGTTATTGGAATAGTGATGATTTTTGGAAACATTACGTTTGGAAAGCTTTCAGATATGAAAGGTAGGAAGTGGCTCATAGTAATTGGAGCATTAATTGGAGCTGGATCAATGGTCATGTTCATGATATCTGTGACAGTTATAGAACTCCTTATTGCTGGAATCGTTTTAGCGATTGGAATGTCAATGCGTGGTCCAGCAATACAAGCCCTCATTGCTGATCTGACTGACCCAAGTGCATATGGAAGTGTCATGGGATTATTTGGCGCAGTAAGTAACAGTGCCTATGCTGTCAGCCCACTCATTGGTGGCCGTGTTTTCGATGATACTGGTTCAAGTGGCATCAGCCTGATGATTGCTGGTGTTGTATCAGTCATAGGTGGAGTAGTTGCTGCAGTCCTCATACCTGGTGGTTCTGCTGATATTGCTAGTACATCAATGCATGATGAGGAAAATGTCTTTCAAAGCTAGACGATAGTTGCTGCTACATAGGCAACAACACTTGAGTTATCCTTGGTTATATCCCCAGATGTCGTATACTTTAGGAGATTGAATTGTGATGCACCTTTCTCTTTTGCGAAAATCATAGCTGCTGCGATTGGTCCTGCTCCACATATACTCACTCTGTGTGCACGTATAAATGATAGGAATCCTTCTGGGTCAAGGAATTCAAGAAATTCCATTGCTTGATTGTCTTTTTTACGTGCACTCTCAGCTGATTCAAAGTGTGTGAAATCAGAGCTAGCAATAACAAGAATATCCATCTCTCCAGCCAATTTAGCCAATGTCTTACCAATTGACTCGCAAACAACATAGGACTGGTCTGATAGGCAGATAGGTACGAAGCTTACACCAGGTCCAAACGTGTATTGCAGGAATGGGACCTGAACTTCAAGTGAGTGTTCATTACTATGCGCTACGCAGTCGAATGTGGCATACTCATCTTCCTCAACAATCGCAGCTCCTAGAACACTATCGTATTGTGCTATACCTAATGGTGTCTGCCAGTCTTCATTACAAACAGCTACTCTTGCACCAATTCCTGTATGATTTGGTCCGAGCATAACAATATGATCTGGTATTCCATCTTCAAAAACACTAAGATATGTATGTGCTGCAGGCATTCCGGAGTACATGTAGCCCGCATGCGGAGCAACTACAGCCTTTAGAGACCTCACTGAACCAGGTTCTCCATCTGGAAGTCTTCCAGGTCCTAGAGAACCTGTGAAGCAGTTTTTCAAGCGTTCTTGAAGCAAATCCTCTTTTCCCTCGTAAAATCGTCCTGCGACCACTGGCATTCGAACCATAGTAATCCCATAGACAGCATTATCACTCAATGAAAAAAGCCTTTGGTCTCCGTGAAATCTTCTCTCAATGAAAGTGATGAAAGGTATGTCTTAATCCTTTTCGAGAGCTTTGGCTAGATAACCTGTCAATGATTCTATCTTGACTTGTTTTGTTTTTTTGGAAGTCATATCCCGAATACTAACTTCTCCTTTCTCCAAGTCACGTTCCCCAACAATGATCGTGTACTTAGCATTCTTCAAATCTGCCTGTTCTAGGATTTTTTTGAGTGGTCTCTCCATTAAATCAACCTCACACGAGAAACCAGCTTGTACGAGCTTTGTCTGAAACGAAATCGCGTATCGAAGCATGTTACGATTAATTGGAGCTATGAAAATATCGAGTTGTTTCATGAGTTCTTTTCCCATGCCTCTCGCAATTACAACATCAATTAATCTTCCAATACCTAGGGAAATACCAGTTGCTGGTGCTGATAGTCCTCCAAACTTTTCGATGAGTCGGTCATAACGACCGCCACCCAAGATAGAACCAACTTCAGGTTCACCTAGATATCTGCCTTCAAAGACAGGACCAGTGTAATAATCCAAGCCTCTGGCGAGCGACATGTCAAATTCGATGAATTGCGAAACTCCACTCTCTTCAAATATCTCCGCCATAAGTGTAAGTTCATCAATTCCCTCATTTCCAATATCTGAACCTATTAGGATATTTCTGAATTTTTTTAGAACGGATTTTCCACTACCCTTGATTGCTATCGCATCAATAAGGAAATTACTCTGCTCCTTGCCTATGCCCCTTGATTCAAGCTCCTGAAGGACTCCTTCTTTACCAATCTTATCTAGCTTGTCTATTGCACGGAAGCATTCAAAAGCAAGATCATCTGTGACTCCTGCTTTTTCTGTCATACCACGAAGAACCTTGCGGTTGTTGATGCGAATCAGATAGTTTGAACCAAGAACACGCTTGAGAAATTCAAGTGCAACTAGAACAACTTCGGCATCTGCTGCTACACTCTCAGCTCCCACGATATCCACATCTGCTTGCTCAAACTCTCGATATCTGCCGGCTTGTGGTCTATCGTACCTCCATGCCTTACCGACAGCATAACGCTTGAATGGTTTGGGCAAATGCGGGTTGGTAGCAACAATTCTTGCAAGAGGAACAGTGAGATCAAACCTTAGACCAACATCTCGATCCCCTTTATCCGTAAACTTGAATGTTTCAGCTTCAACCTCTTCTCCACCTTTGGCTGATAACGTTTCCCAGAGTTCCATTACTGGAGAATCCAAGGGCTCATATCCATATTGTTCAAAGACCTGAATTGCAGTTTCCATTAGATAGTTCTTAACCTGCATTTCTAAGCCCATGAGGTCTCTCATACCTCGAACTGTTCTCATCTCACTCATTGGAATTCCTCCAGAATACGTTTCGGTCACATGTGGAGCTGGCGGAGGTTGCACTAGGTCTATTCATTTGGATGAACAAATCCACCATCTATCACTTTTGTCACCGACAGCGAGTCTGTTTTCTTCCACTTTAAGTCTTGTGTTGGATTTTCAATGTTCTGCTAGATTAAAAGTCCAAGCGACAACAGAAGAAGATAGATAATCAAGAATGCTCCAATCATGATTGAATCCCGTGCAACCTTCTTCAAAAGTGCTGTTTGTCTATCAGCAAGATACGTGTAAAGCATCTTGTTTAGAACTGACATTGTAGTGGCAAGAATGATTGCATTGAATGCGATAGAAATAGTCATTTCTCCTGTTACGAATAAAGTCGCAGCACTGGCAACGACAGCCCCTGCGGATACAAAACCGCCTATGATAGCTGCAACAATAACTCCAGCATCACTAAATGTTATAGTCAGAATTAGCTGCACTAGATAGACAACTGCAAATATTGCTGCGAAACGAAGAGCCGCCCCAAATTCAAATGGTGAAACAAGTTTAATATCGAACATCTGTGCATCTGGGCGGTCTTCTGAACGTTCCTCCAGAATAATACGAATCATACTGAATATGATAATGAGTGCAATAGGTATCAGATACAAACCAAACAATCTGAATGTTGTATCCAGTATAACGAGAAGGAATCCATTTCGAACTATCATTGCTACATTTGAAAGAATGATCGATAAAGAGATTTTACCTGACCCTCTGCGTTCTGAATGGACATAGAAGTCAGTAACACTTGTAGCTGCAGCTTCACTGTTTGCCAAACCTCCAAAAAATCCAAAGAAATAGACTCCTTTGTCTTTGAACTTCTTTACTAGTAGGTAGTTTGCAAAACTAATGGAAAGAAGAATGACAATTAGAAGGTAAATTGTGAAAGAGGGATACTCTATTGCTCCTATCACTACTGATTCCGGCACCAGAGGCCAGAGAAAGAGAATTATTACACCCAGTTCAACAGCACTTATCATTTCATCACGAGTAATAACCTCCACAGCATGGGCGAGTTCCTCTTTGAACCAAAGGACAACAAACACACCAAATGACACAGTCATTGCTAGTACACTGAGTTCCCCAATAACTACTCCTTCCTCTGGAATGTCTAATCCAACAAGAACTCCAAGAACAAATGATATTGCAAACACAAGTGAGGTTGTAAGACCCTTTCCTCCAGCCCGAAATATCTTGTAGTATATCTGTGTGGTGACGAGTATGCATGAAATTACTATTGAGTAAATTAGAATTACAGATTCACCTAACATCTGAGATGAGTATGCAGCAAGTGTGCCAAGTAAACTATGCAGACCGAATGATCGTACCCCAACAACACGTTCAGCATCCAACTTCTTCTGACGCTCTAAACCAATAAGAGCACCAACTACAAAACCCAGTAAGATTTTGACAATTAGTACTTGACTGGGTAGTAAAGTTTCCTGCATGTTTACTCACCATTAGGAGTACTATGAATTTAATGACTTGCTTTTAAGGCGTAGTATGATTGCACATACAGATGTTTGAAAAGAAAATGAGCAACGAGGCTGGAACTAGTCCAACCTCGTGTTCTTTAAAAGTATTGACAATGGAATATCGTGATACTCGCCAGTGGGAAGAGTCCTTCGAACAGTCATAGGTAGAACCCCGGCTCTGAGTTCAGCCTCAGCGAAACCGAAACGTCCCGTTGGAGCTGTCTTCATGTCTATTAAAACTGGAGCTCCCATTGAGATCTGAAGGGCTCGAGCACCAATTATGCGGGCTTTTTCAAATTTGGTGAGCCACTTCGGACCAACAGGAATTCCCATCGCTAGCTTCTCTTCATCATAGCCAGTCATAAGTTTCTTACGTTCCTCAGCCTTAGCTATGGCTGCGATAGGTTCTAGCACGTGCCTATCCGGTTCAGGCTCAGGAGCTTTCTTCCTTTTGGATTTCGATCTACCACTCAGGTCAATGGCTCCAGACTTAACCTTCTCAAGAAGGTCTGCTGCATCAGCTATTGTAGCTTCAGCTTTTGCAACACTAAGACCTGCAACTGCAGCAGCTAGTTCTTCCTTATCCGCTTTGACTACCTTCTCCAGCGTGTCAAAGCCTGCAGCAGCAAGTTTCTCTGCTGTCTTTGGACCAACACCTGGAATGTTGGTCAAGAGAGCTACTATCTCTTCAATAGTTGGCTCATCTGATTCTTCAGTTTCATCATTCTTGGGTTCTTCAGAGCCTTCTGACATGAGCTACACCTGATTCTGTTCCACGTTTGACTCTTTCTATTCATCATCACCGATGTCGCCATTGTCTCTTGGGCCACCACCCATGCTGGGACCTCCCTTGGAGCTAATGACATCATCGATTTTGAGAATCATTTGTGCTGCCTCAGCTGCTGACATAACAATCTGTCTATTGACAATAGCTGCCTCCACAATACGCGCTGCTTTCATATCGTCTACTTTACCCTTTGTGAGATTGATGCCATGATACACTTTGCCCTCTGTGTGTGCCTTCCTCAGGTCGACAATGACATCAATGGGATCGAGACCTGCATTTTCAGCAAGGGCATTGGGCAGAGATTCGATAGCATCGGCGTAGGCATTCACTGCATACTGTTCACGACCTTCAAGAGTTGACGAATAATCTCTGAGCTGTTTTGAGATCTCAGCAGCTAGTGCACCGCCACCATAAGTGACTGCAGGATGCATGATTACATCTCTAGTGACGTATAGAGCATCATTAAGAGCACGGTCAACCTCATCGACTATGTGGTCTGTGCCACCTCTGACAAGAAGTGTGACGACACTCGACTTTGGAGTACCTTCAACAAACAACATCTTGTCATCACCAACATCTCTTTGCTCTACGAGCTTTGCAGTCCCTAGGTCTGCTGCTGTTAGATTCTGAATCTTAGAAACGATGGTCGCACCTGTAGTCTTGTGTAGGCGCTCAACGTCTGACTTCTTGATTCTCCTGACTGCTAGAATACCCTCTTTTGCTAGATAGTGTTGCACAACATCATCAATGCCTTTCTGAGCGATTACGACGTTTGCTCCTGCTTCAACGATCTTGTCAACCATACTCTTGAGCATTCGCTCCTCCTCATCAAGGAAGCTTTGCATAGAGCTTGGAGCTGTAATTGAGATTTTTGCATCGAACTCAGTCTTCGTGACTTCAAGAGCAGCTTCAAGTAATGCAATCTTAGCATTCTCAACCCGCTTTGGCATTCCAGCATGAACTATCTCTTTGTCAAGAACTAGGCCTTTTACGAGCTCGGTCCTGTCGACAGACATTCCAACTTGCTTTTGTCTAGGAATGTCATCAACATCCAATTCCTCACCTTCAGCCAGTTCTTTTGCCACTGATAAAACTGCATCAACAACTATCTTTGCTAGAATGTCTTTTGATCCAGATACAAACTTGCTGGACATAGATGTCTTTGCAACATCCATGAGGATCTTCTTGTAGTCCTTGTCTGCTGGGTCTACTTTCTCTTCAACAGACTCTATGACCTCCAATGCTTTCTGTGTGGCTTTTCTGTAGCCACTGATAATTGTAGTTGGATGTATTTTCTGGTCAAGCAAAGTTTCAGCCTGCTTCAGCAAATCACCAGTCAGAATAGCTGCTGTGGTGGTGCCATCTCCAACTTCTGAATCCACAGTTTTTGCGACCTCAATCACCATCTTTGCGGCAGGATGTGCAACATCCATCTCTTTCAGGATTGTCGCTCCATCATTACTGACAGTAATATCACCGAAACTATCAACGAGCATCTTGTCCATACCCTTGGGCCCAAGAGCGGACTTCACTGCTTCAGCAATCACAATAGCCGCCATGATGTTATTTCTTTGAGCATCACGACCACGTGTTCTCTCGGTGTCTTCTCTTAGAACTATCACCGGTACTTGTTGACTCATTAATTAGTTCCTCCCTTTACTGGTCTGATTCGTCAGTGACATAATACTGACTGATTTTGACCAGTTCAAGAAAACTGTACATGCACTTCGCGGAAGCTTTCGTTTTTAAACGTTACTTTTAAGCGGTAATTTTTGGATGTTTTAGAATAACATTGTCGCCTTTTTTTGCTCCAATTGCTTGGGAGATGTGTGAACACTTAGCTTTAGTGATATAATAGGTTTCCACACCAAACTTTTGTTGAATCTCTGGAACAGTTTCAATATTAGCTTGCCCTTTAGAAATGATAATATCACTCTCTGACATCAAGTCAAGAAACTCCTGGCTTACATATCTAAGAGGCACCCCATGTGCCCAAGCACCACTATTCGCAATAGTAGCTAGCTGTTCTATCTCTGTGCCTTTAACATCATCTTCAGTTGCATCATTGACCATTGGTCTACCCTTCACCACAAATGTCGTTTTCCAGCCAAGCTCCTTCAAGAATCTTAGTAATGGAACATCAAGAATGACTTCTCCTGCGTTGTCTGCAACAAACAGTAGTTTTCCTTTCTTTGAATTCAGAGACTGCCACAAAGATTCAGAGTCATCAACACTAAATCCCTGGTTAAGGATGGACTCGAAGACATCAATTAATACTTCAAGATCTGGTTTATGCTCTGCAGTATTATAATCGATAACATTGCCAGTAATAGAAGCGGCTAGACAAGCTCTCAATCTCTCATATCCCTGAAAGACACCTATCTTCCTTTCAATTGATGGAAGTACTTTGAGAGCGTAATCTTTGCTTAGTTTCTTGATCTCAAAGTATGGGTCTTCAACTCCTCCCATTTTGTATAGTTCTTGGTAGAGTTGAACTGATAGAAGTATTGGAGTAAGATTCTTTCTGTAGCCCTCTGAGATTCGTTTGAATGCAAATGAGAAAAACTTGTTCTGTTCTTCCCTGTCTTCTGTTAGATGTGGTATGAGCGTCTTCAGACTGTTTACAATACATGCAGAACAATCTGGGATTAGTGGGACCACAATCCGGTCACTCATCTACAACCCCTTCCTCTATCTCGCCGTTTCCTTTTTTAATCATTAGATAGGCATCTTCACCATCCCGATAATATCCTCTTAATACTCGCCGAACAGAATAGCCAAGATTTTCATATACACCAATTGCATCTTCATTTGTCTTTCTGACTTCTAGGAAAAACTCACTGGCTCCATATTCTTTCATACCCTCCATTCCCGCGTTAATCAGCGCAGTTCCAATTCCCTTATGTCTCATCGATTGCAGGACTGCTACTGAAACAATGTGTCCCTTCTTTACTGGCATTCGTCCAAATCCAGAAATGCCCCTTTCAATTCTGCACATTATGTATCCAATAATTTCCCCTTCATATTCTGCGACATAGAATGCTTTTGGTGCATGATAAAATAATCCCATGAAGAACTGATCTGGATAGTTCTCTGGTAAACACCTTTGATTTATTGACACTACGTCTTTGATATCATTTGGATGAAATTGACGGATAGTGAAGGGCTCATTCATGGTTGAGTAAGACAAACTTCAAACATCTTTTATTGCTTATGCAAGTGAATATCTGGTTTCTTACTCAAAGCTTATTTTGATGGTGGTTCGAATCGCGCTCATGTCTGTTATACTTGTAGGTGGTTCTCCTGGAACTGGAAAGACCAAGGTTGCAAAAATATTAGGTAGTAAATTGAGTGTAGAAGTTATCTCACTTGGTGATTTTGCTGATGAATCTGGTTGCGTTAAAACGGAAGACAGAGCACGTAAAACTGGTATAATCAATGAAGATTGTCTAGTTGATGCGCTTCTCGATTTGACTGATAACAAGATTAGGAGAATGATCATCGAGGGGCACTACATAGATCTTGTACCCAGCTCATCAGTTCAATGGGTGTTCATTCTACGAACACATCCAGAAATACTCAGAGCTCGGCTGTCTGAGCGAAACTACTCACGTGAGAAGGTTATTGAGAATGTTGAAGCTGAAGTCATTGGAGTATGTCAAATGGATGCAATCGATGCATTTGGTGAAACAAAAGTCTTTGAGATTGATACTTCTGATCTAAGTGCTCCGCAGACGGTAGAGAAGATCGAAGAGTTAATGAAGACTAAATCTTCACATGATCGAATCGACTGGATGTCTCTTCTTGAGGAAGAGGGTCGTCTTGATGAGTTTCTTACAGATTAGTCTTCTTTTTCTCTTAAAACTATTGCAAGAAGTGCTATCACCCCTGCAATGATCATGGATATCGGAGTAAGTGTTGCATATATTAGCCCCATTAATTCAGGTTGGAAAGCTACTGCAAAATCGACTAAGTAATAGACATAGGCTCCTGACATTACGAGCATCATCGCTGGAATTATTGCTAACCATGTATATCTTGGATTTGTGTAAACGAAATAACTTAACACAATCATGAATCCCCCAGCAATTACAGGAAATATATAGAAGACTCCACCAGACAAAAACAATGCATCAACGAACGTATCAAATCCTACGTCAGGAGGAACTCCAGGTTCACGAACCATAACTTGTAGAAATTCAGTTGAAATTGCCAGAATTCCTCCAAAAATTAACACAAATGCAGGCCATCGGTATGTAAGAAATCCTAGTTGACGTCTGCGCAGTTGCTTCTTCAGTTCCTGTGCTTTTCTTTTACGATCTGATTCTCTACTGATTTCAAGCTCTCTTTCTTTCTTTGTAAGACCATCACGAACATCATCGTCGTCCATCTCATCATCAATGGCATCAATAAGTTCAGCTGCCATATCCTCTGATTTCGATTTATCTTCGTCCATTCTAATTCTTTATGCCTGCAGGTTTTCAGGTATTTAAGCATCAGTATCTGCGAAGCTTCTTTGAGCGGAATAACTTCCAAGACGTTTTAGCTCCTTAATAAGAGGATAGCTAAAAATCTCTTCAACCATTGTGACAACTTCTGGTTCTTGAGCAATTACACATAGATCATCAGATTCTTTGAGCATTCGCTGCTCAAGACCATTATCTCCAAAGTATAATGAATAAACAAGAGCATCTGCAAGTCTCTCGAGAGCTATTATCTCCACTCTGGTGGTTCCTTGTTGATTTGAGTGAAGATGACTTAACTTATCAAAGAGTCTTCTATACAATAGAGGCTCTTCTGGTAACTTAATGGGAAGCTCTTCCATGATTCCGGTATTCAGGCAACATGTGAGTTGAGAGTAGTTGGTGAGATATCTGATTGATATCTGCCTCACGAGTCGGGAATTCAATATCAGTCCCAGAACTTTGAGATCCGCATTATCATAAAGGGGTGTTATCCTTACTATCCCCCCGCCATGTATCATTCCTGCGGGTTTGAGGATACAGCGAGGGTATCTGTAATTCTTTGTAGCAACTAGCAACTCACTCTCAAACGATTCCATTAAAGCCGAATCTTGATGAAACCAATCATCTGTAAAGAATACATGTTTGTCATTGATGTAGTATCTCTGTACACTTCGACCACTTGTTATATAAGGTATCTTGAACTTCGATGTTTTTTTCTTCCTAACATGATCCTTAGGGATATCACGACCTCTTCCTGCTACAAGAAGGTGTCTCTTTCCTCTCTTGAGTATTTTTTCAAATATATGATCGTGATAGATAGGAAAAACCTTGCTTTCCTTGAGTATGCGTGAAGACACAATGTTCGACTGTTCTAGACCATGTCTTCTAGACACAACCCTTATCTCATGTTCTTTATCCACTTCAGGCTGTTCACAGAAGATACTGACCATTTCAAGTGTAACTTCGTCGAATGGACTACCCTCATCCACAATCTTCCAAAGCCTAGTATTGCTAAGAAGAAAGTTTCTTGTCTTGGAAAATTGCTTTACACGTAGAAAGCTATTTGGAACAAGAAAACCAAGTTGTCCACCATCTTTCATCAGAGATATACACCTTACTAGAAAATGAGCCGCGCTATTCCACGTACCATCTCTACCTCCCCCTACCAAGCACGAGTATCTGCTTGAAATATAGCGTCTTTCAATTGATCCCAGAATACTTCCATATGGAGGGTTTCCAAGGATAATATCAAAACCTGGAGACGTATCTGAGAAAACCTGTGAGAATGTTATAGGCCAATGAAGGGGAAGAGTTGCTCTAAGTTCATCTAGAACTTCATCCACCTTTCTGGGATTCAATGTTCTTGCGAGTTCTATGTCCAATTCATCCTGTGTAGATGTCTTACCTTGAATTGGATTTATGTGACCAACAAGACTATTTCCAACCTTGATGTTGGTATCTCTTGGTCGAGAGGATAGTCTGCTCCACTTTGCAAGTCTTTTGATACAGGACTCCACAGCTTGTTTTGAAAGGTCAACTCCAAAGAGAGAATCATTTACAGTTGTCTTCCTGACCACTTCTCTTGATTCTTTATCACCTAAAGCAAGTCGTATCTCTGATATTAATTCCCCAGCTGATATTAGGAAGATTCCATCTCCAACTGCTGGATCGAGAATTGTGATGTCTTTGATGTCTTGAAGCAGATGTCTTTGTATTGATGGTGTTAGCCTATCGAGTCCCTCGATATCCATAATCATACAGCCAACTCTATTCGAGATCCATGCAAAAATCGCATCCTGTGCTATCAGTTTAGCTAGTGATTCTGGAGTGTAAAATGTACCTGTATTCTTTCGATGAGTCCTACTAGGAGAAAAAGAATCCTTTGCAGAGAAATGATAGCTTGAGTTGTGACGCATATTGAAACAATCCTGTTCAAAATAACACTTGAATATGTCCAATCACGCTTGTGGTACGATATATTTAGCGCGGACTGCTATTTGGAGAGAAGCTGTTTTTTTTCCTACCTCTCGGTATTAAAACAATGCAACCAAAAACGAAAGAGGTTGGGCTTGATGCCCAACCATTTGTCAATATTATCCTACTTTGGAACCACAGTTCGGACAGAACTTTGCTCCATTGAGGGCTGTCCCACAGTTTGCACAGAACTTGGCACCTGCAGGAGTTCCAGCTGGTCCTCCCTGTTGTCCACCCTGCATCATGCCTGCAGCTGCTCCCATGAATCCCATGCCAGCGCCAAAGCCTGCACCCGGACTCTTTCCAAGAGACTCTGCGGAGTCCTTAACTGTTTCAGCACCCATGACTTGTTGTCCACTGACACCACCAGTCTTCAACCAGAAGAGTCTCTCTCTGTATTTCTCGGTGGTATCGATTCCTTCAAACTTCAAATCGACAAGCTCTAGACCAATTCTTTCGAAGTTCATGCGAACCTTGGTCTTGACCTTAAGAGAGGTTTCATCAAGCTGTGTAAATACTGCTTGAAGGTCATAGTGGGCGAACTCGTCAATGATTCGCTCATTCATGAACGAACGTAGGAAATCGTTGACCTTCTTTGTGCTGAAGGCATTCTGATTTCCGACAACCTCTTGAACGAAAATATTGGGTTCCTTTACACGGAACCAGAAGTTTCCATGGAACATCAGAGGAGCCAAGTCACTGGTCTGCCCTCTACCTCCGTACTTGCCTTGGAATTGTCCTCTTGAGATAAAGACACAGGTGGCTTCAAAGACATCGCCTTTGATTTTCTTTTGCAACCAGCCAACAAGACCTGGCATGCTACTAGTGGTCAATTTGTGGCGGCCAGCGAGGAATGTATCCAAAGCTTTTCCATCTCGGTAGAAAATAGCAGCTTGGTTCTCCATTACAATTAGCTGTGAGCCCCAATTAATTCTGTTATCTGGATAACGCCAGACGATATGTTCGGGGCTGGCATTAGTCCATTCAATTGCGTCGGCCATAATTCATCGACTCGGTATTGTTGTTTCGAGTTCTGTCTTGATAGAGTCCTCATATGTTTTAAACATTGACATGGCAAGGTTTGCATGTGTAGAATCAGAAATCTTTTGCTACTAAGCACTCAGTTATATGAGTTGGAGGCTATGGTTGTGCGTGGATTTTGATGACTGAGGAGCCGCCTAAGGAAGAAATTGAAAAACCTAGTCCACCTTTAGGTCGTCCTTTCAATCCACTTGCCACATATGCAATCTACACTGGACTTGTTCTTATCGGTTATATTCTCTTCTGGCTTTTCTCTTATCCTGCATTAATTGCATTCACCATGTTCTTTGTGATAATTCTTGTTCAAGATACGCAACATATAGTAAAGACCTATGAGGTTTCTTTTGCCAAAAAAGCTGCAGTTGTGAATCTTTGTTATTCTCTGATTTTCTTCATAGTTTTGGTAGTCAATGGTATTGCACTCAGCATTGGACTACCACCTCCAATATTGCCTGAAATCAGAGAACTAGCAACTTGGTCTCCTCTTTACATTCTGGGTGGTACATTTGGTATGGCTAACATCAAACGAATGTATGGACCAAGAAGGACTGGATTTCAATATCCATGATTTATATATCAAATGTCATAAGGTCTTCTCCAAGGATTACTTCTGCTGTTGTTCTTCTACCCACAATCTCTATCACTTTCTTTTGATTGGCAACTACCTCTGGTGATACATGTGTCAATATTATCTTCGAAGGATTGATTTCTTCTGCTATCTTGGCTATCTCACTGGGACTTGTATGAACACCCTCAGGATGAACACCATCAAGCCAATTACATTCATGTATCAAAACATCAGTTCCTTTTGCTAGTTCTATGACATCTCTGCATGGAGCTGTGTCTGAGGTATATGTCATACTTTTCCCTCCATATTCAATCCTGAAAGCACGTGTGTCATAGTTTCCATGAAGCGTTGGACTAACTGTAATTACAAAGTCACCCAAAGGAACTACATGGTATTCAGAAAGCAAAGTTGTATCAATGAGTATTTTCTCTCTCAAATAATTGAACGATATATCAAAGAGACCTCTGGACCAATCTCTTACAGTCGGGGGTGCAAAAAGATTCAGAGTCTTTTCATATCCTGATAACCACAGACTTTGGCAAAGTGGGAGAAAATCAGAACAATGATCAATATGGAAATGGCTAATGAAGACTGAGTCGATAGACCTGATATCTAAATTTAGTTGAGTCAGTCGGTGAAGAACTCCAGAACCAATATCTAGCAGAATCTTGTAATCACTATTCTCAACCAGAATCCCCGACTGAACACGTTCCGAGTCGGGATGAGATGTACCAGTACCCAATAAGACAGTTCTCATCTCAATCAAGTACGAATGAGTATTCGGTACGTATTCAGTCTTCCTTTAATCATGTGATTATGCAATATCTCCGTTAGCTTCTCCAATTAGTTTCATAATTCCTCTATTATGGCTAAGAAATGAGGTAGATATGAAAAATGGAAACCGCATTTACTACTGGAAGGGACAGATATATACCACTGAGTGTATTTTGGGCGGTTCAAGTAAGCTTCGTTGAGGATTCAATGGTGAGTAACACAAATGGAGAAATCCCGCATGAGGGTGAACAATCTAAGACGTCTTTGAGACCCTTGTTACTCATTCAATTATGGAACCGATTGGAAGAATTATTCATATCCTCTAGAATCCCATTTCTACTTCTGGGCGTGTTGATATCAGTAGCACTAGCAAAATTACTACTAATTGCGTTTCTCAATTGGATGATACTAGAGGATCTCATACCTTTCCTTTACTTCAATCCGTATAACCCTCCAGATATGTCGGGTACGCCAGAGTTGTTGCTTGCTCTAGCAAATCGTTGGGACTCTACTCACTTTCTTGAAATCGCGAGAAATGGTTATCCTTCTGGGGTAGAAAGTGACCTTCTTTTTGCATTTGCTCCTGTATATCCATTGATGATTTCAATCGTTGGACAAGCTTTAGGAGATCTATACCTAGCTGGAGTGGTTGTATCAAACACCTTCTATTTCCTTTCAATAATTGCAATCTACAAAGTAGCACGTATCTATATGGAATACAAGGAATCCTGTCTAATCGCCTTAGTCTTTGGACTGTTCCCAACCTATCTGACTTATGGGACTCTGGCTTATTCTGAAGCTCCTTTCTTATTTTTTGCAATAGCTTCTTGGTACTTCTTCAAAAAGGAGCAATACCTCCCTTGTGCTGTATTTACAACATTCTCCATACTCACTCGATATATTTCCGGTCTCCTCTTCTTGATCTATGGTGTTATCATCTTATCAAATCTGATTGACAAGTACAAGCAAGAGAAGTCCATGCTGAAAGCATTCGATTTCAGACTTCTATGGTTCATTATTCCTGTGGCTTCTGTCATAGCATTCTTTCTCTATTTGCAATC
Source organism: Candidatus Thorarchaeota archaeon SMTZ1-45 (assembly GCA_001563335.1). Taxonomy (GTDB): domain Archaea; phylum Asgardarchaeota; class Thorarchaeia; order Thorarchaeales; family Thorarchaeaceae; genus SMTZ1-45. Next base: position 20,170 of record LRSL01000019.1, on the reverse strand, counting down.
GTTGACAGGGAGCTTTTTCGCAGCTTTCGATGCGCACGCTTGGTTTGGGGATACCCTCTCTACTCCCTATCATCAATTTGTATGGTTCTTTGAAGGTTATTTTACAGAGATTAATCCGGGCGTTGAACCCATCCTTCTTATGCTCCTGAGGTACATGTTTACAATTCCGTTCTTTTTCTTAACCTTGCTACTTCTAAAAGACAATGTAGAGCTTGGAATATATGGTGTCTTATTCATGTGGATAACCTTGAGCATGGAAGGCATCTCTGGTATTGCATCACCTAGGATAATGCTATCCGCGTGGGTGGCTTTTCTTGCATTTAAGAGCCGCATATCCTCGGGGATTTACATAGTGATTTCAGTTATGTTCTTCTTTGTTGGTCTCTGGGTTATGTACCAATTTCAACTAACATTCTTTGCCTGAGAGTAAGAGAGAGAAGGTGAGCCAGAGCAGATTGTTGGACTTGGTTCTTTCTGCTCTGACTCGAAATGTGCGTGTTTTACCCCCTCCGATTTCGTGAAACTAGGAGAATAATCACAACCAGTCCCAAGATACCAAACACCATCGATGAAGAAACGATGTTGAGGGAAGAATCAAACGCTGGCGGAGCTATCGGTGCTGCATATGTGATATGAGTTGCTGGTGGAGATGGCGAAGGATATGTGTAATCATCAACAGGGTCCTCCTCAATTGACGATGTATCATATGCTGTAAGTACCATTGCAGTGTATCCACCAACTGCTATCCCATATTGCATTCCAATGCTTGTGATCTGACTTCTAAGGGTTTCATTCTCGCCATGAAGCTTAATTATTTTCAGTAAGTAATTGATTCTCTGTTGAGCCCAAATGAACTCAACATGTTCATACTCCTGAGTAGCACCTCCTATGGTGTTAGTGTAGATTTCTGTTCCTGTGACATAATCGATTGAAGTTGTGACAGTCATTCCCTCTATATATCGTCCAGAAACAACAATCTCTGTTCCATTGAAGAATGCAGATTCCCTCAGGGGTGAAAGTGAAACGACTTCAAACGCTCCACTGAATATAATCTCGTAATCATCTGCTACTGGTGTTGAGAAAATCCGATAGAAATCAAGCAGCTCAGTACTTGCATCTTCATCAGGTTCGATGAACACAAAGAATCCATTGTTTTGAGTTGCTATGTTTGCCATAAGGTTCTCATCAGAATCAGACCCAAATGCGACAGTAGCAATTGAAATATCAAGTGTATTTGCTTCTGCGATTGCAGACAAGATGCCTTCAGGTGATTGGATTTCTCCAGCTGTTGGCAGTCCATCGGAAAGCATTAGCATGGCTTTTGCATTAGCTCCCTCTGCAAAAGTTAGTAATCCGCTAATTGCCGCATCATGGAAGTTTGTTGACCCTCTTGCAGAAATTGAATTAATCCAATTTTGGGCATCTTGAATGTTAGTTGTGGTTCCAGAATGTGGTTCATTCCAGAGCTTTAAGATTTCATGATCAAACGCAATCACGTTGAAGGTGTCTATAGTCCTCAAGCCGCCAATCATTGTGTTGAACGCAACCTTTGCTTGCTGAATTTTTATCCCACTCATTGAGCCTGACCGGTCTAAGACAAACACATATTGTCTCCTTGCACTCTCTACATCTTCGACGATACTAGGTGCTAATAGATACACGAAGAAATTCTCTGATCCATTATTATAGGCGAGAAGCTGAGCTCCTCCAGTCTGCCTATCTAAAGTGTAAATTACTTCAATCCTTTCCTCTATCGTCAAGGTATCAGCTGTATATTCTAACCTGATGCCAGATGACAAATCTGATGCGACAATATTTGGAAGGCCATGCACTGAGAAACCTGTAACAGGGGCGAAGTTTGAAATGATCTCAAGACTGAATGCAAAACCTGTGTTCTCGATTCCATTCCTCCCAACTGGCAAACTTAGAGAATACAATCCAGAGTGACGAGTAAGAAGACCTTCAACAAAGACTGATAGGAGAACTTCGGCTCCACTTTCGACATTCATTTTGATTGCATATCCATCTTCATATCTCTGCACCAAAACTGCACTCTTGTTTGCTTCAACACTCTCATTGTATATTTCAATAGCTTGAACTTCTGGAAGTACTCTTCCCCAATAGATCTTTGATCCAAGCTCAACTGAGATATTGCTTAGTCTTAGTTCTGATTGAAGACCCAAGAACCACTCAATCTCACTAGCAGTTTCTGAGGCATAATTATCATAGAACAAACAATAGCTTATGTTTGCATAATTATCTACGATACTTCCTTGTATCGAAACCTCAAATGGATCTATCTTACCACCATCTGACAAAACCTTAGACCCTGGAGATGTAAGGTTCTGTGATATCTGATTCTGGAACAATGAAGCTCCCAGAAGAATTACTAATAGTAGAAGTAGTGCTGATACACGTTCTCGTTCTCTCAAGCAATACACTCCCCTCAACGGTATGAGACAGCTTGCATAAACCTCCACCTGTGCTCTTAGGCACACATGTGGAATGATATTCTTCCACAGCTCTCCTCTAATCAAAATTACAAGTTTTCCTTAATCATTAGTCTAATCATTGAACAAATTGTCCTACAACTTGAACCGCGCCAATAAGAACAGAATCTACATTCTTAAACTCCTGTTTCATGCTACAAATTCGGCTTTTGTCGAATTCAGTTTCTCTGAAGCAACACCGATTTATACTACATTGTGCCAATTAATGGACACAGCGTGAGCTTTCGGGCTAAGGAGTGAATGAAATTGACCGAATACGATTTCAAAACACTAATTCAATACCTGTCTGCGATCGCATTAGCACTTTTCTTCCTTATTTACTTCCCCTGGACATATTTGTCAGGTGCTGTACTGACTAATGCGGGTTTGACATGGGTATACTACTTTACTCTAGTAATCGGGCTCTTGTTCCCGATGTACTATGCCATAGGCAAGGAAAACACAGCTTGGCTCTGCCTAGGACTATCACTTATTCTCAACTCCATCATTTGGATGGCATTGGACGCCGCACAAATTGGCGCCGCCATATTGGTCCTTCTTACTGGCCTGCTCTTCTTTATTGCACCTTTCATTGAGAACAGAGTTGGTAATTGGGACCTTGTGAAGAACATATTTCATTTCCTGAAGGGATTGTTCCTAGTTATAGCGGTTGCTCTATATGCTGGTTTTAACCTCGATGCAATGATTGGAGATATGAGTGCTAATCATGTTATGCCTCAATTCATTTTCATGGGTGGAGGAATAATGATTGCATTTGCATTCACACTCATGTGTTATGGTCTATTCAACATCTTCAAGATGTTCCTAGGTGAGAAGGTAGGTGGTTTCTTTGGAGACCTTGCGAAAATCTTCTACATGTTGATGGTTCTAACATTCCTGATTGGTATTCTGTTCAATGCAACATCCTACATCTCAACTGGATTAATTAGGACCGATCCTTGGTCTGCATATCCATTTGCATCAGGTTCTTTACAGTTCTTTGCAGGTCTGTTTAATCTAGGTTACTCGAACTTAGGAGCAATTCTTCTGATCATCATATTCATTTATGGCATGGGTAAGATAGCCAGCAAGTTCGAGCAGTAAAGTACGAAGTACTGGAAAGGGAGGATGATTCTCTCCTTTTCCTTCTCTTTCTTTTCTGGATTTATTCCTGCTTTCCATTCATGTATTGCTAGGTCTTATAGAAAATACTGAGAAAGTCTATACGATAGGCTTGTGAATTCTATGGGAACATCTAGAGATCCTCATGCTAAGGAGAATGTAATTACTCCAATTAAGAACTCCAGCTCTAATTTTGAGTCTATCACAAAGAAGTTTCTATCGTCCCCACAGAGTAACCAAATAAAATGCCCGACTTGTGGCGACCTTATCGATTTCAATTCAGGAGTGACATGGCAAGGTCCTGATACCTTCACTTGTTGTGGATGTGCGCGTCTCTTGAGTATGCGTTTAATACAACGAGCACTCAAAGACCTTGGAGTGGACTGGTAGGTTCGTATCTTCGTCCAAGTTTTTACTTTGCACAATTTGTGACGCTCTATTATAGGCTATGTCACATTTCAGGTTTCTCCACCAAGTAATTGTTCTGGTAGCAAACTTACTTCTGCATCCAAAATCTCTTGGTCAGTGATATCAACAAACGGATTTCTCAACCATATTATGAAACCAGCAATTGCTGGAGTAAGATTAATTGTCATCAAAATCAATGAGAATGAAATGATAAGCACTGGATCGACAGCTATTCGTGTTAACATGAACAATAAAACACTCTCTCTTAAACCAAGACCTTGAATGGTCACAGGAATTACTAGGATAATTGTGGTGAATCCTAATGTGAACGCAAGGTACATCCATTCTATTGATATTCCAAGAGCATAAGCGAGAATATAAGCTTGAGTCACATAGATGACGAATAGCAGCAGAGCTAGTGCTAAACTTAGTACAATCCTAGTGCTTCCAATGGATTTCAACATCGAAGGAAGAGTGAAGAATGCTCTTCCTCTAATTCCTTCCTTCATCAACCTATTGATGCGTGCTTGCATGAATTTTGGCCAGAGAGTTGCTCGCATAATGCGGTAAAAACCGTAACCTCCCGTAATCCAAATTGTCCCAATAATAAGAAGCTCAATTGTGATACTGAACTCAAGAATAATAGCTATTGCTATAATTCCAAAGGTGAATGGAACAACTGCTCCTAAGATTGAGTCTAGTAAAATACTGATAATTGACTTATCTACTTGATTACCCCTATGCTTCATATATGGTATTCTGATTAGATCTCCGAAATTTCCTGGAATAACCAGATTAGCCAATTGTGCTATACACAAAGCCTCTGTTGATTCCATTGTCTTCAAGTTCAAATCCAATCCCTCAGATACAACCTGCCATCTCACCCCTCTTAACACCATGATTGGTATAACTGTCAGAATCAATATTATAGTGATAAAGGGAGGAATTGAAAAAGAAGTAACTATCATGCTTTGGATATCTATTCCTATCAAAATGTAGATGAAGATGATTATTCCAATGAGTCTAGCGGCTATCTTTAGTAGACGTGAATACTTCAAATGTTGTCCCTGCCTTCTGGATGCAACTTCTTAGGCTTGAAAAGGTACTGTCTATGTTCTTTGATGTTCAAGTTAAACGTTCGATATCAATGAATTCTTGTGATACTTGGTTCAATGTAGAAGCTGTTCAAATAGGTTAGCATGTCAAACCTTATGCTTTGAAAAAGAAGTAAAATTCCGGAGCACACGCTCCGGAATAGCTCATTAGACTAATCTTGATAGCCTTTCATGTAGCCTTCGCGTTGTTTCCATTTCTCCTCGAAGCGCTGCATGATAGTCCACATGCGATAGGTGTAGTTCCAGGATTCGTCAAACTTACCCTGGTTCATCTGGTCTTGGAATTCTTCCACGACGTCGTTGACTTCACCAATATCGTCAATCAGTGTTGCATCGAACTCGTACGCTTTATCGAGTTCGCTCTCGTTGATCTTCTCCTTTGAGCCCCATGCTGCGTATCCATAGTCGGCGTATCTGATAGCTGATTCAATCTTATCGCTGAGTGCGAGCATTCTGTCGAATGTTTCCCACGTCTTTGTTAAATTGTAGTCCACTGCCATCATCTGCAGCTTTTCAAGATCTTGCTTCACAAGTCGAAGCTGGTCCGCCATAAACTCTCGAAGCACCTTGTCAGCAGCGCGTCTTTCTTCCTTCTCTTGATACCCGTGCCAGCCGGGGATGTAGTGAGTGATCTTTCCAAAGAAGCCTCCCTTGATATCTTTGGCAGCCTTCTTTCTGATTCTCTTGGCAATTGGGTCAGTTACTTTGCCCATGCTGATGATTCTCCTAAATATTCACAACCCCTAGGCATGAATCATGGGGTTGACCTGCATGGGACTATACTCGAGTCCTTTTAAAACATATCACAACTATTTCCGTCATGGATTTTCAAGTCCAATAATCGCCGACAAGGCTTTCCTTAAATATGGTAGAACCTGCTTTGGGAACTATGAACGAGCAAGGAGTAATCCGCAAACCTGACTGGACAATTGATCCTGAAAAGATGCGAGCGATTGCGGATGAAGACATTGAAAATGCAAAGAAAAAACTTGATGAGATTGCTAAAACTCCAAAGGGAGAGGTGCATCTTCAGACTCTCAAGGATTTTGAAGAAGTTCTAGGGTCTGGTGGGGATCATCTTGGCTATTTTATCTTTATCAAGCATATTTCTTCGAACAAAGCACAGCGGGATATGGCTGATGATATTGAGAAAGATGTTCGCAAATTTATCAACGAGATTTGGGGAAGAAAAGACCTCTTTGAGGTGTTCGCAGAATTAGAGCCTATGATGGAATCTCTTGAACCTGAGGATAAGATGCTCTTAGATCATACTCTCAAAGAATTCCGACATCGAGGAGCTGCACTTGATGACGATAAAAGGAAGGAATTTCTTGAGGTAGCAAATAATATCTCTGTTCTAGAATCCGAGTTTGCACGGGTTCTCAATGAGATCACAACAACGATTCCATTTACAGCTGAGCAGCTTGAAGGAGTACCGTCACCAGTCTATGAAAATCTCGAGAAAGATGGTGACAACTATCTATGTCCACTTGACTATCCAGTATATTTGCCAATTGTAAATTATGCTAAGAATCCCGAAACTCGAAAGAAAATGATGATCATTTCCTATCAGAAAGGTGGCAAAGAAAATAGTGAACGTCTTTCTGATATACTTGCTCTAAGGGAACGGCAAGCAAAACTTCTCGGATACTCAAACTTTGCTGAATATGTCATCTCGAGAAAGATGGCAAAGACTCCTCAGCGAGTAATCGATTTCATGAATGACCTGAGGAAACGACTAACTCCTCTTAGTGAGAAAGAAACTCAGAAACTAAAAAAGCTCAAAGCAAAGGAGTTGAATAAATCCCCCGAGGATGTTACTATTGAGCTTTGGGATATCTTCTATTATCACGAGATGCTAATGAAAATGAAATATGCAGTTGATCAGAACGAGATCAAGGAGTACTTCCCAGCACACTTAGTCATTCAAGGTGTTCTTGATGTTTATCAAAAGGTGTTGAATCTAGAATTCATTGAAGCTGAAGAACCAAATACTTGGCATGAAGATGTCAGAGAGTTCAAGGTGATTGATAAAACAAATGGACATACTTTAGGGGTACTCTACCTGGACTTGTACCCTCGAGATGGTAAGTTCAAGCACTATGCAGTTTGGGGTTTTATGGATCGCCGTGTAAGGGATGGAAAGGTTTACCTTCCTATGTGTTCCATGGTGTCCAACTATGAGAAACCTACTAAGGACAAGCCATCACTACTTACGCATAGCGATGTTGAAACATTCTTCCATGAGTTTGGTCACTTAATGCATATGATTTGTAATCAAACAAAATACGCTCGTTTTGGACTTGATGGTGTTCTCCCAGATTTCATAGAAACTCCATCTATGATGTTTGAGAACTGGGCTTGGAAAGAAGAAGTTCTTTCAAACCTCTCGGGTCACTATAAAGATACGAAAAAGAAGCTCCCCTCAGATCTACTCAGAAGGATGATTGATGCGAAACTACTAGACATCGGAACATTCCAACTAAGACAGGTCGCTTACTCCTTGATTGATATGGTCTATCATACCGAGGGTGCAGATGACACGAGTGCAGTTTTTCGAAAAATATTCAGTGAGATTACTGGATATTATATGCCCGACAAAGTCAAAATGGATGCTGGTTTTGGACATTTTGCTAACTCTGGTTATACTGCAGGATATTACAGCTATCTCTGGTCCAAGGCGTATGCTGAGGACATTTTCACTAAGTTTGAAGAGAATGGTTACATGGATACCAAAACAGGTACTGAATACCGCCAAAAGATCCTTGCTCCTGGTGGAAGCAGAAACCCAGATGAGCTGGTTAAAAGTTTCCTAGGACGTGAGATGAACAATGATGCATTCATGAAGTCCCTTGGACTTGATAATAACTAAAGAAAGAATGATACAGGGCAGAATGATACTGCCCTTTTTTCCTTTTTTTGACTAGATATCTACCAGAGTTGATATTGTCTCTTGACAAAGCCTTCCCATACTCGTGGGAGTTTGCCAATGACCTCCTCGGTGATTGATTCAACTGATGATTTCACTTCATCTAGATTACAATCTCCAAAGAGTTCAACATTGATTGCCTTTGGTTCTGTGATAGGTGCTCCAATCTGACTGACAAGATAACAGTAGACTTGTGATAGGTCGGGATGCTCTTTATAGACTCTCTCAGTGATTTCCCTTGCAGCAACATTGTATGTCTTCCCAACGTGAGACACAGGATTCTTTCCTCCTGCAGCTTCGAGGGTCATTGGTCTATAAGGAGTGATTAGCCCGTTTGCACGATTGCCTCTTCCCACTTGCCCGTCGTCGCCATGTTCTGCAGATGTACCCGTAACTGTCAGGTAAAACAAGCCATCTTCTGGACTATCAGCAGTGTTGACGCTCACCTCAGTTTCCATATCCGTGATTTTCACTGCTAGATCTTTCACCAAGTCGTTGATTCCTTGCATGACGTTTGCGTATTCATCCTCGTCTTTTGTTTCGCTTGAGATGATCGCTGCGGCAACTTGAGCATGGATTTTGTCATCAATTCGTGTTCCCATGATTTTAATATCCTCACCAATTTGAGGCCATTCTTTCTTTACCTTGCTGCTATTCAAAAGCTGTTCTGATTCAAGAGTAATTAATTCAGTCGGAGACAGGGGTGCATATCCAACTCCAAAGCTGGTATCATTGGCTCGAGGTACACCTCTGTCGAGGTCGAAATTACCTACAAGATCTGTACTGCCAGCACGTATCTTGTAATCAATGATCACATCTGAGTTTACATCTAGGTGTGGTAGATCCTTGCTCAGCCAATCTCTTGTGTGTTGAACCGCAAACTTCCCAACTGGGACAATTCGTTCGTAATCTTTGTCAACAACATCGACTGCTCTTCCACTCATCAATATGTAAATTGGTTCTATTACATCGCCTCCTCCAAATTTGGCGTTGGACTGACCTCCAACAAGAAGGACTTTGTCAACATTGTGATGCTGAACCTGACCAAAAACTTCCATGTAATATTCACTCAGGCGAACTGATAATTCCTCTGCTGCCTTATCACATAGGGTGTCGGGATGACCCTTCCCCTTTCTCTCAACAATTTCCACTGGGAGTTTGTCAACAGAAGGTCCGGCTCCACGTGTGACTTTTAAATTCATAATCATCAACTCATCTTTTTCAACGGGCGCAACGTGAATCACATTTATAGCTTTTGATTAGTAATTACTCTCAGTTATTAAATCAATAATATTATAACTGATAGTAGTAGAATGGGTTTGTGCAATAGATGACTGATGCTAAAAGGCTGAGGAAACTTCGACAAGAATCTGGATTAACGCAAACTGAGCTCTCAATTGAGGTAGGAGTTTCACAAGCATATATAGCACGACTTGAAAGCGGTTCTTTGGATCCCAAACTATCGATTGTCAATAAGATAATTGAAGTTCTTAATCGGAAACGGAGAACCACATGCTCTGAGCTAATGACTCCAAATCCAGTCACTGTTGATGCACGTGACACTGTTTCAACAGCAGTGTCACTCATGCAAAAAAAGAGTTACTCGCAACTGCCAGTTCTACGAGCAACTCAAGTAATAGGAATTGTCACTGAGTGGGATGTAATAAAAAATCTACAACACAATCTCCATGAGATATCTGTCCAATCAATCATGAGCGGGAGTAGTACAATAATGGTCGATGAAACCACTTTGGTGGATGTCATTATTCCTCTTTTTGAAAATTATCAAGCAGTACTTGTTCTCAACCAAGGTCGTCTCCAAGGAATCATCACTCGATCAGACCTACTCAAGTTGATATGAAGTGTGTTGACTCTCTGAACATACTTTTGAAAATGTTCCATCTCGAACATTATTCGAAATTGTGCCCCCGCAGAATTGTTTTTATGGTATAAAAAGAAGAAACACTTGGAACACAATGGCGCATTATCTAGATACTCTTGACGACCTCCGTGAGGGACTCGATACCTTTGTCGAGAAGTGGGCAAACATCCAACGGAAGTCTGTGAAAGCCATTCAAGCTGTGACCAACACAATCATGCAAATCGAGCATTTGGATGGACCAATAGGTAAGCTCGAATCTTTTTCTGACCTTCGTGAGAATGCCAAAGGGATTCTGCTAGTAAATCTCTATGATAAGCTTGTTCCAGCACTTGAAACCTCAATTAGAGAGTTCACAAAGCTAATGCACATGTTTGAGAATCTTCGTCAAACATCCTCTAAGATACAGACGCTGACTGAAACAATGCGTGGAAATCTTCAGGATTCTCCAGATCTTGAAGACCTCATTGGATTTCTTGATTTAGTCATGATTAGTGTTCGTGATATCCTGAATATGTATGAATCAGAGTTCCTTGTCAAGCTCACCATCTTCCGTGATTTTGAAGAAGGTGCAATTGAGATAGGAGTCGTCAGCAATTACCTGACTATCTGGGGTATCGAGCCAAATATTGAAGCACATGCCAGAGATAAGTTACTAAAGGATCTTGACGAGCATGTCGAGCTTCTCAAAGATGTCTTCTCTGGAAAGACCGGAATTAGGATTCCAGATGCCTATAAGAGGATACAACTCTAATTTGTGATGAGAAAACCGAAAGAAATAACTCAAAAGATTATGGCAGTTTTTGTATGAGTGATAGGCTAAGCATATCTTGGATTCGTATTCTTGATAATGTAGTTGGTCTTATTGTAATAGTAGTTGCAATAGTTGCGGTACTAGAGCTTGCTTTCAGTTTTATCTACGCGCTTGAAGTCCTTCTAGTCGGACTATTTGCAATGGGCATCGCATGGATCGTTATGGGAATTTATGTACTACGTGCCTATCTTTATGCTCGGATATTCATGTTAATCACAGGATTTGCAGCTATCGTCGTCTCACTCATGAACTTTATTTTCATTTCACTACCTCTTGATTATCTGGTTATATACCCAGCAATTGCAATGCTACTAGTCGGTAGTTCACGACTAGTCCTTGGATTCTTTATTACAGAAATACCTCTTTGGATTCGAATGTTGCAGGTCCTCGCAGGCATATTAACAGTAAACCTAGCTGCCTTGGTGTTTATTTTCCCTGGTATTAACTTTCAGGGAGTCATCATTCTCTTAGTTATTGCATTCATCGCGAATGGGCTTGTGAGGTTGATTATGGGTAGTACAGATGTGAAACAGAGAATAATGCAGAAGACTGATGAGTCGGTCAAATTTGAATTATCTCCGGACGAACACAACTCTGGATAGACCGAAAGAGATAATTTTCCACTAAAAATCTATGAACATATGAGTGAGTCGCGTGACCCATCTTGGATTCATCTACTTGATGATGTTATAGGTATAGCAGTCATAGTGGTTGCCTTAGTTGCAGTACTTGAACTTACATTTAGTTTCACATATGCACTCGAGATCTTTTTGATTGGCTTGGTAGCAATGGGTGTTGCATGGATTGTTTGGAGCGTCTATATTATGCACTCTCATACCTATGCTCGAATTTTCATGTTCGTCACAGGAGTTGCCCTCATAGTCATCGCACTCATGGAATTCTTATTCATTTCATTACCGCCTAATCTTCTAATTATTTACCCAGCTATCGCTATGCTACTTGTTGGACTTTCAAGAATAGTATTGGGCGTAGTTCTCGGTGAATTACCCCTCTGGATTCAAATGTTACAAGTACTTGCAGGCATATTAACACTCAATCTGGCAGCATTCGTCTTCATTTTTCCAGGCATAAACTTCTCAACGATGCTTATTCTACTAGTCATATCACTTCTTACTAATGGACTTGTGCGATTGATTGTTGGTCGGACTGACATTAAGGTACAGCGAATACAATCTAGAGGTGATACTGTATCTTCTGAGCAAACCAGTGATCCAATGGAGTCAGATTAAGCTCTAGCAAGCAAGATCAATTCTGCATTTTTATTGCTACTCTCTTTCTAACCTCTTCTATGATAAAAACAAGTGTTCCTAGACCAACAACCAGAATCCAGTCTAAGGGAGCTAGTGGAACCAATTCAAAGAGTGTTGTCAAAGGTGGCAAGATGAATAAGATTGCGACAAGAAGAATGTCAATAACATATACCACCCAAATCACCCTGTTTTTTAATATTCCAAGTGTGAAAGCAGATTTCGTTGGTGACCTACAATTTTGAATGCTAAACCATTGAGTCACAATTAGGCTTACAAAGAGCATTGTTCTTAATTTTGCACCCTGACCAAGATACAGAAAATACACTGTCATGACAATTATCGCCATAATAGCTCCGTAGAACAAAGCCCTCAAGATAGTTTGCCGTGACAATACCCTCTCAGCCATTGAGGTGGGTGGTTGATCCAATAGACCCTTCTCTTTTGGCTCAAGGGATAATGCAATATCCAGCATTCCATCAGTGACTAAGTTGACCCAGAGGATTTGTAGAGGTAGGAGGAGAACTGGATTAACAAATAGCAATAACGTAGCTAGAATAACAAAACTCTCAGCAAAGTTTGTCGATGTCAGAAAGAGTACGACTCTCCGGAATGTATTGAGAATATGCCTACCTTCGTCAACACCATCAACAACAGACTCGAATCGTTCATCCTGAAGGACAATATCTGCAGCTTCTTTCGCTATGTCGGTTCCAGTAATACCCATTGCAATACCCACATTTGCTTGACGAAGAGCTGGGGAATCATTCACTCCATCTCCAGTCATGGCTACGATTTTTCCTGAATTTTGAAGTGCTTTGACAATCCTTAGTTTGTGAATTGGATTAGTTCTTGCAAGTATGTTCGACCGCTGTTCTAGCGCATGACGAAGCTCATCATCATCCATTGCATCGATGATATCTCCTACAAGACTTCTATCATTCTTCTCTGGTCTGTAAATACCTACTTCTTTGCCTATAGCTTTTGCAGTGAATTCGTTGTCACCCGTGACCATTATCACATCTATGCCAGCTCGCTCAGCTTTCATGATGTAGTCTTTAACACCCTCCCGTGGAGGGTCATTGATTCCACATAAGCCAACGAATTCCATGCTAGCTAGGTCTTTTTCCGTAATTTGAAGATGGTCTTTTGGAAGGTGACGTATTGCACAAGATAGCACTCTCAACCCCTGGGATGCAAAGTCACTGACAACATCTTTGGTACCAGATGACTTGTTGAGAAATTCTTCCACTCTTTCTGGAGCTCCTTTAACAATCAAGAGATTCGAATCTTGATTTGCCAATGATGGATGGTCTTCCTGAACAGCTAAACTTGGTTTATGCAGAGTTGCCATGAATTTCCTATCACTAGTGAATGGGATTTCTGAAATTCTGGGCCATGATTCATCAAGAACATACTTGTGAAGCCCTGTCTTTTCGAGGGCAACAATCAAGGCCGCCTCAGTTGGTGAGCCACGAATTCTCCAAATCTGGTCCTCCCCTGTGCATTTTCTGATTGGATCATTCTCTGTCAAGCATTCGGTATAGAGGTCTGAATCATTGCATAGAGCAAGGTATGATAGTAACATTTCAAGATCTGGAAATTTTCTGAGACCCTCTCGATTGATAGGTGCTTTCATCTCCACATCTATCTCTTTATGAAGATGGTCTGAACGGAGACAGTCCTCTGGACCGCATCCTTCAAGGAAAATACTCCCACTCTCTACATCAAAACCAACGCCACTCACTTCGTAGTAATTGTTTGGTGTGAATATTCTTCTCGCCATCATCTGATTTCGAGTCAGAGTGCCTGTCTTATCTGAGCAAATCACATTGACGAGTCCAAGGGTTTCTACCACACTAAGATTCCTTACGATGACATTTTTTCTGGACAATCTGTATACGCCAACTGACAGAACAATTGTGATTACCGCGATTAAGCCCTCAGGTATGGCTGATACAAGTGATGATAAGGAGAACAGAATCAGTTCATAGGTTTCTATCTGTCTATAAAACCCAAGAAGTAGTGTGAGGATGAGAAAAGAGAAAGCAAGACCAAGAAAGAATATACTAAGACGCCGTAGTCGAATCTCAATCGATGTTGGTTCCTTCTCTACCTCTTGGAGTTCCCTATTGATTTCTCCTAGTACTGTCTGATCTCCTGTTTTTTCAACCAGTACTCGGGCTCTTCCTTGGGTGACAAAAGAACCCGCAAATACTTTGTTTAACTCTTCGTAATAATGAGGCTTCTCGATTAAACAGATTACATCTTTCTTTATTGGAACACTTTCTCCGGTGAGTAAACTTTCATCGACATGCAGATTCCTCTCAAAAACGATTCTCGCATCTGCTGGAACTTTCTCACCAGCGTTCAACAACAAAAGGTCGCCAGGGACTATCTCTATTGAGGGAATCTCTAGTTCTTCCCCGTTTCGAATTACTATTGATTTTTCTTCAATTAGTTTCTTAACAGACTCTATTGTTTTTTCTGCCCTCCATTCTTGAGTAAAACCAATTAGTGAGTTTATCACAAGAATTATGGCAATGACTATAGTATCCTCTGCATGACCACCAAGTAGAGAAATTGCAGCCGCAAGAATAAGGACATAGACTAACGGTGACTTGAATTGCCTCAGGAACATGATTAAAGCAATATCACCTTTCTCTATTGATAGGCTATTTTGACCATATTCAACAAGACGTTGTTGTGCTTGTTCTCTAGTCAATCCTTCAGGATTCGCTCCAAGAGTTGAAAGACAGTCATTGTAGTCAATAAATTCAGTCGATGCATCTGGCCTCTCTTGCGACATTAGCCTGCTCTCTCCCGCATTGTTGTTTTCTTGCTACTATATTTCACACAGTCTATGTTTCTTCTGGTTCATATTTAATTCGACTTTCATGCCTTTCAATTCGATTTATAATCTCTTCAATCTCAGCTTCCAACTGGTTCTTTAGATCTTGATATACCGCTTCTGAAATCTTTCCAGATTCATACTCTTTTTCATAGATTTCCAGTTTCTTTCTATAGATCATCTCACTGACACTTAGTTCCTTTATTTGTCTCCTTCTAACTGATACAATCCTCCTAAGTTCGGCCTCTAGGTTGAATATCTCTTCTTCTAATTCAGCTTTAAACCTACCATACATCTCTGCGTCTATCTTGCCTTCAGTATATTCGTCAACAAGTTGAAGAAGAGCTTGTCTAGTAGCATTACGGTGAACAGTGATTTCTTTTGCCTCATCTTTCTCCTCAATCAGACCCAATCTATTCGCCAAGTATGAGGTAGTTAATCCTTGCACTACCAAACTGACCAGTAGAACAATGAAAACAACAGCATAGACTGTTGGAACTACGATTTTAATCGCCGTCACATAATCTACTTGTGTTTGTCCCCCTAATATATGAGAAAACCGTATGATCACTGTGACTGCAATAGCTGCAAGAGCTGCACTTGCTACTCCTTTCACACCAGCCCAGCTCAAGAAAAATCTCTCTTTGATTCCCATTGCCCTATCTCCAGCTGTAACAAGAAATACAGAGATTGGTCTAGCAACAAGAATCACAAGAATCGCCATGACTAATCCAAGTGTCATAATTGCTGGATTCGCGAGAATGAATGCTATAGTTTCTGTTGATCGATCTCCTTCGATGAGTGGTACACTCAGTGTATATCCAAGAAGAATGAACACAACAATTTCAAAGAAGAATGATACATTCTTCATGACTCTCCTCATTGATCGCTGTGGTAATGGTTTAAGTCCGGTCCTCCGTGCATTAGCCATGAAAATACCGGTAAAGACTGCGGCCAGTGCTCCTGGATGAATATAAAATATTGTGAAGAGCTCTCCTAATCCATATGCAAGAAATGGAGTGGTTGCAGTAAGGATTGAAACATTAGTATCATTTCCTGCTCTTGGAATTGCCCATCCAACTCCACGAGCAACAATAAATCCCAGTACAATCCCTAATCCCATACTAGCTAAAAATTCACCAGCAATTAGTCCCCAATTTATTATCCCTGCAATATTAGCAAGCTCTGCAATAACTATTGGCTCGAAGACTGTGATTACAAGAATCACTGATGTCGCATCATTAAGGACAGCTTCTCCTTCAAGAATTGAGAATAACTTTCGTTTTACTCGTACGCCTCCTGTTTCAAGAACAGCGAATAGAGCTGCAGGGTCCGTTGGTGATAGAATCGCACCTATGAGGAATGCTGCTACTCCGATTGGAATTGCAATCGCAGCTGTCGATATCTGTAACATCCACCCTCCAATCAATGAGGTTGCAAGAACACCAATAGTAGCTAGTAGCAATACATTGACAAGTGAAAGGCGAAGTTCTCGTAAATTCAAAGTAAGACCCGCATAGAAGAGCACTGTTGCAAGTGTTATTTGAGCAATGAAATCAAATCCTGCAATTTGTACTAGTGGACTTGTAGGATTAAAAAAAACCAATACTCTTCCCATAATCAAGCCCGTTATGACTAGTGGTAAAGGATGAGGTACCTTATACCTTTCTGCGATTTTAGCAATGGCTACACCGCCGATGAGGATACCAGCTACTATTACTAGTATTGTTGTAGGTATTTCCTCAGCTTGCATCAAGAATCATCAAATCTCCGCAAGAATCTCAGCACATTCTTTGACGTAATCTGAAACATGTTCTAGTTCAGCAACAATTTTCCTCATCATATAACAAATGAAATCAGAGTCGCCGCCTGTTGCTACGGATATCTGCCTACATATGACAATATTGTCTTCATCGATTTCTCTTTCAAGTCTTATAAGAACCTCAAGTGTTTCATGAGATTCATCCGAATTCTCTCTCTTCTGATTAACCATTTCCTTTAGAGCGATCATCATTTTATGAACTTTTGAAGAGATTGTTGACATAGAATCCATGAATATCTCGTTGAAAGCCTCTCCATGAAGCATATCCAACATTACGAGAACTCTGAGGTAAGTATGCTGAATATTCAATAGGTGCGAAATCATGGACTGTGCCATAATGCCCAATTCACTTGGGGGAAGCTGTTTTGAAAAAGCATACTTATCGATTAATCCCCTCACATGTTTGAAAGCTTCTTTCCGTTTTCCTTCCCAGGCTTCATCTATAATTTCATCGCAATTGAGACAAAGTCTTTTGTCAAGGTATTCGCTTATGGTTTCTTGGACTCCAAGAATATCTCCAATTCGTTTCAAAATAGATGATTTGTCCAAGTATTCATCTGACAAGGTTCATGCCTCCTTGATCTTCCTTCTTCTCCAAGAAAGTGCAAAGTCCACATGTATGAAGTGGCGTCGAATAGTTACTTCGATGCCTGTTTCGATTGGTTCTCCTAATGGCACCTCAATCACACCTTCCTTAAGAGTGGGCATAGGGAGTTCTAGTTTCTCTCCTGCTCGTATTTGTTCTGCAATTTCGATGAGTAGATCTGCGAGATTACTCAGCGTCTTCTCCTCTTCGAACTCATATTCTTCAATACGCATAATGCAATCTCCTTTTAATTTGCAGTGCAATTGCTAGTGGTTCTGAATTTCAGACCTTTTTATTGTAACTCTTTGTACCTTCGACCTATATTTGACTTAGGATTCACTAATAACCTCGCTCTTGATTATGTTTGGTGGACCAAGATCAACTGGAGGATAGGGCATTGAGAGAATTTCCAAATCTCTAAGAGCTTTTCTTAGTACTAGAACACCAAATAAACCTGATATAAAGGATGCAAGTAGAATGGCTCCTTTAGCTCCCATCAATAGGCTTCCTGACAACGCTAAAGAGGCAATAAAGGTGGATATTGTAAAACCTATGCCTGCCAAAAAAGTTGTACCTATCATCGTTTCCCAATTTACTCCTTCAGGAAGACCGATTATTCCTAGTTTAACTGAAACCAACATGAATGAAATAATACCTAGTGGCTTCCCAATCACCAAGCCTAAAATAATGCCAATCGCGATTGGGTTGAACATCTCATTAACTGAGAGCTCAAACAATGCAAGACCTGAATTTGCTAATGCAAAAATTGGGATGACTCCAAAAGCTACCCATTTGGTTAATCCATGTTCTGCAAGTTGAAGTGGTGCTTCTACATCTCTACAAGCTAATCTCAGAGTTTCCGAGGTTTCTTGAAAGTTCTTAGAATCTATATTCTCTATTCCTTCAGCACACGAATCCTGAATTCTCTTCACCAAATCAGAGCTAATAACAACAAATTCTGAATAATCAATTTTTGTGGTAGCTGGGATTGTTAGTGCAATTAGAATCCCCGCTACAGTCGGATGGACACCAGAGAGCAAGAACTGCAGCCAAACAACAACCCCAAGAACTGCGTATACAAGAAGTTGTCTGATTCCAATTCGATTTAGTATGACCATGATGGATAGTAGAGCAAGTCCGAGAAATAATGGAAGGAGGTAGAGTTCAGATGTATAGAATAATGCAATGACCAATACACCACCGATGTCATCTGCGATAGCCAGAGTTGTTAGAAATATCTTCAGCATAGTTGGCACCTTCGAGCCAAAGATTGAGAGAAGCCCGAGAGCAATTGCGATGTCCGTAGCTATTGGAATTGCCCAAGCTCCTGCTCCTTGACTTCCTAGGGGATTCACTATGATGAAAAGAGATGCAGGAACTACCATCCCTCCTATAGCAGCTATAATTGGCGCCATTGCAACCCTCGGATTGCTAAGCTCACCAATTAAGACTTCACGTTTAATCTCAAGACCAATGAGGAAGAAGAAGAATGCCATAAGAAGATCATTTATCCAGAATACAAGTGGCTTAGTCAAGATGAATGTACCAAATGATATACCAATATATGTTTCCCAGAAAGAAAGGTAAGACAATCCTATTGGGGAGTTTGATATTAAGAGAGCAATAATAACACAGACGAGAAGAAGAATACCACCAGAAGCTTCGTACTGCATAAACTGGTTGAAGGGTTTTATGACTCGCAGAACTTTATTTGGAGTCATTTTCTTGAATTGTCTTCTTTTTCGCGACACACAAACTCACCTTACTCATCAAGGATTATAGTTCTCAATATAACCAACACTGTTTATACCAAACACCATCACCCTTAATTGGCACACCAACTCATTTACCTCTGATAAATGAATGGAAGTACATCCATATGGATGAAGAAAAAGATGATTTCATAGTCACTCCTTGGGAAGTTGAGGGTATTGTTGACTACGACCGTCTTATTGAACGGTTTGGAACCGAAAGAATTACAGAAGATTTGAGGAACCAAATGTATAGGTTTACTAAAGAGAAACACTTCCTGCTTGAACGAAATCTCTTTTTTTCGCACAGAGACCTCGGTTGGATTCTGACTGAGTATGAGAAAGGCAACAAGTTCGTACTCTACACAGGAAGAGGTCCAAGTGGTATCACTCATATTGGTCATCTAGTTCCTTGGATATTCACAAAATGGATGCAGGAAAAGTTTGACACTAGACTATACTTCCAAATGACAAATGACGAGAAATACTTCTTCGAACCTCATCTCAGTCTAGATGATGTCCGAAAATTCACCTATGACAACACACTCGATCTCTTAGCACTGGGATTTCAGCCTGAAGACACTTATATCATTCAAGACATTGAACATATCGACCTTCTATATGAGATTGCAGTAGAAGTTGCGAAGAAGGTCACATTCTCCACTGTGAAAGCTGTTTTTGGATTCGACAATAGCACAAATATTGGTTCGACTTGGCATCCAGCAATTCAAGCGGTTCCAGCATTCTTGCATTCCTGGATTTATGGCAAGAATACTCCCTGCATCATTCCTTGTGCAATTGATCAGGACCCATTCTGGCGCGTGACGCGGGATATTGCAGAACGACTTGGGTATTACAAACCAGCAAGTATTCAATGCTCATTTGTGCCTGGTCTCAAGGAGGGAGGAAAGATGTCATCATCTGACCCAATGTCTGCAGTCTTTACAACGGATACCCCAAAGATGGCGAAGAAAAAAGTCATGGCGGCATTCACCGGTGGACGAACAACTGTGGAGGAACAGAGAGAGCTCGGAGCAAATCCAGATGTGTGCAGTGTTTTCAAGTATTATAACTTCATATTTATGCCTGATGACAACGACCTTGCTGATATTGAGCAGAAGTGTCGTAGTGGTGAT
>LRSL01000018.1 GCA_001563335.1 Candidatus Thorarchaeota archaeon SMTZ1-45 | reverse complement strand
AATGCAGCTGAAATAGTGAATCGTCTATCCTCAGAGTCTGGGAAATTTGTCAGCGCAGCGGCAGGCCCCAATCTTGAGTCTCTGCTAAGCGCAATGGGAAGTGGTATGGTTGAGCAATCACTCTTCACCAAGAAATCGTATCTGCATGTTGATATCGGTGGAGGGACCAGCAACTTGGCTATTATATCCAATGGTCAGGTGCTCAGTACATCCTGTATCAATGTTGGTGGTCGGTTACTCGGTATTGATAACTCTCTAAGGATTTGGAGGATAGACGGACCAACTCAATTCCTCATGAATAAGCTCGGTATGACCTATCAGATTGGCGATACCATGTCCGAAAAAGATGCAAGGACCATCGCTAAGGGGTATGCCAAGGCTTTGGTTGAGGTAATACAGGGACCAGCAAGAAGCGCTATTGCCAAGGAACTGATGATGACAGACAGCTTGGACTACTCAATTCCTATAGATGCTTATTCCTTTTCAGGTGGAATTGCTGAACTTTATTATGGAAGCAACGAATCGTTTGATGACATTGGAGTCATGCTGGCACAAGAACTCAAGACATTGGTCGAATCGAATGGACTACACGTGGTGGAGCCTGAGAACAAGATCCACGCCACGGTCATAGGTGCAGGAGCCTTTTCCCTCTCAGTGTCAGGGTCGACAACTTTTTTCGATGAAGATATTAACCTTCCCGTTGTAAATGTCCCTGTTCTACCAGTCAACTTAATGAGTCAGGAATTCACTCCTGAGAGCCTGGTTGAAGAAATCCGAAGATCATTTGTAACATTTGACATGGTTGAGGGAAAGGATATCGTTGCACTCTACTTCAGGGATCGAATCATTTCGAGAAACTATACAGGCGATGAGTGGTTAGCACACTTTGCTAAGGCTATTGAGGAAGCCTTGCCAATTTCTGTTTCTAACAAGAAGATAATCATCCTCATCTTCGGATACGATGTTGCTAAGAGATTGGGACTCACCATTCGAGATGAGACATCGATTCAGAGCAACATATTGGTTCTAGATGAATTGCAACTAGAAGCTGGCGACTGGATAGACATAGGTAGGCCTCTCAAGTCAACTCAATCATTTCCAGTGACAATCAAGAGTCTGGTGTTCAACAAGAACAAGGAGTATCCATAGATGAGTGGGATTGATGCTAACCGTCTGAAGTGGCAAATCATTGAGATAGTGAGTGAATACCTCCATGAGCACTTTGGTGAAGATGCAAAAGATCTCGAAGAACAATTCACGAGTGCATATGACTCAGTCCTGCAGCAGCATGGAGTCCTAGATGACTCAGAGACCGCCAAACTTCACCTTCTCATCACAGAGTTCAAATCCACACTTAGTGATGTCCTGCAATCTGGAACGCACTTTGGTAGATTAATGGGATTAGTCAGTCCCATCCTTAATGATGCTCTATCAAGAGCTGAACAACAGAAGATAACATCACTTGTTGAGTTAGAGGTTTCAACCAGAAAATCATCAGAACCAAAGACCCGTTTCATTCCTTTGTACGACGGATCCGAGAATGTGAAGCTCCTGAGTGTGGGGATTGACATCGGTTCGTCAACATCTCATCTGGTGTTCTCTCGTCTGACTCTGAACAGAGAAAGAAGCTTTGTCAATCCAACAAACCGCTTCATCGTTGTCGATCGAGAAGTTATCTATGAGAGTGACATAATCTTCACACCTCTTATTGATAGGTTCACTATCGATGTGGAAGCAATCGTGGAATTCTGTGAGGCACAGTATCGGAAGGCGGGTTTCACCCCAGAGATGGTCGATACTGGAGCTGTCATTGTAACAGGGGAAACAGCGAAGAAACAGAATGCAGAAGAGATTGTAAGGCGTCTCTCCTCAAAGTCCGGGAAATTCGTGAGTGCTGTAGCTGGACCTAATTATGAATCGGTGCTTAGTGCAATGGGAAGTGGTATCGTAGACCTTTCCAGTAAGACAAACCAGACGATAATGAATGTGGACATTGGTGGAGGGACGAGTAACATTGCTATTTCATCGAAAGGACATGTTCTCAGCACCTCCTGCATCAATGTAGGTGGACGGCTATTAGGAATTGATGACAACTTCAGGATTTGGAGAATAGATGAGCCAACTAACTTCATTTTAAGAGAGTTAGGAGTGAACTACAAGATTGGGGACACCATCTCTGAAAAGGATGCAAAAGCTATTGCTCATGAGTATGCAAAGGCATTGGTCGAAGTCATGCAGGGTCCAGCGAAAAGCAAGATTGCCAAAGAACTTATGATGACCGATGACCTCGACTTCTCAATTCCAGTTGATCAATATTCATTCTCAGGCGGCATTGCTGAGATATTTTACGGGGAGAAGAGGTCTTATGATGACATTGGATTGTATCTCGCTGAAGAACTGAGGACTCTCGTCGAAGAACAAGGATTGCTGGTAATCGAGCCTGAAATAAAGATTCGTGCTACTGTAATCGGCGCAGGAACATTCACCTTATCCGTGTCTGGCTCCACCTGTTACTTTGACAAGACTCTAGAGTTCCCAATAACGAATATTCCTGTTCTTCCAATTAACGTTACAACAGAGAACTACCAACCAGGGAAAGTGGAAGAGGAGGTGTCACGAGCATTTAAGAACTACGATCTGAGAGAAGGTGATGGCACTGTTGCATTATACTTCAAGGATTCTCTCTATAGATCATATACGTGGCTCCAAGAATTTGTTAAGGCTATTGAGAACTCTCTTCCCAAGACAATCTCGGAAGGTAGGATGGTTATTCTTCTCTTCGAGAGTGACATAGGCAAGATGGTTGGTTTAATGACACGCCAAGAAACCTCGATTCAGCGGAATCTAATCAGTCTTGATGAGCTGTTTCTTGAAGTAGGGGATTGGATAGACATTGGTGCACCACTTCAGGAAGGTCAAGTGTTTCCGGTCACTGTGAAGAGCTTGGTGTTCAACAAAAACAAGGAATATTCCTCAAACCACTAGAAGATGGTATATAAGATGGAACTTCAGCCTAAGAGTTCACATTGAGTTTTTTCAAATACTCCAAACTTAAAAGAAGTGAATTCACAGGACTCTCTACATTCCAGATTTTGACATTCTTCAGAAGATCCATCGTGTATACCTTCTTGTCGATTTACCTCAAGTCTCTTGGTCTTTCGACGACTGAAGTGACACTGATGGCTACAGTTGGAATGATAGCTAACACAGCCACCCAATCCTTACTCTGGGGGAACTTGTTGGATAAGTATCGAAAGCCTATGGAGTTTGTAGCCATTGGAGAGCTGTTGGCTGGAGTTGGACACTTCTTCATGGTGATTGGGTACATGTTCTTCCTCGGATTGAATCAGCTGTTCGTCGCTGGATATGTGATTATCTTC
This sequence comes from Candidatus Thorarchaeota archaeon SMTZ1-45, assembly GCA_001563335.1. Taxonomy (GTDB): domain Archaea; phylum Asgardarchaeota; class Thorarchaeia; order Thorarchaeales; family Thorarchaeaceae; genus SMTZ1-45. The sequence goes on along the minus strand of LRSL01000018.1, from coordinate 34,927 downwards.
TCCCTGGGTGGAATCGAAGTCTTCTGGAGTATGTCCAATGTAGGCTGGTCAGCTTTGGTATCTGAACTGACTGAGGATGATGAGAGAAAGAAGCTTATGGGCCAATTATCGACCATTGGAGGATTTGGTGGTATTGGAGGTGCTATTCTCGGCGGTCTCCTATTTGATGTAGGAGGATTTGCAAATGGCAGTATTTTCAACCTCGCTGCAGTAATCATGATCTTGTCAAGTTTCATTGTGTACTTCTCAATCAGATTGGAAAAGGAGAACGAATCTTGGAAATCCGATGATAGTGAGGTTTCAGAGAACCACTCGCTTCGTGACCTACCCTCCCAACTTCGACTAGCATACCTAATCTTCATCATAGCCCTCGTCTTCATCAATTTTGGAAGAAACTCAATAGCTATCATCACTTCACTCTTTCTTGCTGACCCAACAGGTTTCAATGCAAGTGGAGTAGATATCGGTCTCTACAGTAATGTCCGGAGTGTAGCTAATATGGTTGCTGGACTAGCCGTAGGATCTGTGGTTGCAAAGACTGATGACAGAAAGGTGATGATGGCTGGAATTATCTTTTCGATTGTTGGAATCTTGTGGTTGATAATCACCCCTTCCTTCACTCTGGCACTGATAGAATCGCTCCTCAGGGGAGCATCTGAGGTCATCATTGGCGCATCAAGCTATTCAATTGTTGCGAGGATGGCACCCAAAGAGTACAGGGGAAGACTCTTCGCCTATTATAACACAACCTTCTTCCTCAGTTGGGGGATTGCTGCAACGTTGGTCGCTGGACCAGTTGCAGATCTGTTAATTGCTGCAGGATTGTCAAATGCTGATGCATACAGAGGTAGTTTCATGGCTGCTCTTGTTTTGATTTCAATTGGAGTTATTGTTCTTCTCATGTCATTTAGATACTCCTTGAAGAACGAAATTGTTAATGAAACGGATGAAGACGCAGGTACATATTCATCATTCAAAGATGTAGAAGGACCTCTAGCATAAGAACTCGAATCTCACAATCTTAGCAATAATCAAATTTTACATCACTCATCTAAATGAAAAGCACAACTCATACCAACTTGCTTGAATCAGATCTAAGAATTGCTCTCTCTGCGGAGCGAATTTGCTAAAGAATCAGAAATATGGAGAGCTATTAGCCAAACTAAGAATCATTTCAAAAAGATTTTCCAGAGACTTTAGAACCACTATGGGATTTCCTCTTTGGGTTCTATAAGCCTCTGGATTTACAGCTATCTTTCTTTTGTATGCTAACGTTTACTACTAGCAGATTTTCGCGCTAGTATAGCTATTTTGTCCATAACATCTACAGCTTCTCTAGGAAGTAGGTTTCTATTGAACTTGAACCCATATGCAAGACCCATTTTTATTTCTGAGGGTCGAGAGAACACTATTCTGAAGATCTTATTCTTCTTGTCAGGTTCGATTTTAATGCTATCTTCATGTTCAATGAATTTCATTATAGACGTTTTAATTGAGTTGTCCGAATTGAGCGCTTCAGCAAGGTGTCCCCCTTCCCATGAAACATCTGTGACCTCCTTCCCAACAATACCTTTTGTCTTCTTTTTGAGCTTGACTTTCATCACTCCTTCGTTAGCGATTTCAGCACGCACTATGTGATGGTATTCAAAAGGAATCTTGTCCTTAGTTGCAATGGGAATGCCACGGACTTTGCCTAGATCGTATTCACCACGAGTCGTTCCTTTCATTCTTATGGTCACAAGGTCGAACTCTCGGCCAGCTACCTTAATGTATCCCATATCTTGTTTTATGTGACCTTTCTCCACCGCCTCTGGGCTTTTATCCGGTAGTATTGAAGCCTTCATTCCGAGCTCCTGATAATATTTGCATAATGCATCAATACCTACAAACTTTTGTGTAACACCAGTCATTTTCTTCTCACCTCCGTTTGATTATCAAGACTACTGCAACTACAATTATAGTTGCAATTACCGATAGTATAATCGTTTCATTTGGAATGCCCAAAATGCCAGTAGATGTAGTAGTTGGAGCAACCACATTCATCTCTATGTACATAGAATCCAGTTCTGTGGTCCCGTTCATAAGACCAAGATCAAGTCTTCTTGGACCGAGTGGCCAAAGTCCTGCTTCAGCACTAACATTCGTAATGATATCCTCATAGGTTCCTCCACTCAAATCGATGATACTAATGGTGCTCAATTCAACAGTAATTCCATCTGGTTCTGAACCTAGAAAGGTAATATTTGCTGACCCAGCTTCTCCACCATAGTTGTGAACCCGAATATTAGCTGTGTTACTTCCCCCTTGTTCAACTGTAACAAGCACCATGTCTGCAGTAAATTGAAGATCAGCGACTTGCGCCAGAGAGTTTTGGGGAGATTCAAGTGCAGATGCTGTGAAGACAATCCCTGGATTAATCACAGCAATCAGACTTAATATTACTAGAATAGCAAAAAACCTGTTTTTCATTAACTATCCCCAAAAATTGGTGTGCAATATCCATTGGATAGTAATTTAAACTATAGCGCTTTTTTAATGGTCTTAAAATGGGTTCTTGTTCTGTTTTGAGATGAACACGAAATTTTCCATTCCTAGTCATAAGAATTATGACCTGCTATTTCAGACATCCATTGGTAACTATAATGACTTCTCTTGTTTCAATGAGCACATCTTGATTTCTCGAGGCAAGAAGGTCAAACTAATACTATTCCCATTTACAATATGTTTCTGCTTTATTGTTCCATCAATCTTGATTTCTGTCAGAGTTTTAAAAGAAGACTCAAGTCCCACTCGTACACTAATTTCAATGTTCTCAATGTTATACATTGTTACAAGAACCGCACTCTCTCGCAATCGAATAGAGGAGATCCTTATGCTTGGATTATCAATCTGGATAATTGGATTAAGCAGTTTTTTTGCTATTTCTGACTGATTAAGATACATGATAAATGGATTCTCAGAGGCTGCATTTGCTATATCTGCACTCCTGTATAATGGTTCATCTTTTGAGTGTACAACAAAACCATAGCTGTAATTATAATCCGTTCCGAATTCTTGCGCTCCTGGAGTTTCCTCCCCTGGGCCTGCATGGATTGGTCTCTCCGGGATATCTGCTCGTGAAAGCCATCCAATCGAACGTATGAGTGTTATAGCAATTCGATTGTCATTTACTAGCTCGACCTCTGGCAGGCCAGTATTAAAGACAGTAATGGCCCCATTTCCTTTATCGTCATTAACTCTGATGAATCGTTTTTGTGGTTGAATTCCTGAAGGCATCTCTGGGTATGAAGAATGCGTTTTATCTAGTACTTCGGTTTCTGGTACTTTTTCTGGGGAACCATCTCGTTCCACAACACCAAAATGAGTTTCAGTCTGCGTCTTCTCTGACTTGAAGGGAAGATCGAAACAGATTCTAAGTCTGTGATCTTTTGACCTGTTTGTAAGTTTTGTTTTCACATCGATTCGCGGCGTATCACGATAGAACCTAAATGTGGATTCAATAGGTACTCTAATCTTTCCTATCCGTTTTTCTCTCGAGTCGTCAAGACTCTCGAATACTTCAATTTCCATCTCTTGTCGAATCTCAGCAATAATAGGTCCTGCACTGAGAATATGTCGGTTAACCTTTCTAATATCCGCTTTTCCAGGACCCACTCTACCAAATGTATATTCATCACCTCGGTCCCCATAGTCCTCAAAAACATGGAGTCTATTGTATCTGATACCTAACTCTTCATTGAAGACGCTTAGAGTGCCATCCTTATTGAACGAAACTGAATAGAAACGATTACTAATTTGGTTTTTATCAACCTTCAGAACATCATCATTTTCATCTGCAGATTCAGAAACAGGAACAAGCTTCGTGAATGCCCATGGTTGTAGAGGCAATGCTGAAGCATAGACATTCTGAGTTGGTCGCGCTGCAATGAGATGTATCTTTTTGTACTTCTTACTATTAATTATCTCGCGAGCTGTTCTTTTGAATTCCTCCCAATCAAGATCACCTACAAGGTGGTCATCCGATATAAATCGGAGTTCAAGGACTCCCGGTTCATCGCCATCAAAAAATTCAATATCATTAATATAGAAATTCATGAATTTCCTCCCAGGTAACAGACCAAATCCCATCTTTGCCATTCTCATACCAACAGTAATCTCAAAGAAAACATGATCTCTAGATTCTAGACGTTGAACATCATAGATTGTGCCATCTGGCGCTTGTAATCCATTGATTATCTTCTCATTTGGTGCGGAAAACTCAATGTAAATTGGTGATTCCAAGCTTCCTCCTGAGTTGAAAATAAGAACACTCGATTCATTGGATTTTGATTCATCTCCCATTTCCTCAAGAATCTTGATTGCATTCTGAACAAGGCTCTCTCCTATGGATTCAGCCCATGAGAAACGAGCTTTCATCTCTTCGTGAGTTCGATCTATAGAACAACCACATATTGAATCATGAGGATGATTTCTCAATAACCATTTCCAAGCGGTTTTCAAGTAGCTAGTTGGATACTCCTGATCCAATGAATACCATAGATACGTACTGACTGGTTCAATCTTTCTTACCAACATATCTTCGACTTTTTGGTTCCAAATCTTAATCCACATTCGAGCAGAATAAGTATCTTGCAGAAGTGGTGCTCTAGCTGGAGAGCGAAATTCACCAGTATATAAAGGACGTTCATAACCTATTTTTATGATTGCATCTTCTAAATACTCGACATAGTCAGTAAGAGATCCTAATGAAATATCAACTCCTTCACTCTTCAAACGATCTACATTTTCTTGCACAAATGCCTGCGGGAAAAGATGATCTGAGCCATTCATCAAAAGATAGACTGGAACTGGCGAGAATGGTTCTAGTGATGATGTCCCATTGATAACCATCGTTGTGAACTCCTCATAATCTTCAGCAAATCTAGAAGCATTCCCATATCCCTCAGGCAGATATACAACTGGAATTGAGGCTGAAGAAGAAGGATGAGATTTCCATGTAAATGATGATGTCATAATGTTTGGAGGTACTCCCCGCCAGAGAATCGCCGCCTTGAAGTTTGTAAGATCGCCAAGTATTTGTGGAATAGCACTCGAGTGACCAAACATATCTGGCAAGTATCCGATCATCATTTGTGGAATACAAAGTTGCATCGCCAGATTATGACTGAACTCGATATTACGAATAAGGCTCTCCCCACCCACAAGCCATTGGTCTGGCAACAAGTACCAAGGACCTACAGTAATTTTACCATTGCGAATTTGTTGGAGCAACTCATCTCTTCGCTCATCTCGTATCTCAAAATAATCCTCCAGAACCACCGTCTGACCATCCAACATGAATCTGTAGTCTTGGGTGGCAATAATATCAAGAAGTTCATCAACAAGTTCAACTAACATGTATCTGAATCTCTGAAATGGCAAATACCATTCTCTATCCCAATGAGTATGCGGAACAATGACAATCTTCTTGGAATCCATTTTCATTTCACCAAAATTATAGTTCGCCCTCCCACTAAGATTCTTCTTGCGACTCTCTGTAGAGTTTTTGATAAACCTTAGATATTTTTCCCTCTCTTTGAAGATGCTTGATGTATTCCCCTTCTTTTTGAAGGTGTATCTTTCCTAATTCAACCTTCTTTGCAATCCATTCTTTGCCATCAAGTCTGTACCATCTCCACATAACAACTGCTCCGATTATGAAACCTATTGCAGGAATCATCGTGTATGCCACCTGAATCCCAAGGATGGCTGACTCTGACTGTACACTCTGGGTATTGTCAAATCCGAATCCACTAATGACCAGCAGGAACAATGCGTTTGCGATGGAGATTGCTGGTTTCGTGATCAACGCATTCATACCTGCATATGTCGTTTCACGTCTCTTGCCTGTCAATATTTCATCGTTGTCTATCACATCTGCCAGCAATGGGGACCAAATCAAGGTGACCGGGGCAAGTCCTATTCCGACTACCATAAGACTAAGAATTGCAGCAATCAACCAGCTACCTGAAATTCCTAGGAAAATCAGACCAATACTCGTTAGCAACAATCCAATGATATAGACTTGCTTCAAACCTTGTTGTTTCACCCTTCTATCGGCAAGAAAGCTAAACGACAGCATGAGGAAAAAGACGGCAAACAAAGGAATTGAGGCCATAATGCCCTGTAGATTAACAACATATTGAACGAAATATATCATGGAACCTATCACTACCGTGAATCCCATTTCACGGAAGAAGTTCATGCCTTCGAATACCAGAAACTCCCTATTCTTGACCGTTTGGATCATCGATGCAATGAAAGGTAATGGCTCTTCAGTCCTAGCATACTCATTTTCAGTCAGAGCATAACTCGAGAAGAACAACACTATTCCCGAAATTATCGCAACTAATACCATCACTGGTTGAAAGAATGGATTGAGCTCAGTGGTTGCTTCATCAGTGAGTAGAATCAGTGGTAGTACAATACCAATCAGACCACCAAGAGATCCGAGAATTACATTGTACAGAGCGAGATTAGACCTGGCTTCTTGGGTGATACACATCTCAGCTGGTAGTGCAGTTATCACTAGTCCGACCATGGTGAACATAGAATCAAAAAGGAAGAGAACCAACAACAGGTTCCAGAATAAAGCAATCTGTGTGCTCCCCATGAACGGGAACCAACAGATGAGAAAAGTAATCACATAGAATGGTGCTCCATAACGGAGGACTGGAATACGCCTGCCTATGTCTGTATCAATACTTTCCTGGAGTATTCCAAACAATGGGTCATTAAGAGCATTCCAGAAAGCAAACAAGAGCCAGGCAAGGGAGATCCATTCTTCACTCAAACCTAGTTTGATATTGTAGTAGAATGTGATTGCTGAACCGAGGGCAATAACCTGAAGCAGGTTGATGGAACCTTGTGAAAGACCAAAAGCCAGTTTTGACCGAAACGGTAGTCGCTCGTCGAAATTCACAGCGAGTTCCTTGTCCGTGATGCCTTCCCTGTCTGTCATTTTAGATGTTCTCTTGACGAATTATCAGGTTGCAGGTAAGACAGACTAACCCGCCTATAGCAGTTTCTCCAAAAGCACAACTGTATCTTCAACGAACTTGGGACCGTCCTTGAAGGCTCCCGTCTTGAATGCCTTCTGCATATCAGCATCTGTGACAGGATCGTGGTTGATTAGTTCCCATCAGATTACTGTTCCATTGAGAAACGCAAACTCCTCAAGGAATTTCATTGCGACCTCATTGACCTTTGTAGAATCTGGTCCTCCATACTTGAGACCAAGCGCTATCAATGCACCTGTCACAGCACCCATAGTCGACTTTCCCTGAACTGAGTTCCTCTCCATGCGCTGTCAATGCAGCTTGGTCACAATAAGCCTTCTACTCCTGCATCAATGCTCTTGCTTTTTCCGCGACATTAGATGGTATAGTTTACACCTATCAGTAGTTTTTCAATGTACTAGCGTCCACACATAACCTTTCTTCTCTTTTGAAAACCTCTTGATCACAACTCCCTCACTCTCCAAGACGATCAAGTTACTTGGAACACGATCCTTGCACTCATCTGACTCCTTGGAAACCTCAGCAATGATTTCATCCGTTGTTGCCTCACCCAAGTCCTGTAAGATTCTCATTACCCTTTCTTTTGTATCAGGGCTTTCAAGAGATACATGCATTGCCTTCACTATAAGAACAATTGCGAGAGCAACTTCTGCAACAATAGCAAATACTACTCCGCCAGTAGAGAGCCAAACAAAGTTTGGTACAAAGGAATGAGTCAGGCTCTCCAGGAGATACCCCATAGAACCACCAATTATTAGGGAGATGCCTAGGACTCTCCCAAGATAACCAGATATGAAAACGAGATATCCAATTATAATTAAATGAAAGCCAAAGAAGAGAATTCCAAAAAACAACACTTCATAGAAACGTTGTATTTCAGCAAACAGTAGTACCATACTTGCTATGAAAATAATGACCTCTATTTGCCGTAGTTTCTGGGCAATCTTCGAAAGATCTTTGTGCACAGAAGTCAGGACATTGTTTAATGGAATCGGAATAATCAAACTGAAGAGTGCCATAAAGAAAAGTGCACAAATCACTGCAATGAATAGCAATAGGTTCGCCTTGAGGTTCTGAGCTGCTATTAGCATAGCGTTTTCTGGAACGTAGTATATAGTATTCAGAGAGAGGAATACAAGAGAGCCAAGCAATAATCTGATTAATATGAAAACTCCTGAATTCCTCGCGCATCCTCGTCTCTCTAATGATAATTCTTGCTTCATTTGGGTGCCCTTCACGTTTGGGTTCTCAATCGGAACTTTATCTGTTTTGGAGAATTAATTGTCACTGTTAATGATATCAGTAAATCCAGAATTATTAATGTCCTCTCACTGAGCTGGTTTGGCGGAGTAGTTATCGTTTCTAGACATAATTGGTTCTGATTTTCTTAGCAGCTATAATCACTACTAGTACTATTAGTATTGGAGTACCTATGATAATTAGTAGCCAGGATTCTGGTAGTATCCCGGTTGAGTCTTCCATCCCAATCACCTCATTGATGAAATGGAATGCAGCTGGCCAGTTTTCTTCGCAGGTGCCAAGAATCTCATTGTCAGATAGTTCAAAGTAAACAGGATCATAATCTTCATTTCCTGGTCTCAGTTCTATGGTATAGGCTGGAATTCGACATGCTTCATAGACCCAGTCCACCATGTCGCCAACGGTAACATACCAATTACCTGCTTGTAATACTTCATAATGTCTACCGTGAACATCTTTGATTAGGTCTGACATTTCCTGACCTATCGTATTCATCATATTTGCTTCAGGTATTGGATCTGATGTGTTACCCCACGGATAACCAATTAATTGTCCATAGCTATGATAGCTTAATGCACCAATAAAGTCACGAGAATCATCAAGAACGAGGTCCCGTATCGCACATGTTTCTGGCTCTGAAAAGGCAGAAGGTCCCCAGTAGGGCTCATGATTTGGATGATCACAACCATCCCAACATCCTTCAGCAATATCTTCTCCCCATGATGTTGTCCCATAGTTTCTATTGAGATCTACACCATGAGAACCATCACTATTGACTGCCCTGTTCTTACGCCAAAACCGAGAATTGTTATTCTCTGATTCTAAATCAAAAACTTGGGACCGACTGTACTCAAGACCATCAGGATTTAATACCGGCACAATCCACAACTCGGAGTTATCAATGAGGTTTTTGACAGTAGAGTTTACACCATATTCTTCTACAAATTTCACAGCAAGATAATAGGGCACTTCAGCAGATATCCATTCACGAGCATGATGAAGGCCAACAAAGAGGATTTCATTCTCTTGCTCATCTTCGATGTTCGGGTCATCACTTATCTTGATTGCCCAGATTGTTTGTCCTTCAACGCTCTCACCTATGTCCACCACTTTAGCAATACCTGAACTCTCGAGAGTAAGAATTCCCAATACAATCTCCTCATACGAGTGGTAGTGTGTCCATGACTCATCAAAATATAACTCGAGTGTATAATCCAATGTATCTGGTGTAGCAATTACAGTCATAGGAAACCAAGTTAATACTATCAACACTATGACAAGACCTGATGCTAACCTAATCATAACACGAAAACCTAGGACTCATTGTACACCGGTTTGTATTAAATGATATACTAAACTACTAGGTTGCATCTTGAATCAACGCATTTGGGCGTGCTAGAAATTCTGCATTATCCTTTCAAACTGCTTGCCATTATTGCCTGCATCCTTGAATCAGTGTTTTTATCAGTCACATTCACCCGTATTGACCTATGAAAGAGGATTCTAAGGATCTCGTAAGAGAAGGATATGACAAGATAGCTGAACAGTATGATGATTATAGGTCTGCTTTCAGTGCTGAAGAAGAGCTTGATGAATTCATGAGTTTCGTAAAACCTAACAGTCATATCCTAGATGTTGGCTGTGGAACTGGCTTGGTTGCTCGAGCTCTCGTTGATAATGGACTACAGGTGACAGGAATCGATATTTCTCACAAGATGCTTGACTTGGCTAAACACAGAGTACCTCAAGCAACCTTTGAAATTGGAGTCATGACAGCACTTGAGTTTGAGGATGATTAATTTGAGGAAGTGATTCAATGAGTGATTTATCTAAGAATACGTGCGCTGCAAGGGAGCTAATGAATGGCATGAAGGGAAGTTGTTCGCAAGCAATCTTCGCTACGTTTGGTCCCTACATGGGAGAAAAAGGAGTTGACGCTGAAACCTGTATGAAGATCGCATCTGCCTTCAGCGGGGGAATAAATCTCACCGGTAATGTCTGCGGTGCTTTGACAGGTGCTCTAATGGCAATTGGCCTAGAATTTGGTGATGAAAATCCAATGAACCCAAAGGTAGCTGAAATCTCTACTCGATTACTTGAAGAATTCAAGGCAATCAATGGGTCAATCCTGTGTCGAGACCTGATTCAATATGACGGGGGCACAGATGATGTGGATATGATGAAAGCATTCGAGAGCGGGGCATTCGACAAGCCCCCCCCTCTTACATATTGTACTCTAATGACAAAGAAGCGAACATATTCCGGAGTTTCGGATATCGTTTCGGTTTTGATAATACATCCGTAGAGTTAACAAATTGATCCACACCCCCGAGAAACTTCGAAAGCGATAGGACCTCCTCATCTTGGATGGTTGCATAGATTGCTTCAGCAAAATCATCAGCCCCAATGACTAGGAACGGTCGGGTGTGAAAGTTTGACACCTTGGCTTTCATGGGTTCTGTAATGTTGAGATCATTATGCATACCAGCCACTACCTCATATGCTCTCACAAGGTATTCTTCTCGATCTTTCCATGAAGTCGCTTCAAACACACGCATGAGGATTGGTGTTAGAACTGCTGCGCTCTTGAGCTGCGAAAAACCTGTTCCAAACCATTTGATATACGGGGTATACTGCTTCTCCATCAAGAAACAGAGCTTCATGATGTCGTATACAAGTCTAGAGCCAACAACACGAGAGCCTAGCTCATCTCCTACCTGTCCACACCGTCCCATGAAGTGTTCTTCTTGAGCAATTCGCCGCCATTGGGTCGACAAGAGGTACAGCCACACATCGTTAGGATAGTAGGACAGTTTCTCCATAATGGGTTGTAGCTTCCCAAGTCCATCATGGAATATTCGACCACCTGCAATACTTCGTAATCGTTGTTCAGGAAGCACAACCCAATCTATCGGACTCATCTTCTCAAGCGGATTTACAGTAAGATATCTCTCAAAGTAATCTCCGATTGTAACTATCTTGACTCTATGATTGAGTGGTCTATCGTCTGATCGTTGCATGAAGATAGCACCATCATCATCGTAACCAAAGTTTACTGGTAATCCACGAATCTCAGTAGGCAAATTGTGACCGAGAAAAGTGTCTATAGATTCGTGGTATTTCTCATGGTCCTTCTCTCCGAGAAACATCAACAGCTTCGGTCCCCAATCGTGGTCCATAGACTGCTCTGTGTCAAAACCTAGTACATCTGACCCAGCTCCCAGATGACCTGCCGAGTATGCAAGATCAGGAAATTCCGATTCCAAGAGGGGTCTAACAGCTTCTTCGTAGAAGACTTGGCTAAGGTCTAGTCCTTTCACGAAATGCTTAGTCGAAGGATATTCTGGATTCATACTTAATTCCTCAGAGAATGTAATTGGGGGGCCTACTTGGATTCGAACCTGAGATTACTAACTCAGAAGGTTAGTGCCCCATGCAAGCCAAACCACGCGCCCTTGGAGTAGACAGAGATACTAGTTCGGTGTTAAAATTGTTGTCATTCAGCCACCTTAGCAGTTATCTTTTACAGAGATATCCTAAAAGGAGCGTATCCGCAATTTTAGATGCAGTTTTTACCAGCATACCAACGGATGCTAACGTATTCTACCCGAACAAATCCAAAGATGAAAACATTTATCAAAAACAGGATGACAAAATTACTTTTGAATGAGGAATTCGGGGTTAGTATAGAATGAAGTATTTCAACCTTCTAGTCCTAATCATTGTACTTAGTTTGTTAATTCCAAGTTCTAATGCTCAGTCCATGAACCCAATACATGTATTTTCTACATCACAAGCTCCTGATTATTGGCCAACAGAGGGTTGGTTACAATCACTGAAGATGAACAGGGCATGAATGGAACTCTGCTAGAAGAGATGTTAGCTCCATCTAGCCTCTGGAGTGTCTATCTGCAAGGTATTATGATTGTAAGAAACGGCTATGTTGTTCTTGAAGAATATCCCGATTCAGACTTCAATGAAAGCTCGTTAAGTAATACTTGGTCAGTTACAAAGAGTATCATTTCCATCCTCGTTGGAATTGCATTAGAAGAGGGATACCTCAGTAGTTTAGATGAAACGATGGTAAGCTTCTTTCCAGATAGAATTATTGCAAATCGTGATAGTCAGAAAGAATCTATCACTTTGAGACATCTATTGACCATGAAATCAGGATTACAATGGAATCCGTATACTGATCCGGGATTGATGCGTGAATCATCTGATTGGGTACAATATGCGTTAGATAAACCAATGTCATCTACGCCAGGTGAAATATGGACTTATAATAGTGGAGGAGCTCATATTCTTTCGGCTATTCTCTTGGAAACAATAGGAATGACCCCCTCAACTTTTGCAGATATTCATCTGTTTCAACCACTAGGCATCGATGAATACGAATGGGAGGTTGATCCACAAGGACTTGATTATGGAGCTAATGGACTTCAATTAACAGTACGAGATATGGCAAAGATTGGGTTCTTGTTTCTAAACAATGGAACATGGGATGCAGAACAAATCGTATCTAGGGGGTGGGTAGAAAACTCTACGAAGGTATATACAACTGAATGCGGTGGAGGTGGATTTGAAGGAGAATATGGCTATCTTTGGTGGATAAAATCATCCTATAATGCATACTGTGCTTACGGGTCTTATGGTCAATGGATTTGGGTGTTCCCAGATTACAACTTGATCTTTGTTACAAAGTCAACTTTCCAAACGATTCTCATTGATAATCTCATAACTGAGTATATACTACCATCACTAGATTATATCCAAATGACAACAACAACAACGACAACAACAACAACACCTGTGAATGGCAGTGGTGAAGTTGATATCATTTTGATCGCTCTAGCAATCAGTGGTGTGGTGGTTATAATAGCAATTGTAGTCTTCATAAAACGCTGGTAGACATCAGCAAGAGAGGATATTGGTGGTTTTGGGAGAAATGTCACTTCTTTCTGCTGGTAGTACTTACCCTTAAAAGAGAATGGTTCACCACTCAAGAGATCTGTAAGGACTTCGAGCCCTTCGTCTAACATCCTTGTTCGATCTTTTGAATCAGAGGTTTCGCTAAAATGATCTAATTCCTGTGTAGCTCCAAGACCTGCCCCTATGATTTGTCGACCGTTTGAGAATTATGACAGAAATGACTATGAGAATTCCCGTTGTTCCGATAATAACAGATGTATATAGATTAAGAGGTGTTTCCATATTTGTGGTGTTCATTGAGGTTCCAGTGACGTCTATGATGATTACACTGAGGAACTCTAGGCAAAATTTGCAGATTTCTTTAATACACTATGCAGCAATCTTAAGACTTGATGTGAGTATAGTATTTCTGCAGCATCCTCACAAACTGCATGATTTCTTGCCGACATCCTTAAAACTAATAATGTGGCAAGAACCTCAGCTGAGCCGGTCTGGCGGAGAAGCTTACGCGACAGCCTGCAGAGCTGTTTTACTTGGGTGCAAATCCCAAGGCCGGCTCCATTTCTTTTCTATCTAACATTGTTGATGGCAGATTTAGCTGTGTCATGTTTGACTTTCATTATATTTGAAACCAAAGTGAATTGCCGATTCTGTGCTTGCATGTCTTGCTGAAGTTGAAGATACTGAAGATTGAATGACTGTTGCATCTCTGAAGCTCCAGGGCTATCTTTTAGTTTAAGCAGTTTCTCCCCATGTTTTGACAAGTTATCAAGTTGCTTACAAGCGATACCCAACCAACTATTGTATTTCTTTAGTTCTGCCTTCTCAAGCGTTGTCAATCCCCTAGGACTCGATTGCTTTGAGAGCTTGTATAGAACCTTTCTAGTTTCCTTGAGTATCTTAACACGTGTTTCTAGCTGTCTTCTATCTATCACTTTAACCACCCAACACTGCAAATCGACAAGATTGATGTTGTATTGTTATAATAATCCTTCCAGAAATCACTTTGCATTAATGAATCAACTTGCAATAGGAGTTATAATAACAGAATGTTTTGTATGTACGATTTCCATGCAGGCTACAAAAAACCCGACAGATGTTTTCAGTTGCAAGAAGTGCGGGAATTGCTGCCAACAGTATTGGGACATCATTCTTACAAGGGAGGATGTGTTGAAATGGATTCGACACAGCAAGAATGAATTCTTAAAGCACATCCAAATTAATCCCCTTTCTATTTCACCAGCTGGTTTGAGTGATTACACATACGGGGAATCTGTGATAGAAATACCTGGATTAGTTGAAAGAAGAGAAGAGAATAAAGAATTCAACAAGGTGGAGTTCGAGAAACGACTTGAAATAATGAGGAATTTTGTACTCGATAACCATGATTACAACGGTGAAAGTGAAGCTAGTCTCCCAGTTTATAGTTACTTTTCCTTCTTCTTCCCTGTTGAGACATACTTTGGAGGAATTGGTCCTTTTCCCATATTCAGACCTCGCAGCTTCACAGTCATGTTGAAGGGATTGAATCTCGAGGTGAAATATGTGTTAAGTTTTGATTCCCATGGACATTGTATTTTCTTGAATGAAAACCTCTGTTCAATTCACGAGATAAAACCAGTGGCCTGTCAGAAATTTCCTTTCAATCAGGATGGATCGTTGCGTGTAGATGAACGAGTGTTGGATATATGCCAGGGAATTACTAACTCCATTTAGATGTTTTATCTGGATGCAAATCCCCGAGCCGGCTCCATTTTTCTGCAAATTTCTTGTAGAAGCAGACCTCTCCTCTATAGCTGCAATGAAAGAGGACAAGTATCTCATCAGTTTCAATCTCTTGATTTCAATAGCTGCAATCCTACAGGTCCTTTCTCTTTGGGGATATACTCCAGCTCTTGACATGATTGGCTCTTTCATGATAGCGTCTATAGCATTGATTGCATTGATGATAGGTCTAATCGAGCAATACCGCAACCCAATCGAAGTATGGGGTTTAGTAACAATCTCGATTGGCCTGGTTATAATGACTTACTTCATTCTGCCCTGATCATTCAATTTAGCATTCGCATTAATAGGACTCATCCCATATTTCATTGGGTTATATCGCCAGTAGCAAGAACGCGAAAAGAGAGAGTCATCAACAGTCAACTGAAGTGGAAACGATTTTGAACTAGTCAGTTCGAAAGAGTAGTCAAATGAGAAGACACTGAGATTCATGAGAAAGGGATGGTGATTGGCTAACAGCTCTGGAGTGCAAATCTCAAAGCTAGCTACACTTCTCATCTTTTCTTTATGATAATGATTGCAGTTATACCGACAATAACAATACCACTTCCCGTTGCCACCCACAATAGCAAGTCAATTGGAGGCGGAGTCGAAGTCCCAGGATGAGTTGATGCATTGGGTAGGTCATCGTTTATGTATCCAATGAATAGATCTTCAAATAGGGCGGCATCTGCTGTAACTGCAACGAGAGCATTCGCAGAACCAGTATCTGTCGAGTTTGTCTGCCCTTCATGATTCTCTAAATCTACAACTATCTCAATACAGTGCTCTTCAAATGTGACCACCTCTGGATTTGTCAATGTGACCGCCGTTAGCTGGTCCCAGAAGTATAATCCAACAGTAGTCATGTTGTAGAGCAGATGAGCTTCTGGGGTCCTGATTACGCTTTCAAGTTTGTCAAGGAAAGCCTGTGTCTGTGGGACTTGATTCGTTGCATCTAAAGCAACCATCTGGATTGATAACCCAGATTTGAATACGATGTCTGCAGCGTTTGGATCAACCCAAATATTCCACTCAGCAACGTAATTAGGGATGTCAGATTCTAAACCCACATTTCCAGGAACGTCAACAGCTCCTCCCATGAGGAGTATCTTGTCTATCTTTGATTCTATGGAGGGTTCCGTGTCTAGAGCAATGGCGATATTGGTGAGCGGACCCAATGCTACTAGAGTAACATTAACTTCTGAACTTTCTAGCAATGATATCATGAGGTCTGATGCATTCATCAGAGATGGCTGCAAACTGGTCGTGGGTAGATTAAGTCCATAGAAATTCTGACTTGCCTCCCTCCAGGGTGTTGGAAACGCATGATCGACAACGAGAGGAGTTTCCTTCCCAGCTGCAACTGGTATATCATGTAATCCTAAGTGTTCGAGAATACCTAGAGTATTAGTGACGCCTGTATCTACATAAGAAACTCCACAAGAAACTCCAATTCCAATTACTGTTATAGTTGGATGTTTGAGAAGATACAATATTGCTGCCCAATCATCAGGTGCTGCATCCATGTCTACTATTACCCTTATTTCATTCTGACTGGACATTTTATCAATAGAAATAAGTTCCTTATTTGATGCGAGAACTAGAACCAGTGTGATTGCAAACAGAATCCAATTCTTTTTCTTCATGCAATCACCTACCTTCTACTAATTCCCTTTTTCTGAATGCAATATGCTGGCCATACAGTGACCATATTATTTCTCCCTCTAAATTTTGATATTCCCTTTTATTCAAAAGAATATTTGCACTGATAAGATTGATTTGATAAATGTCACCAGATTCCTCTCTCCATTTATTTTACAAATCAAATTACTAACTCTTCGACATATGCTAATTCTCAAAAGAAAAAGTATCGAAGGATGTCTTGGTATTTCAATGAGTCAAGTACGACTTCAACATGGACGTGGCAGCTTCTCAGCTTTTACAATGCTCGCATTCGTAATTCTTAGTTTGTTCTTTCTCCAAGCTATTGGCATTGCATTCATTCAACTCGGAATTCCCATGTGGCTGGCAATCCTAATAGTTCCTGGTTCGCTATTAGGAAGCTTGGTCAATATTCCCCTTTACACTATTGAATCAGATCCCGCACCTTGTACTGAGGAACCATACATTCAATTCTGGGGTGTCAGCTATCAAGTTTTTTATCCCGAATGTCCTGGTGAAACACAAATAAGTATCAATCTAGGAGGCGCTATAATCCCTATTCTTGTGAGTGGATACCTTATACTCATGAATCTTGCTGCACCAGTTCAGTTTGCAATCTCAGTTGCAATTGTCACTCTTGCTGTACATAGAGTTGCTAGAATTGAGCCGAATGTTGGTATTCTTACTCCAGCCTTCCTTCCAGCACTAGTTGCAGTATTCGTGACCATCGCTATGATAGCAATTGCACCAGGATTTTACAATGCATATGCAATTGCTTATGTTTCTGGAACACTTGGAACATTGATTGGGGCTGATATTTTGAATCTAGGAAAATTGTCAAAACTAAAAACCGGTAAAGCATCAATTGGAGGGGCAGGTACATGGGATGGAGTCTTTCTTACTGGAATTCTCGCAGTATTCTTGCTCTAGTCCAAAACATCACCGCATTGCAGTGCACCTAAATCACGGTTTATAGCAACATCTTCTAGATTGAATGAATAATATGTCTAATCTAATGCCAACTCTCTTCATCGGACATGGCTCGCCTATGAATACTATAGAGGAAAATGAATTTACGAAAGGATGGAGAGAGATTGCTAGCAAGGTTCCTCACCCTGATGCAATTCTCTGTGTGTCTGCTCACTGGTATACTTCAAATTCAATGATCGGAGCCATGAAGCAACCAAGAACAATACATGATTTCTACGGGTTTCCTCCCGAGTTATACCAACAGCAATATCCCGCTCCTGGTGCTCCCAACCTAGCTAAAACAATCTCCAAAAGACTCGAGGACTACTCAATCAACCTCGACCAGTCCTGGGGTCTCGATCATGGTACCTGGTCTGTTCTTAAGCAAATGTATCCAGATGCAAATATCCCCACTCTCCAGCTCAGTATTGACTACACAAAACCACCTCGATTCCATTTTAAGCTAGGTCAACAACTTGACTTCCTCAGAAACCAGGGAGTTCTCATAATTGGGAGTGGAAATCTCGTTCACAATCTTGCAGCTGTGAATTGGTATAATCAAAATTCGCAATATTATTGGGCGCAAGAGTTTGAAGAGAAGATTTTGGATTCGCTATCTTCAGATAACATAGCTGTCTTCATTGACTTTGAAAATATGAAAGATATTGGGAAAAAAGCTCACCCTTCATTGGACCATTATTTACCTCTGGTCTATGCAAAGGGTGCAGCCAAAGAGTCAGGGAATATTGAGTTATTCAATAGGAGAATCATCATGGGTTCCATATCGATGGCTTGTTTGAAGTTCGGATGAATGCTTGTTAACCAAATAAACGTACATTTGCACGCTTTAGTTTATCTTCAATCTCTTTATACTTCTCATGTGCTTTTTGTGCTTCCTCTTTCCTACCTAACTTTCCTAACGCTTCTGATAGAATTTTCCATCCAATTAGAGATTCAGAGTCAATCTCAATAGCTTTCCGATAATATTTGAGTCCCTCCTCGGTCTTACCACTATCAAAAGTCATCTGTCCTAAATACATGGCAAAACTAGGATCTTTCGGGAACATCATATGCATTCTGTGATACAGCTGTTCAAGTTCTTCAGTTCTATTAAGATGTCTTAATGATTTTGCAATTGCCTTTAGCGCATGATAGCTGTTGGGACTGATCTTCTCTGCTCGTGTAAGAGTCTCAAGCGCTTTTTCCCATAGCTGCATCTTGCTATATGTCATTCCAAGAGAAACAACTGCATCATAATAGGCTGGATTAATAGAGAGACAGTGATGAAATGCTTCAACTGCGTCATCGTAGCTGCCCCTTTGGAAATAAGCCACTCCCAACGCTGACCAGTATTCAAATTTTCCAGGTTCGAGCTTAACTGATTTCTCTAGGTGTTTAATTGCTTTCTTGTTTTTACCTCTGAGGATATACAACCCTCCTAAATCGCCATGAGCAAATGCATTGTTTTTGTCAAGTTTCAGACACTTTTGGAATGCATCTTCTGCTTTTTCTGCCTCATTCAAAGATAGGTAGGCGACTCCAAGGGTATGCCATTTTTGAGAGTCTTTGGGATTCACCCCTAAGTCTTCAATGAGCCTCTGAACGTCCTTTTCTGTGTCCGACATGGCTAACGTTTCCTTGACAGTTATATTGTATTTAATATTCATCACTCATTAGTATTGTCTTCAAAACTCATCCAATCCCTCATGATTGATCCATGACCTATAATACGGATCAAATGAGCCTCTAATTCCACGAGATGCAATTAGACCACTAACGAATTCATCCAGAGTCTTAGAGAACTGCAGGTACCTTGAATCTTTCTCTATTAATTTCATACTTTCTTCTGGGAGTTTATCTGGATCGGCTTTCATTTCTTTCAATAACAAGTTCCTAATTTCTTTGTAGTCTTTAACATGGATATGAATTCCGAGGTCTCTTGCTTTAAGTATCCGATATCCATTGCCTGTTTTCCAAAGACGAGATACATCCACCCATTCCTTCGTCAATGAAGGTATCCTCTCTTCAATCTCTTTCAAAACAAGTATTGTTTCTCGATATCGTGCTTGAATCAACTCTGAGGTGATGATGGATGAACGTGTTGATGAAATGCCTTTAACATTAAAAAAGAGCGTTGATCCTCCATTTTTTAGTTGTTTTTTTACGACTTCAATCAATCTTCCAAAAAGCAGGTTTGAAAGATGCCCTAAGTCATTTGGAATTTCTATAGCTTGTAGCTCTTCGAAAAGATTGCAATCCACACCCACAAGTTCTGGGATTTTGGATACAGAAAGAACGGTGTATTGGATTTTCAGCCAATGTTTCTGAAAATTATCTTGACATCCCCTTTGGAGAATTGATACAAGCTCAAGCCAGTCCTCTCCTGATTTTACATCTTTTTTCAGTAGCTTGTTGATAAAAGCTGCCAATCCTTTGTGGTCATCCACTACAAGTAAATCATAGATAGCTTCTCTATTATTCTCCATGTCTAACAAAAGATAACAAAAAGGCTACTTCTGATTTACGATTTTCCACAAGGAGAATTATTAGAAGATTTATTAGAAGACCTAATGATAATCGAACAATATTATAGAGGTATTACATTGCCCGAGAGAGGAGGCGAGACTGAGCGTCCCACCCCACTTGAACTAGATATCATGAGATCCTTTGGGTGGGCTATAATTGAAACTGAAGATGCACTTTATCAGAGGTATCTCAATCTGTCAGCAAGTAGATCACTTATGCTTCAAGAAGAATTCAGGTCTCATCTTAAGGCTCTTGAAGCAAAAGGATATCTAGCTCCAATGGATTTTCATGGAAAACGTGCGTATCGTAGATTGTTAATCTCTTCTGATGTTGGAAAAGAAATACTTCCAAAGGAACCTCTGGATGAAATGCGATTAGTACTTGGCAGTCGAAAAGTACAGCCTAAACGCATTCACGGAACTACTCAAATTACATCTGAACTTATCAAAGAATCTGAAAATGTTGGCAAAGAAATTCAGATGGCTCTTGAAAGATGGCTGCTCAAAGAGGTTGGGCGAATCAGTAAAGGTATGCTTCATGCTCACATGGTCAATATGCAAGCCGCTTTGGAGGAATCTGAGGAAGCACTCTTTGAATATGTCCGAAAAGAAGTACCAGGAATATTGGCTGAGGTTGGACTTGCGCTGCGAACATATGGGCAGGATTTCCTGTTGTTGACTCTTAGGCTGACTGAAGCCAATGTTAAGAAATATAGTTTCTAGCTATGAGCTGCGCTTCTTCTGCAAGCTATAATTGATGACGAAGATCTTTGTATTCCTTTGAAATATAGTCCCATCAGATAGAGAACCACATGAAGGTTATGAGTGAAAAATCCAAGAAATTAACACATGCATAATCCAACTGATTCATTACCTATTTTAAATGAGAAAAATCTGACCTTTCATGATAATCGAATGGGTTGATGAGGATAGAAGCCAACTTAGATCCCTCTTCGAATCCCATAAGAGAGCTCGAGCATTGATTTTTCCTGCGCTGGATCAAGGACGAGGTAATATTTGGACCAACTCTACTGAAGCTCCAACAGTCGCTAGACTTCAACTTGTTGTGATAAATGCCGTTGCTGGAGACAGCACAAGTCCTGATGCAGTAGAGCTAATTCGCATGATTGAACCTATGCAACTAGTATTTGGACCTGATGACAAATGGACCCGGATTATCAAGAATCTTTGGGGTGAGAGGTTAGGAATCCAAAAGAGAGCATTGCTCTCTCCGGATACACTCAATCTCGACCATCTTAAACATCTTCTAAATCAATTGCCTAAAGACTACAAATTGAAACGAATGGAACTTGAAGCAATCAAACGTCTAGATAAGAGAAACTCAATGCACATCCCCACTTTCTTTGGTAGCTCAGAGTCTTTCCATAAAATGGGTATTGCTTATGGCATCTACTATGGAAGCAAACTAGTCTGCATGGCTTCAACATTTATGCCATTCACAAACGAGTTCGAAATTCAAGTTGATACATTCGATCTAGAACATCGGAGGAAGGGACTAGCAACAGTGGCATCAGCCGCTCTATTAATTCATGCTCTAGAGAATGGAATTGTACCTCAATGGGATGCAGCAAATGAAGCCTCAATCAATCTAGCACTGAAGCTAGGTTACATCAATCCGGATCCTTGGGAAGCTTATTATCTTAAGCCAATAAGGTGAGGATTTCTATCACTTCTTCCTTGTAAGAGCAACTACCAATATTATGATTATAATACTTCCACCAGTTACTGTGGATATCAGTACAACGTCTATTGGTTGAGTAGGCTCAATTCCCACACTGAATGTTTCTAACTCTCTCACAACCTCAAGTGTGGAATTGGAATCTTCTATCTCAATATCTACTATATAATCTCCATCTTCTAGACCTACGAAATATCCAGTATAGTTTCCATTTTGATCGGGATTTGTAAGTTCGATTGTATCAATAAGTGTCCGATTTCCCAGAACATAGATTTGCGCAGTCACTTCTTCGATGTCTGTTGATAATATTTCACCAAGGGATTCGTTTAGGTTACTGGTGTCAGCCACTATTGTGAAAGTAGTACCACTTGGTCCTCTAGCTGGTGTTATTGATGAATTTGTAACTCTCGATAACCCTAAAACTTGTCTAACAATCTCAGCGCAGACCTCTGAAGTTGGAGCTTCGAGCCATCCACCTCCACCTGTGCCTCCACCACGACCTCCAGTAATAATTTGCCCATCAGTAATTGCCTCGATACCATAGACAGTAGTTGCTCCAGCTAATGCCATTTGTCCCATACTCAATGAGAATTCTATCACTTTGCAACCATTCACTATGCCATTGGCTTCAGCAACAACTCTGGTTCCTGTGCAAATCGAGGCTACAACCAAACCTAGATCGTATGCATCTGAAATGAAATTCAAGACAGTATTGTCTGCAATTAGACTCGCCCAATGACCCCCTGAAGTCACAAGAAGACAATCGAACTCTTGAACCATCTCGGTTGTCATTTCAGACATCAAGAGATCAGCTGTAATTGGTCTTGGTTCTCTATTTAAACACGAATCGATCTCATAATCAAGAGCATACGCGACAGTTGTAACATTAACTCCCCATAACTCCAAGCAATCCTTTGCATCGAAGTAATTCCAGCCAAAACCATTAGTCACTAGAATTAGAACTTCGATATCTGCTGTGTCTGGAATATCCAGTGTAGAAACTACTCGAGGATTTGAGAAGGCAAGACAAAACACTAATAGTACTGCAACCAAGAGGACTCTCCATTTCATATTAATCGAAAATCATTCTGACTCCTAGTATATTAGGAATAGGTTTAGCGCTATGGGTAAGAAAGAATGAATTGAAAATCTAGACATACATTTCTTGTTAGTCTTAGTGGTTATTCGATATAAGAACAGTCATGCTTTAAGTCTTAAACTTGAAGTATTCTATACCAGTATGTGTACAATGTTTTGAACCCCATTGACTCGTAAAGTTTCAGAGCAGGTATATTATCAGCCTCGACTTGAAGAAATATTTGTTTAGCTTCAAGGTCTTCACCCCATTGTGCAAGTGCACAATTCACCGACCATGCGACTCCTTTTCGTTGAAACTCAGGCATAGTTCTAATCGAGAATAGACCAAGCCAATCTCCCTCAATTACTCCTAATCCCACTCCTGCGATATTACCATGCATCATGACTTTTGCTATGTTCTTTGCTCCCGAAATTCGCTTAATGATTTCCCTTCTTACTTTAATGGCACTCTTCTCTCTCTTTGACCTGTGCATGAGGATGTTTAGTGATTCATCATTCACCTTGAATAAGTCAACTGGTAAGCGTGGATCCAGACATGATATATCCTCTATAGGGGCAGTCTGGAAATGCGTGACCATATGTTTTTCAAAACCCTTGTCTTCCAATAACTGATCAAGTTCTTTCGGTTGACTAGCTGAGGTGAGTTTGAAAGCTGGAGGCGTGTTCTTTTCCTTATACAAATCAATAACATAATCAATTACTTTTTCTACACCAACACTGCTCACCCATTCGTTTGGAAGAACACTATTGGCTCTCCAAGTGACACCATCGTTCCAATGAATTATCCATCCTTTGTAGTTGATAATTTCCTTTGCTGGCCAACAGCGTGATGCAAGAAGTTCTAGTTCTGCAATCTCTCTCTCTCTCACCATATATGACTAGAAGTCATTACTACCTAAAATATTCACACACTATGAACGGAACCTTAATATTCACTATTGTTAATAATGAATTGGTTGATCCTAATGGGCCGAGTAGTGCATTTCGAAATACTTGCAGATGATGTTGATCGTATAACCAAGTTCTATGAGGAGGTTTTTGGTTGGACTGTTCAGAAATGGAATGGTCCAATCGACTACTGGTTCTTAATGACTGGCGATGAGAAGGATCCTGGAATAAATGGTGCATTTGGAATGCGCCAGAGTGAAGATGATGTCCCTATCAACACAATAGATGTATCGTCAGTCGATGATACAGTCAAGATGATTGAGGCTAATGGAGGAACAATCATCAGATCTAAACAGGTCATCCCTGGTGTCGGATATTTAGCATACTTCAAGGATACTGAAGGAAACCTATGGGGGATCATGCAAAGCGATACAAATGCCAAGTAGACCTCTAAGCAAAACATCTTTCTGACACGACACTTGTTGTGATTCGAGGATGTTATGGTGAGACCAGGGCTCCAAGAAACTGCGTGGCTAATTGTCAGTGGTCTCCATGAATCCCTTATAGAGAACTCTTCAACCAGCTCGCAAAAGCCTATTGAGATTTCAGAAGCTGTAAGGCTTGCTGGACTAAACTATGTATTATCCTCAAGGCAGCTAGACGAACAATACTCTTTCTCTAATCTGTCATTTGAGGCTGAGAAGGCAGGAATCTCTAGAACTTCTATTACTAATCTTAGTAATGAGGTCTTGGAATCTTTTAGATATTCGATTCCAATGAATCTCTCCCCTCTTGAAACTGTGGCTCTACTTGGTATGGTTCACTCAATAGGGTGTTACTCTCTTCCTCTTTCATACAAGAAAGGAACATTCCAGAAACGCCTTGGAGCTTTCTACACTCCTCCTAAGATAGCTGATTACATAGTTTCATTGACACTATCTCCGAAGCTCAATAGGCTATCAGAAATGGCAAAAACCAGAGGACTTACCGCCCTAGAAGAAATTATGTCACTGAGAACTCTTGACCCTGCTTGCGGTACTGGAATTTTCCTTATCTCTGCTCTGAAAGCATTTAGCAGAGCAATGAAGAGTGGAATTGAGAATGCGCAGAAAGGCGGTGTAAGTTATCGTGTCCTTAAGACCAATGGAATATTAGACTACAAGCAAATTACTCGCCACAATTTGTACGGAGTGGACATTGATTCTGGAGCTCTTGAAGTGACTGACGTTTCACTTCGCCTTCTCTCACAAACTGATTCTAGGAAACTGGGTGAGTCAGAACTTTTTGCTACACTAAAACAAGGGAATTCATTAATCTCTCTTAAGGGCATAAACGGGGATGCAGATTATAATGAATTCTTTAGAGATCCTGTTTCTCGTTCTCCATTCGAGTGGAATGATGAATTTGGTGATATCCTCAAAAACGGTGGATTTGATTTCATTATTATGAACCCTCCATATGAGCGACTGAAACCAAACCTCGCTGAATTCCTTAGAGAGCGACTTCTAACCAGAGAGTGTGAAATCTATCTGCAGAACTTCTCAAAATACAAAGAAAGAATGATCGAGGATATCCGCTACTTCAGAAAATCTGGTGAATACAATCTGGGCAATAGGTACACAATTGACGTCTACCGACTATTCATTGAACGAGCGCTTCAACTGACTGGAAAAGGAAGCTACATTGGTTTCGTTGTACCTTCATCAATTCTCGGAGACCTTTCTGCTTTTCCAATAAGAAAATCAATCCTCCAAGAGAATAGACTTCTAACAGTTGATGACTTTCCTGAAACATCCCGGATGTTTGAAGGAGTAACACAATCTGTGACAATAATTACACTAAAGCGTGGGGGCAAGACCAAATCTTTCCTTGCTAAATTTGGTTTGAATGATATTGAAGATGCGAGTTCTTGTTATCAAAATCAAATTCCCGCAGATAAAATTGAGAAAATAGGCAGTTCATCCCTAGCAATACCTCAGGTGAACAAAGTTGGCTGGAAACTGATGTCCAAACTTCATATTCATCCATCTATCCATTCCTTTGATTATTTGTCTGTAAATCGTGGTGAACTAGATCTTACACTAAATCGAGATTGCATTACATCTAGTGTTACAGATTTTCGCTTGATACGTGGGTCTAGCATCTCGCGATATCTTTTGAGTAACCGAGTCAGAACAAGGACTGAATATGTTGATATTGAGAAACTGAAGAGCCAACTTGGTACATCTGTAAGAGTCAGACACATCAACCAATTCAGAATCGCTGGTCAGCAGGTTTCAAACAGGACACAAAGATGGAGATTGAAGTTTGCAGACATCCCTCCAAATTTTGTATTAGCAAACTCTTGTAACTACCTAGCCATCCAGGGAGGTTCAGATGAATCTTATCGACTTTCGCTTCTTGGAATCTTAAACTCTGAACTGATGAACTGGAGGTTCAGTCTCACCAATACTAATAACCATATATCTATTCGTGAACTAACACAACTCCCAGTACCAGATATGAAGAGCAGTGAATCTCAGGGTTTCAGAGAAATGCTGATTGAAGAAGTCAGAAAATTCAAATCAAATGATACATCACCTAAGATTGAAGCTCTGGTCTTTGCCCTATACGGATTCTCTGTTAAAGAATCAAGAGCTGTACTGAAACTGCGTTCAACTCCTGGTCGAGAGATTGATGCAATTTTAAGTGAGTTAGAAAGCATCACTAGTTAGAGTTGTTGATTGTCTTACAAAGATTTTACATCGTGGTAAAGTGACTGGTTCCCGTGACATCTATTTCACTACCCATAGTTGATCAGGCCACCTGTGAATCCTTGAAGCTATTGTATAATCATGTCTGTTCATCATTAAGTGAGCTTGATGTGGAGATAATACAATCAGTTCCTCAAGGAGGCAATTGGCAAGATATTCCTCTGAGAGTTATTCAGAAATCTGCCCGCCTTACTCAAATACACAATTCTGGGGGTAGAACTACATATTATGGTCGACTGAAGCATGACCTGCCAAGTTATACAATAAATACATACTTCAATCGTCCAGGGAATGGTACTTTCATTCATCCAGAACAGAATCGATTAATCTCAATGCGTGAAGCTGCCCGACTCCAATCTTTTTCAGATCGATATAGGTTCCTTGGGAGCTATACCTCGAGATATAAGCAGATAGGAAATGCAGTTCCTCCTTTATTAGCAAGAGCGGTAGCTTCAGTCCTAAAAGCAGGTTTGGTTGTTGATTTATTCTCAGGGGCCGGTGGTCTCTCGGATGGTTTTGTTCAAGCTGGAAACAAGGTAATTGTGGCGTCTGATTTCAATACCAATATGTGCAAGACCTATACCTACAATCATCCAGACACGAAAGTGATACAAGCTGACCTTCATATCATTAATCAATCAAATCACCTTCTTGAGGAGATTGAACATACTCTTTCGGGAAAGCATTTGACCACTTTAATTGGTGGCCCTCCCTGCCAAGGCTTCTCTACTGCTGGGAATAGAAACACAATCGACCCTCGAAACAGTCTTGTCTTTCGTATGCTTGAATTTGTTAATGTTCTTCAGCCTGATCAAATTGTGATTGAGAATGTCCCAGGATTGAAATGGACTAAGCAAGGTCAAGTTTTGAATTCAATTGTTAGAACTCTGGAAAAAGAGGAATATGCAGTAAGTTTACTCAACCTCCATTCTGAGGAATTTGGCGTTCCACAGAGACGAAGACGTGTGTTTGTTATTGGTGTGAGAAACGAAAAACGCAAACAATTACTTAGAAGGTACTTTTCTCCTATTATCCGAGGAAAAAATCGAATTGATGCTAGACTTGGTTCTAAAGATTTACCACCCCCTGTAAATGTGTTCGAAGCGATTTCAGATTTACCACCAATAATTTCAGGAGGTGGAGAAGACATTATTGAATATGATACTAATTGGATTGCATCTGACTATCAAAGGTTAATGCGTGAATTAATATCATTCGAGGATTTTCTCAAAAGGAGAACCGAACAAGGTTGATTAGTGAAGGGTTATATGATGCGTTGGCGAGCGCAAGTCCCATTGTTTGATTGAAGAGGATGATTCAGTTATGATTGTTAATGCTGTCCTTTTTGACCTTCTAGGGTCCAAAGCATTAGCATCTATATCCTTTAGTAAAGAGAAAGCAACTGATGAGTTCCTTCAACTCGTGGTTGAATCCTACTACAAGCTAATGCAGGAAGACTCTGCTCGAGAATTTGTCACAACAGAAATTGAGGGAAAAAACACCTGCATTTGCAAGGTGAGTGAGGTCACCATTATTGTAGGGTTATCAGATTCTGATTTAATAACCGAACCAGATATTGAAAGAATGAAACGACTTCAAGAAGCATCAAGTAAGGAAATCCAACAAACTTCTGTTCGAGACTTCAAAGAGGAATTTGAAACAATAGCAGATGCACTGCTTAGGGAACGTATGCGATTGTGTTTCATCACGAGTGTTGACCCCTCTTTTGAAGATAAGACAGGAACAGCGGTTGATTCCATACTAAAGGCTAGAGGGCAAAAGGGACGTTCTTATTCGACTCCTATACTAATAGGTCCTTTTACTGTCGAAGTTATGCGCATCTCTTCAGACAATCTTGTGAAGGCAGACTGGTCGGACGACCTCACAAGCACAACACTATTCGTCCTAGTCATCTCTCCTCCACTTCCCACAGCTGATAGAGTGGAACAGATTGTTATGAGGATACGAGAGAGATCCAGTTCACAACTAATTGTCGTGCCTGGTTCTGACAGCCAGCTTGAGCTCGCTCGTGAGTATGAAGATCTCTATGGATTGGAGTTATCAGATGTGTCGTCTAAACCAACTCATTTGCTTCTATCTTCAATGGCTATTGCAGGTTTCATAGATATGCACCCTGAGTTAGCTTACCAACGATGGGAGATCGATGAGTCCATTGATGGTATTTCTGCTCCTGAAGCACCAGAAGAAACAGAGGTTGGACATCAAGCCTTCTTTGTTGTTGATCGTCGAACTGGAGAGGCTGCATATAGCTATTACTACGATGAACGCTCGAAACTACTAGAAATGGCACCGAATATAGTAGCTGCAATCTCAGCTTTCAAGTTTGACCCAGCAAAACCTACTGAAACTTCTGTGTTTCGAACAGGTGATTTGAATTATATCACAATTGAACGAGGTCATTATGTTTATACTTTAATCACTGGAACTGGTGTTGATGTAGAAGTTCTAAGAGAGAAATTCTCATTCCTTCCTGATCTATTCATGGATGAGATTCCTGAAGTGGTAGATGATCCAACAGATCTATTCCGTTCACCCCCGTTCACTCTAAAGCTACTAGCAACACTTCCCCCAAATGTGATTCCTACACGCATGGCTCCAAAACAAAATAGAGCTCTTCTGTGGGAACGCTTTGAGAACGCCCCTCTCAGGGACTTTCTCGAGGCTGTATGGAATAGACTAGATGGTTCCTTAACAATGTCATTACTAGTACCAAGCAAAGGACCTGAGATGGTCTTAGGAGCAATTCACCTTCTTCATAGAATGGGTGCCATCCAATTCGTATTGAAGATTGGACCTGATGATGTTCCAGTTCTACTCAGCAAACCGAATACTGAGGTCCTCTCTCTATATTCTCGCGCTGATGAGATTATCAAACTTGTTGATGGTAAACGCACAATCGAGAATATAGCGAAAAAACTTCGGATTCAACCTAGTGTCTTAATAACAGTCTTTGCAGAACTACACAGGAGAGAGATAATCACTATAAAAGAAGGATAATGCACGCACACATAAGGTTCATAGATGGAAGAAAAGATGAAAAATGCAAGAAAAGTAGATAACTCAAAACGAGTTACCAAAATAATAGACAGAGTGTGGTAACCAGTGATACACAACGTGTTATTGATTGAAAAGGCTGATGGTAACGTTGTGGTTAGAACTAGATTTTGGAAGATTGACTTCCTTGATGATGATATCAGAGAATTCCTTGCTGGTTATATGGACCTTTACACAACAGAGGGTCTCGCTCAAGACACACCTGTCTTCGTCGCTGAGAAGCACAAGATCTTTCATGGATCTGTAGATGGAGACATGGTTCTTCTTTTAGTCACAGATGGTCGTGACGAAGACCGTGTAATCCAACATCGTGTTCGTGAGGGCGCTGCTAGGGTTTCAACTGCACTCCGAGGAAATAGCATTGGCTACATCCGCGACAATCTGGATGACATTCTTGGTGAACTGATCTTTACTCGATTCAAGGTCAGTTTTGTTGGAAGCGGTGGTGTGGGAAAAAGCACACTACTTAGGTTACTATTCGGAAAAGAACCTGCACCTGGAGGATATGTGCCCACTATCAATGTCGCAGTAGACTCTTCAGAAACCATCCAGTTCGGTACTTTCTTGGTGACCGTGTGGGACTTCGCGGGACAGGCTGTATTCCAGGATCTATGGAGCTTTTACTTTTCAGGCACAGATGTCATCTTTCTAATTACTGATTCAAGTTTCAGGAATGTAATGCAGACCAAATCGCTCTTACGAAATATCCGTAAGGAAGCACCAGCAGTTCCATTATTCATTATTGCCAATAAGCAAGACCTCCCAGAATCGATGAAAGCAGATAAGATTAAGCGCCTATTGGGTGCTCCAACTTTTGCGATGGTTGCTACTGATAAATCAAGACGTGAAGAGTTCATTCGACTTATGCTTGAAGTTGCTGCAAAGACTGTGGGAGTCACTCTTCCTGACTTACCAATCAGTGAGATGATTACTGTTAGAAGAGGAACTGAAGAGATTGATCAACCAGGAGCACAACCAACAGCTGCCGCATCGACGCCAGGACTTGCAAGTAGTGGATTTGAAACTGTCCCATATACTGATAGTAGTATCGAAGCTATTAGTGAAACCCCAATCCCGACAAGCACTCAGGCAGCTAAAATCGCAGAGGCTGCTGAAACAGAAATCGAACCAGCAGTGTCCAAACAGGTTGTTGCTAAAGCAGTTCATGACCGCTCGAAAATTCTTCACCTTCTACTGATTATACAAAAAGAAGGAATGCCTGATGTTGCTTTCCACCTTAAATATGCCGATGATGAAATCGATAAGAATGCAGTCGCGTCCCTAATTTCCGCACTTGATTCATTTGGTGGAATTGATGCTGAATCTCCTGAGGGGTCATCCACAGACGCCCTTGAAACAATTGAACATGAAGGGAATCTAGTAATGATTGAGAAGTCCAAGCATTTTATGCTTGCTCTCATTGTTACAAATGATAGTGAAGAAGATGAACAGAGAAGCACACTAACTTCTCTCTTGTTTGAGATTGAACAAAAATACCAAGATATTTGGGACTCATGGAATGGAAATGCAGATGTATTCGAACCAACCATCTTTAATGTGCTTGTACGTATGCCCGTGAAACCTATAAGCTTTGATTATATCGTTCGCTCACGTGAAGCAGGGAAACCTCTACCTTTCAAAAACCGGGATGTAGGACAAGCGATAGTGGCAGTTAAGAGTGCGATTGAAAGCAATGATACCATTGGTGGTCTTGTTCGAAGTTTAGACCTACCTCGTGAAACGGTGCTTGGTTGCCTTCAGATAATGAACCAATATGGTTGGATTGACTTCAAGGTTGAATTAAGTCCCACAAGTCATCTAAAGAAGCTAGGTCAGGTTGATGAAGATACGCAGAAAGCATATGGAAATGTTGTTGTCAAGTTTGTCGATCTCTGTGATGGTACACTTCCATTACAAGATGTGGTTCGTAAACTCAATGTGAGTCTACCAGCTATGAAGTTTGTAGCTACTAAGCTTGTCCTCGATGGAGTACTAGAAGTAGTGGCTTAGTTTCATGGTTTAATCATGATTCTCTCTCTATACTCCGGTATCATTATACCCTTAGGTGCAATTTGCGTTGGGGTATGAACCATTATTTTCTTTCCAGTGCATGTGTTGATGAAGGATTGAAGATTGGTTGACGAAGAGTGTGCACTAAGTCTAGCATACACCATTTTGCATTCATGAGGTTCGTAGCCATGAAGTAAGTTCCACCCAGGAGTTCGTGGGGCTAAATATCCGCATAAGATTACAGCAGCTTTGTGATTCTCTCTTTGTTCGTTGAAATGATGTCTTGCGAGGCCGCCTCCCATCATACCTCCTCCAGCAACGAGTACATCCTCTTTATCAAGATGCACTTTATTCTTCTTCATACCACTCCAGTGTCCCTTTACTCCAACAAGATTTGTTATGCGTTCTGCCATTCCTGCTACCATAACATTGCGATTCTTTGTAATCCCTAGATTTTCAAGAATCATGAGCATCTCCTGTGAACGCCCAACAGCAAAACTTGGAATTATCAATGGTCCATAATTTGCAGCTGTATCACTAATCGAGTCATTCACTCTCGTTCGATCAAAATCCTCTCTTCCCCAGTATGTGCCATCGAATATCACGTAATCCGAATCAGTGGGAATGTTTGCTCCGGCGAAGAGAACTGACTCATCCATGTTGAAGTCGCCTGTGTATAGAATCTTAACACCTTCAATGTCAATCGAATATATCGCACTACCAGGGATATGACACGCTTCAATAGGCGTTACAACAATTCCAGGTCCTACTTCATTGCTTTTACCAAATTCTAAGCGAACATGATTATCAGTGACTTTCTTTATGTTATCTTCAGTGAATCGAGAAATCATGTCCAATTTATTGAACCTTCTAGGTGGAAATGGAGTCCCTACTTTGACTGCATCAATTAATAGTGCTTTTGCAATACCTCCTGTTGGTCCAACAGAGCACCATTTGCCATTGAATGTATCAAAGAGAACAGGCAAACCTCCTAGATGATCTAGATGACCATGGCTAACAAGGATTGTATCAATCATTTCAAGCTCTGGAACCCATTCTGGGATCATATGATTTGACACTGAGAGTCCATAATCAAGAAGTACGCCTCCGGTGTCTGTTTTAATTAGAATTCCACTTCTTCCAATTTCTGGTCCTCCTAGAAATATAATTTCAATCCTCTTTGTTTTGCTTGAATATGCCACAGAGGGTAGTAGACACATTCTGAGTTTCTGTGGAATCAGTTCAAATATCACTGGATCAATTGCTTCTCCAGGAGGTGGGTGTTCTAGCTGTTGTAGTCGTACTGGTAAAACTGCATTCTTATGACTCTGGAACTTAGTTTTTTCAAAGTGCTTCTTCATTACCTCTATTGACTTATTGACACTCATATCCTGTGTTACTAAGTCCTTACTTTCAGTATAAACATGCTCTTGTGCTACAGCAAGTAGCTCTGATAGCAAAACATCTGGAGTCCACTCTCTGCATGCATCCATTACCTCTCTGAATGGTTTTCCCTCAACAGCTTCTCTAACATACTCTGGATGACGTGTGATTGCATCAACGAGCCTAAGTTCGTCTGAATCTAAAAGCGATTTGATATCAACACCTAACTGCTCACTAACATCACTAAATAGCCCTGGATTGAAGACCGGCGCCCCAAGAAATCGAAGCCACCATCTAACATGAAACATAACATCTTTGGCGGAGTCATTTCGGGTTGCTGCTATAAATATCAGTGCTTTACGTAACCAACTCTCAATTTGGCTCTGATTACGAACATAACGAAGTGAGTATCTGTAGAGATATCTGAAATCCTCCTCGTTGTAGCTTCCAAGAAGAAAGCCATACAAGCATAATGTCATTGACTGAATAATATCAGATAGGGCTGGATTATCATGGATATCTCTGAAGATCTGCATCAACACAGTATTTGTTTTTTCAGCTTTTACAAGACCCTCAGTTGGAATATCGTTTGCTTTAGCAATCTCAAAGATAATGAACTCTCTTGATTCATCAAAAAAGCCATTCTTATCTGGAATCTTTTCTCCTTTCTTTACTAGGTTGAGGTCTTCCTTTGCTTGATTGAAGATTTCGTTGATTACTTTATTTTTTGTTTTTGGAAAGCCTTTCATTGCAGTCATTGTAATCACATGATTTCAGCATGCTTTTTGATGTATGTGCCCTTCTTAGGCTTTGTTGGTAACATGATAGAAACCCTGTCTACTATCTCTTAGTGAGAGTTTTTTCTTAACTAGTCCTTCACTCATTAGAAGTGAAAGAGCATATCTAACAGTACGGGGAGGAAGCATGGTTTCTTCGATAATCTCCTTTTGACTAAGTTGTCCTCGATACTCAAGCACTTTAAACACAAGTTTCGCACTAGGGGGCATCTCATGAGCCACATCTTCTGCTGTTTCCGTTTTACTTAGAAGCTTCCCTCGAAGTTCTTCGACTCGTTCTTCAGAGAACTTCACGAACATGGCACTTGAGTCTGATTTTCTAATTATTACCGGATGATTGTCCACCTTTCTCCTTATCTGTCCATCAAGAACAGCCTCAATGGCCACTGAGCTGGTCAAATCCCTAATTTCAATCTTCATCTCATCTGAGAGTACAAGAGGTCTCCTTGATGGATTTATGCTGTTCACAGGAATTATAGAAAAAACTAGTGAAGAGGTTAGAATAATTGGTCCTCCCACACTAAGAGAATAAGCTGTACTACCTGTAGGGGTTGCAATTATCAATCCATCACTACCATCTTTCCAAAAATGTTCATCATTAATGAGTAAAGAATATCGAATGAGGGTGGCACTTCTTCTGGCAAAAATACCAATGTCGTTTAATAATGGTGGAGTTTCTTTTCCTGATATTTCAGCAATCAAACGCCTATGTTCCTCTTTTTTCCAATTATTCTTCAGAAGGTCTCCAATAACACCATCGAAATTAGTGGCTGATATTTCGAAGAGGAAATCTGGCTGACCTTTCGATGAAAGCGGTAGTATCGGAATATCTGTTTGTCTAAGATCTAGAAGTTTCTTAAGAAGCAATCTATCTGAACCAACTATAATTAGAACATCTGCGTCCATTTTTCTAATTGGAGCTCTATCGATACCTTTCGGAAGGTCGAATATATTATCCTCGACAACCAAATCTACGCTACTCTTTTCCAGAACGTCCAAAACGTATCTGGTGTCTTCTAGCATACTTGCTTCCAAACCCGACGCGATGCCA
>LRSL01000017.1 GCA_001563335.1 Candidatus Thorarchaeota archaeon SMTZ1-45 | reverse complement strand
ATGCAACCCTATTGGGAGCTAGTTTAACTTCATTCTTGAGAATTGCCGCTAGATGGTACATCGGATGCCGCTCATCAGGATATTCGAAGTATGAGAAGACTTCCGTAACAAATGGCACTTGATGCTGAACGTGGTCAATCTCTAGAGATGGGACAAAGAAGTTGACATCTCCTTTGTGCAAGATTAGTATGATAGGTCTCTCAGTTGGAATAAATGATAAACCTGTGAGATAGAATATGTTCTTTGAATTGAAAACTAAAAAGGACTCGATACCCTGTGCATCAAGTTTTGTGAAAACTCTTTCAACACGTTTCTTGTGATGATCTGGTGTCAAATATGTCCGTCCCATTCCCTTTCACTTCCATTGGTTGACCAGAGCAATTCTACAGCAATAAGAGTTACCTTAGCTTTATTCCACCTTAGCCATATGTAACATAATGGAGAACAATCGCCCTTCGCACTCATCATTCCGTTCAAATGTTTGAACTGCAAAGAGTCCATTCAAGGATTCAGTCATTAGTTGAGCAGCTAACAAACCCAATGTGCTGCTACTATACTCGTCTTTTTGATCGGGTTTCCTTCCTGGAGCTTGAATGTTGATTTGCCAAAAAACATCACCTGACTGTTCAGTTTCTTGGACAGTAATGTTGACTTTTTCTCCTCTAATTCGACACTCAAGCGCACTATATAGGATATTCAAAACGATGTGCATCAACAACTCATTTCCCATTATATAAATCTCAGCATCTTCGAATTGAAACTCCAACTTGAGTTCACCAGATCCAATTCGTCGGGTAAATACATCAATTGCGCTGACAATAGTTGTAACTAGGTTTATTGGTTGAAGATCACTTGTCTTAAGTTGGTCAGCTTGACTCAAGAGTCTTACATTGCTAATTAATTGCTCTGACAATGAGATTACTTGACGTCCATCGTCAGCAACTCGTTTTCGTGCTGGTTCTGGAATATCTTGAGAACCAAGCAACTCAAGCGAGATCATCA
The DNA here is from genome assembly GCA_001563335.1 of Candidatus Thorarchaeota archaeon SMTZ1-45. Taxonomy (GTDB): domain Archaea; phylum Asgardarchaeota; class Thorarchaeia; order Thorarchaeales; family Thorarchaeaceae; genus SMTZ1-45. The sequence goes on along the minus strand of LRSL01000017.1, from coordinate 7,055 downwards.
TCATTTGATTATAGTTAGATACATCATGCATTAATAGGTCAGCATACATGTTTGCTCGTTTATGAGATTCTTCTGCCTCATGCATTGTTCTGACATAAAGCCAAGTGAATAGGGGGGGGCCAGCTAGAAGACCTGCAAAGAGAAGGATTTCAGAAATCCACCAACCAGTAGTCCAGAGTTCGTAGTAGCTTTTTAGAATATTGGGAAGAATCCACATTGCAAGGAACAATACCACATATAGTTCCACAGGAGCTTCACCTTTGGAATCTTTAGACAAGAGGAAGATTATATACGCAAAAGCAAACATGATGAACAAATTTGTAACTAGGATGAGTACATTACTTGCTGGATTTCCTGAAAGTATTGGATTGAAGATAAGAACAAGTTGGTTTATCCCCTCCCCACTAACAACTAGAAACATTAGACCAGCTATGATTAAAGATAAATCAAACAATGAAGGTATTTCTCTTCGACCAATTGGTGGGTCCATTGTCCAACGGACAGTGATGTAGAGTAAAACAAGAGTCAATATACTACCAATATTATTTGGAGTAATTGGCTCACCTAAAGGTGCAACAGAAGGAAACAGTAGCAATAACACTTGAAAAATAGTGATACCGCACCACATTCCGAAAAGAACAATTAATGGATAATGATTCCAAGTAAGCTTTTTTCTGGGGTAGATATAAAGGAGGATTGCCATAATTGCTGCTAGTGATGCTGCACCTACGTGTATGATTATGTAGGCTAACAAATCAGTTGGTCCACTAGATGGTATAGTTGAGGCACTCTCAATTACAATTGTAATTAAGAATGGGAGATAAGCCAGGAAAATGAGACCTAGAATAATTGCATATGTAAATGATCTTTGAAATCCTGCTCGTTTAAGGAATGGTATTCCCATAGCAAGAGCAAAAAGGAGATGGGCACCCATTTGCATATTTTCTGCTAATTTCCAACTCACATCTGGTTGTGTAAGTGTCAGTAAGATCGCAATTCCTGACAGAGAGAAAAGCAGAATTGAACTTATGAAAAATCCACTATCGATAGGTGGCGCGCTTTCTCTAAATCTTGGAACAACTAGCGCAGAAATAATAAAACCAGAAATTGCGATGAGTACAAATATTGAACTTATATCGATGATGAATTCCAGCTCGAGGAATAAAAGAAGAATCCAAATCCCTCCGAATATCGCTGGGGGTAGTATTAGCAATATCGGAATAAGAAGCAAGGAGGGCGATTGTATATCCGATGAATTAGAATTCTTTGCGAAGCCAATACAGGCTCCTACAAGCAGGAAACTAAGAATTACTAATTCAAGCAAATCAGCAACAGAATCGTTAATTAAATGGATTACTGTTGGTTCATCAATACGTAAAATGTTCATGGCTGCACTACCAATATGGAGTACCATTGGAAAAATCATGGCAGAAACCAGCAATAAACCAGCTTTTGATTGCCTTTTCAGAAATGCTAGCACACTTAGAGCAACTGGAATTGATATCCAGAACGCTATGATAGAATGAACACCTACTCTGGTAGCTGGTGTGTTTGATACTAATCCACCAGGAGTTACAGCTATGAGAGAGAAAAGAATCGCAAGCGAAACTAGGATAATTACTTTTACTACTGCCCGCTTGAATCCTCTCATATCATCTAGCTCCAGTAAGCTCAGTGAGTGACATATAATAGTGAAAAGCCTATCTCGTGCAACATATATGAAAAAAAGGCTAATTCTTGCGCTGACCTAAGAGCTATATAACTAATTCATCACAGAAATCATATAGCGTGGTGAATTTAGAATGAATAAGTTTCAACAAATAGAAGCAATTCCTGAGCAATTGAAGTATGTTGAGATTCCTAAACCTCTTCTGAAACGCTTCATCTTCGGGAGATCAATCCGATGTGCGGTCTGTATTGCGCTTGCTGGATTGATGATTCTACCACTCACTGTCTTTCCAGGACTCATACTATTCATACTACCCGCAGAGGTTGCTTTAATCTCTAAAATCCATGATGAAACTGAACTGATTCAATGGGTGAGAAATAATATGATTTCTCAGCCAACCAATTGGGATGATGTAGAAGCAGAGTCTGAACACGCTCGCTTGAGGGCTCATGACAGACCAAGCGCTTTACAAGGATTTACGCGCTAAATCTATCCCCTATTTTTTGGCACGAAGCATCTATGCTCTCGTGCCGGTTTTGTCTAACGTTTGGCGTAGACCAAACAATTTATATAGGTTTGGAGTTCTAAAACGTACGTAGGAAACGGAACGTTCCGGAATAACGGAACGATTCGGATTCGCGTGGTGCTTAAAAATGTACAATGCACGAATCAAGACCAAAAAAACGAAAAGAGTCGCTCCCTTAGGGAATCTAAATATCTCACTCGAGCGAGTGATTACAGGTCGTTTAGTTCGTATTCTTGCAGCTCTTGCTGGAATGGCGGGTCTGGCGTATCTGGTAATGCTCGTTCCAGGCATGATAGTAGTTGCTCTTCCAGGTGGAATTGCGGCTGCAAGCAAGGTATATGATGAAGCACGCTTGATTCAGTACTTGAGATATGGTGATCCAATAAACCCAGGAGTCTGGGAAACAACAGAGCTCTCCACAGAAATGGCTCGAATCAAGGCATCAGACAATAGAGATGTATCAGTGCAGTTCTCCAAGTGAGTGATACTAAATGGTTTTTTTCCCCTTCTCGATAACAATCTATCTCCTCCGTGGCCCCATCAGTTTTGATGGGGTCACACCAATCTTTTCTCGTTTAAAGAGGTGTAGCTATGAGCTGGCCAACTAACTATCCTGATTCACCAGATGATACTAAGAAATTCGCAGAATCAAGTACTGCGCCATCACCAAGTGGGCTATTGAAAGATTTCAAAGTAGGTTTCACTCTTGCTGTAAAGAATATTCTATCATTTGGGCTAGCAATGCTTGGTATCTTACTCGTAACTTTACTTCTTCTTGTTCTGATTGCTCTATTCATTCTTATTCCAGTTTTGTTTACGATGGGCATACCATTCTTGATTTGGTTCGTTGAATCTATTGTTGCAGGATTCTCTGTGACTAGTGGTTTAACTCTGGTGATGCTGATCATGTTTCTAGTTCTCCCCCTTCTAGGACCATTTTTCATTGCACTTGGGGCTTTATTTGGTATGGCACGAGAACTCGTAGAAAGTGATGGTACTCAAGCAGAGAGTGCGTTTTCATGGTATGGAAAGAGGGGATTTTCTCTTCTTGGTGGCGGCATGATTCATTTTCTAATTACTCTAGCTCCACTAATATTGGCATTTCTATCAATATCATATCCAACTTGGAATCCCCCAACCAATCAAGAACTTGAGATCCTAATTCCCTTAATTGTTGTGTGGATTATTCTTGTAAATGGAATGTTATCGCTAACATTTCCAGGCATTATTGATGGCCTCTCAGCGGTAAAAGCAGCAGCAAGATCCATTAGACTTGCATGTCAATTTCCGGGCCGCGTTTTAGGGGCCTGGTTCATTATTGTGCTAATGATTGGTCTCCCTATCCTTCCAATAATCAACGAATTGGCATTCCTATGGGAACCATTAGTTATTTTTCATTTCTTTGAACAATATAGTGGATTGGTCATTATCATCTTACTCTTTGTTGTGGTCCCAGCTGTTTCAATTGTGCTCACAAGAATCTACATGATTCTGACAGCAAAAGTAGATGCAACATATACGCAAGAAGGAGGAGGTGAGTGAACTTGAATCCAAAAATATCCCACAAAAGAATCAAGGAATTCGAAGTAGTCACTAATCCAAAAATCATCAAACTCTTACTCGATAAAACAAGAAAAGACATTGTTTTCAAATATCTCATAAATCAACCAATGACAGTTAAACAGCTTTCAGACGCAATGAAGAAGAAACCAGGAACTGTTCTTCACCATGTACAGAAGCTGAATAATGCGGGCATTATAGAACTGGTTGAAACACGTGAAACTCCGAAAGGTATTGTTGAAAGATATTATCGAGCTGTAGCCAGAGAGTTTAGATTGGGAATCAGCGAGAGGATGAGTGCTTATGACGAGGAACCTGTAGCATCGAAAGATATGGTAAGAGCGACAATTCTAGGACTTTCTACACTTGGAATTCATGTAACAGACTCTGAGTTTGAACTGGCTCAATCACTACTACAAAGGTTGATTGATAGAGAAACTGAAGTGGCTAGAGTATATGACTCTCCAAACAATCATGCATTTCAGAGTTTACCACCATCGACTCGGTTTGACGTTTCCTATAGAATGTCACAATTTCTCCTGTCACAGGATGCTATGTATAGGAAGACACTCTCTGATTGGCATGATTTGATTTCTAGCTATCTTAGAAAAATCGAATCGGGAGTGCTATAAGTGTCAATCGATTTTATCCTTGGAATTGTCCAGGCTAGCGTAATTGCCATAGCTCTACCAATCGTTACAGCATCTTTGTTCTATGTGATTATACCAAGGCTGAAGAAGAGTACAGGAAGCACAATACGTAGATACCTTTCATACCTAATCACTCCACCTTATTTCGAATCCAACAAAACTAGCTCGTTAAAATATGTTATAGAAACCAAAAAATCAGCATCATGGAGAAAAGACAAAATTAGACTCTATTTTTACTACCTTGGATTTGCATTATTCTTGAGCAGCTTCATGATTGGTGAATTCTATGAAGTCATGATTGATCTTCTACTCCCAGTGTCACAAGGGAGCACTGGTGAGATGAGGAATGTGACAAGTTTGATTTTCCTGAGTCCTTTCAATGTAGCTTGGATTGGAACTTTGCCTTGGATGGGAGTAGTCACCTATCACGAAACATGGAGTTGGATTTTCTTCACTGCTGCTTTCACAGATAATCCTTATTTTCTAAGCACAATAATTGGGTTTATGACACTGATTTCCATTGGCGTAGGACTTGTGTTTCTAGCTCCTTTAGCTATAAAGAGGATTAGACAAGCTTTCCTTTCCTCAATGTTCTTCTTTATGACAGGAATGTCTATCTTTACAAAAGCAGCTATTAGCTGGTTTTCCTATGCTATTGCACTATATTTTGGGAATCTAGAGTTGGAATACGTCACATTGACTGCTAATGGGAGTATGATACCAGATCTTTCCAGTGTGATAGTAATTGGTTTTGCAATAGTATTAGTGATGTTTGGATTATTCATTATGCTTGGACGCAAATTATGGCAACAGCATTATACTGATGCAAAATCTCGAAAGTGGTTCACGGCATACATTACTCTAAGCTTCTGGCTAGTGTTTGGCATAACAATTTTGGTGGTGTGAATCAGTTGAAAAGTAGACATAACACTTCATCAATAATCTTGATTCTTGTAATTCTACTCATTGTTCCTATTCTTCCGACTCAAGGATATTCAGTAGCACAAACAGAAGTAATCAGAGATTATTGGCCAACTAATGAATGGTTAAACACAACTCCTGAGGAGCAAGGATTAAGCTCCCATACCTTGGACCGCATCGATGAAACAATAATTGATAATGACATTGAAATTCATTCAGTCATAATTATCAAAAATGGTTACATAGTCTACGAGAAATATTACAGCTATTGGACTCAATACATGGCACATACAATTCAGTCTTGTACAAAGAGCTTCATGTCCGCGCTCATCGGGATAGCAATAGATATGGGATATATCGATAATGTAAGTCAACGCGTCGTCGATTTCTTCCCCAACTATACAATTGATAATTGGGATCCTAGAAAGGAGAATATCACTTTAGAACATCTACTGACAATGTCATCGGGATTGGAATTTCATGAGGTCGATATTCCATACGAAGAGCCAGAAAATGATTTGTTTGCGATGTATCGGAGTAACGATATGTGGGAATATGTCCTAGACCGACCAATGTTAAATGATCCAGGCGATGTATGGTCATATAACTCGGGAGGGATAGAACTTCTTGGAGGAATTATTGAACAAACCACAGGTTATAGTATAATGGATTTTGCAGAGGAGTTCTTGTTCGACCCAATAGGTATTGACTATTTATCATGGTGGCGTGTTCCTGCAAGTGGTCGATACGGATGTGGAGGAGGATTGAATCTTAAACCGAGAGACATGGCACGTTTTGGTTATCTCTATTTGAATGATGGAAACTGGAACGGTACGCAAGTAATCTCTTCAGAATGGGTCAATATTTCTACTCGAATGTATTATGATACAGGATTCGGGTATCATTACGGCTACACTTGGTGGGGAATTCCCGAACAACCATTCTATGAGGCGATTGGACATTATGAACAGAAAATCTACGTCATTCCTGAACACGATATCGTTGTAGTGTTCTCGGGAGATATTCAAGATGAGGATTGGCATCCAACAGATTACTTTGTGATGGAATTTGTGATACCTGCATCAGAAGCAGTGAATCATGTTGATACAACACTCATCATCAATCTTTCAGTACTAGTAATCCTAATTCTACCGTTACCAATTTTGTTTTTAAGACGAAGATTTCAACGATAAATCAATCATTCAAACACTCTTGATGAATTACAACTTCATAGAGACCTTTACTCCACTCAGAGAATTAAGCCAAAGAAAAAGTGAAAATGGACCTCATGAATAGAGGTCCGTTTCAATTAATTGTTTCTATATTATCTAGTATCTGCGACGTCTGTCGCGGTCATTATAGCCTCCGCCACCTCGACGATCTCTTCCGCCATAGCCTCCGCCACCTCGACGGTTTCCTCCGTAACCACCGCCGCCATAGCTTCTGCCACCACCGCCGCCACCGCCATAGCTTCGACGACGACGAAAGTCTTCGTGCTCTTCGGCACTCATATCAACTTCTTCATTGACTTCTTCTATGGCTTCCTCAGCTTCAGTTACCTCTCCGTATTTGCCTATGTTAAGCCGAAGGTTACCTCGGAAAAGTCCTGTGTAACCATTTTTCAATGTGTAAGTCGAACCTGCCTTCATGTCATCAATAGAGGAGTCCCACAATGGTACTTGTACAACACCAGTTTGGTCCCCAACTGTAGCATCAGCAACGCGATGGG
>LRSL01000016.1 GCA_001563335.1 Candidatus Thorarchaeota archaeon SMTZ1-45 | reverse complement strand
CGAATACATTGGGTCTTTTCACAAGCCAATCAAGAGGAACTCTAATTGATGAAAATTCATGAAGCCATTCTCTCTCAGATTCCTTAGGTCCAAAATAGAACTTTGATGAGTTGGGAAAGAGTCCATCGAAAATCTCCATGAACTGGTCAAAGCCGGCTCTAGTACTGAGTCCCATCTCATCCTTTTCCATTGCATCTACAACAAACACCAGACCATTCTCTTTAGCCTTAGCCATTTTTGCCATCGTCAGCATGACTTGTTTAGGTGATAGGTATAGGAGCTCACTCTCTGCGTAAGGTGCATCGTAGAAGGAAAAGAAGCCCAATCGTCTCCAAGGTTTCCTAGACAGTTTGGCATTAGCAAGGTGTGAAAACCACTCATACCCACGTTTGTACCTTGGAATTGACTCATCGTCTGTTTCAGAGTAGGGCATTTGATACACCTAGGGTTCGAATTTGTCGATCCCTAAAGGCTAATTCCTCGTTATTGTGATAAAGATATTGCATTCATCAGTCCGATCTAACGCCAAGAACTGCAAAAACGACTGCAACCACAATGATTCCAATTATGACATAAATTCGCCATTCAAATCCAGTACCTCCCGGTGAATAGGGATCAATTGACGATGATAGAATATTCAATGCTCGATCTGATCCAGCCATATTCAATATCTCGCATGCATAACCGGAATACAGGAGCTTCCCTGTGTCAGTTCCCGGTGTGTTTGCAAAGGAACCTTCAGAAGTCTGGCAATTCAGGATGAACTCTTCAACTGCGGTTGTGTTTACTAATTGGAGTCCGTTGAGAATCTCAATTGCTGAGAGCGCATAGTATGTTGACTCCAGACTTGATACTTCAGTTCCATTTCCTTCCTCAAAACCACCGTTGAAGTCTGCTTCCTCAGAATCCAGAACTTGGCGCTCAACGAGCCAATTCCGGAGAATACTTGCATCTGGAACCGCTGCTAGGGGGTCTAAAGCATGATATGCCATGACTGCTGCTGCAGTGCCCGTTACACTTGGAAGGAAATCATTTGGACTCAATTTGTATCCATTTCCCTCTTTGCAGCTTTCAATCCATTCAACCGTTGCAGTTTCGTTAACCAACCAATCCCATGCATTTTCCTCTGAATACATTGTGTGAATCAGTCTAATTGATGATAGGGCATATGCGGTGGACAAAAGGTCTGGTCCAGCGTGAGCATCTATTGCCTCTGTATTCAGAGCAAAACCACCGGAGTCAGTGTACGTCCTATTAATCCAAAAGAGGTTGGCTGTAGCATTGATGTCATAGTCTTCTGTACCTGGAATATCACTCTGGTCTTTCAATATCTGCCAAATAGCTAATCCTCTGTAATTCCCACCATTTGTGACTGGTCCCAAGAGGTAATCACCAAACCCTCCATACCTTGGTTCATCACCCTCATTTCCAGATAACCATTGACGGTCAATTAAGAAGTCCATAACAAGCGTGATAGTAACTGGTGGAGGTCTATTTCGAATACTACCTAATTCATTCATGATACTAATAGCGCCATATGTTGGATCGATGCGTACCACTCCCTCGCCAGGAATTGAGTATCCACCCCTGACAGCGTCGTACCTGCTGTTCAAATATGATGTAAGAGAGTCTAATCGACTTGCTGCAGCAACTGGTTGTGCTGCAAACGCAAGTAGTATGAATGTGAACGCGAGTGCAATTGTTACGACTTTGACCCTTTTCATAATGACATCACGGTCAATCTAGGTGTCACTGAGATTTTGCTCAGCGCTTTGAGCATCGGGCTGAGGTGCGGTTATTAACGTTTCCCCATCCCAAAGGTTGTACTAGGAAACACAGCGACATTATCTTCATGCGTAACCAATTGGTCCTCTCTGTTTCTTCCTTATGTATGAATAAGCGCTGTCTGCAGCGATAGCTCCGTGACCAACAGCAACAGCAATCTGCTTCATAGATTCGACAACGTCTCCAGCTGCGAACACTCCAGAAATGTTCGTTGCTTGTTTTGCAGAAACAAGAATCTCCCCACGCTTATTAGTTTCCACTCCAATACTTTTAGCTAAAGAGCTTTCTGGACTAGAACCAAGCGCAATAAATGCCCCATCTACTGTAAGGATTCGTTCTTCTCTAGTCTTCACGTTATGTAAAAGCAACTCATTAACAAGGTCGTCGCCTCGTATCTCTTTGACAATAGTGTCCCAAATAATCTCTACACTTGAGTTGAACACATAATCTTGAACTACCTTTTCCGCACGCAACTCATCCCTTCTATGAATGAGATAGACCTTACTCACAACCTCTGAGAGATACAATGCCTCAGTGACAGCTGTATTTCCACCCCCCACAACTGCAACAGTCTTGCCGCGGAAAAGTGGGCCATCACATGTAGCACAGTATGATACTCCACGACCAGTAAGTTTCTCTTCACCAGGCACATCCAGGTGTTTGTGTCCTCCGCCTGTTGCAATGATGATTGCCTTTGCCCGGTAGACACCTCGTCGAGTTTCGAGAAGAAAATCACCGTCATTTCCTTCTCTCTCTATACTCTTGACCTCAGTAATCTCCTTAATGATTGCCCCTGATTTCTTGACCTGCTCTTTCATTTTGTTTGCCAGATCCAGTCCTACAATGAATGTGTACCCTGGGTAATTCTCGATACCTGGACTAGTGGCTTGAGCTCCACCGAGGACTTTGGATTCTAATAATAGGGTCTTAAGTCCATATCTTGCACCGTAGATGGCTGCTGTCATTCCTGCAGGTCCTCCACCAACGACAACAAGTTCCCAGTTCAAGTCCTCTGTCAATCTACTGTCTCCGTCTTAGGTCCCAAGTATTGTGTTCTAGGTTTTCATTAAGGCTTAATCTTTCTTTCCTGTGTGAAAGGAAATTCCAAGTTTCTCAATCTCATTCACAGATATATTAGTATCAGGTCTAATCTCTAAATGACTAGTTGGTTTTAGCAAGTCTGAAATTCTACCAAATGTCACCTCTCTGATTGGGAGATTCCCTCTGTTCATCAGATATGCTGCTTTTTTGAACCTCTCAGGATCATAGGAGAATATGTTCCCAGGACTGATTAGAATTACCGAATCCACACTACCCAATCCATCCCAGGGCCATGCTGCGTTATTAAAGCCTTCAATGATAACTATGTCAACAGACCTCTCCAATTTAGTAAAAGCATCTGAAACATATCTTTCAAAGTTCAATCGCTCAAACTCCTGGACTTCTTCGAGGTTACTAATAGATAGAATGGCTGCACCCTTTGTCAACATTCCAGCTTCTTCTTGCGAAATAATAAGTTGCTCATCCTCTAGAAGCTGCTGCGCAACCAGAACTGTTGTGTCAATATCGGAATTATCAGGTCTGCTGAAGCGTTCCATCGTGAGTATTGAATTAGCTCCTGCTAGACCTAGTGTATTCGGTAAGTTTTGTAAAGGTCTTTCGAGTTTCATTGGCACAAATAGACTATGAACCGGATTGGCTAGTTCTATAGGTTGCTTTGATTCAAACGCGCTACGTACTTCAATTGCGTCAGCTGAAACAATGATGCCCTTTCGAAGACAGAGTTGTGTGTGATCGTACTTGTACCAGTAATTATGTCCACTTAGCGGCTTGAAATACTCAATCGAATAACCATTCTCTGTCAGAGTTCTACTCAATTTTACAGCAAACTGTGTCTTTCCTGAGTCAAAACTATTCATACCAACTAGTAAGACACGCATAGTCAAGCTGATGAACCTCGGAAAAAGAGATGAGTGGAGCCTTGCGGCTCCAACTTAATATGGTCTATTGTTACATCATTCCAGGCATTCCGCCCATTCCACCCATTCCACCGGGTGGCATACCACCCATGCCCTCAGCACCAGCTGGCGGGCCAGATGAAGCCTTAGCAGCAATGACATCGTCAATCCTGAGGATCATTTGAGCCGCCTCAGCAGCAGAACGGATTGCTTGACTCTTGACTCGAGCCGGTTCGATCACGCTTGCCTTCATCATGTCCGTGGTTGTTCCTTTCATTACATCAACACCGAACCAGATACCAGTCTCTTTTGAGTGGTCTTTGTTCAGGTCTGCTATGATGTCGATAGGATCATGACCACCATTCTCAGCGAGGGTCTTTGGAACGACTCTTAGAGATTCAGCAAATGCTTCTATTGCGAGCTGTTCACGACCACCAACCTTGTTGGCATATGCTTCGAGTCTCTTAGCAATCTCAGCCTCAACTGAACCACCGCCTGCTACATAGGTTGTGTCTTCTACGACATTTCTCACAACACAAAGTGCATCATGCATTGCTCTATCAGCTTCATCCACGACATGCTCAGTTCCACCACGAATCACTATGGATACAGCTTTTGGATCCTTGCAGTCTTTGACATAGACGAGTTTGTCATCACCAATCTTTACTTCCTCGACAATTCCAGCAGCGCCTAAGTAGTCAGCATCAAGTTCGTCAAGACTTGTGGCAATCTTTCCACCAGTAGCCTTTGCCAGCTTCTCAAGAGTGCTTTTCTTTGCCCTTCGCATTGCCATTATACCAGCTTTAGCGAGATAGTGCTGTGCAACGTCATCAATGCCCTTCTGACAAACAAGTACATTCGCACCAGTGGCGACAATCTTGTCAACCATCCGAGTGAGCATCTTTTCCTCCTCGTCTAGGAATGCCTTTATTTGTTCAGGACTATCAATCTTGATCTCTGCATCAAACTCAGTCTTCTCAACTTCGATAGCTGCATTGACTAAAGCAATCTTGGCTTTCTCAAGTCTTCGAGGCATTGAAGCGTGAACTACTTCTTTATCAACGACCATCCCCTTGACTAGTTCGGTTTCTGTAAGGCTCTTGCCCTGCTTCTTGATGATCTCGATCATCTCAATGTCAGCCTTTATTTCGCCATCGGTCCTCTCTACAATCTGCAATATTGCATCGACAGCAATCTTTGCAAAGAGATCCTTTGAGCCAACCACTGACTTGCTGTTCATTGAAGTTGATGCTATACTTGTCAGTATCTTCTTGTCCATGCCTTCCATTGATACAGCAATATCACTGAGTATCTTGGTGGCTTGATCAGCTGCTTTTTGATAACCTCCAACAATGATTGTTGGGTGAATTTTCTTTTCCAGCAGGTCCTGCGCTCTCTTCAGGAGTTCTCCAGCGATGACTACTGAGGTTGTAGTACCATCACCGGTTTCTTGGTCCTGGCTTTTAGCCACTTCTACAAGCATCTTTGCAGCTGGGTGCTGTACATCAATCTCTTTCAGGATAGACGCGCCATCATTTGTGATGGTCACATCTCCAAGACTGTCCACAAGCATCTTGTCCATTCCACGTGGACCGAGTGTGGATTTCACAGCGTCAGAGATGACTATACCAGCCATGATGTTGTTGGACTGTGCGGATCTGCCGCGTGTTCTTGAAGTACCCTCCTTAAGGATAAGGATGGGTGTTCCAGACAACTGTGCCATTTTGTTTTCCCCTTGTCTTTTACTTCAGTTCTATTCATTTTCCTAGGATAGAATAGTATACTGTTCATTGTGTAAAACTGTACATGCACTTCGGCATATACTTCTAAAAAAACTGTACATGTACTTCGTTTTTAAAGCTTGTCAAAGGCCACTGATTTTGACAGTACAGTCCTCAGACTGACGAAGTGCTTATCTGGTTTTAAAATTGGAACATACGTGAGGGTCTGTCGTGAGTAAGGATGAATTTGCTACTGAGTCTGAGCTCTATGGAGTGAGTCCGGGAGTTGTTGCGATCATAATGTTCATAGTAACTAGTATATTCCCAATAGGGTTCATTCCGGAAACAACTTTCCTGTTTGAACCTATGATTTATTCTATATTCTGGATCTTTCCATTAGGGCCTAACTTTTTCGAATTTCCATTTGGAATGATGCCGGTTGTTTTTCTTAATCCATTTATAATCTTCTTAACGTTGCCACTTACGATTCTCAATATAGCTTTTGCAATTTGGGTTGTTCGATATTACAAAGGTCAGACATCTAGATACACTGTGGCAATGATTGGCATGCTCAGTGTCGTTCTTCCAGTAGCGTTGGTCATTTACCTATCAGCTATGTCTGGCACCTTCATGCTTGTCTATCCAATTCCAATCCAGTTCATAGTTGGGCTCATTATGCTCTGGAGGATTGAAGGGCCTGATATGATATCTCCTTGGTCTGGTATGCGGTTAGATCTATCATGGTGGAAGAGAGGTGGGGAGAAACGTAAGCGTGACTGGGATCCATTCGAAGAAGAGAAGAAAGCTAGGAAGGAGAACTGGCTCGAGGAGTAATTCTTGTGTCTGTTATCGAGGTTATAGGTCCTATTTAGCAAAGGACATAAGAAAAGCACGAACTCTCGATAGATTACACGGGAGTGTCTTGTTAACATGGACATTACTTTCAATATAGGTGGAGAAGCTGGTCAAGGTATCGACACGATTGGAGACCTCTTAACTCAAGTCTTTGTCCAAGCGGGATTCTACACATTTACCATCAAGGATTTCGAATCGAGAATTCGCGGTGGATATAACTTCACTCAAGTCAGGGTAAGTGATGAACCAATCCATGCTCCAGTGGATTATATCGATGTGATTGTTGCACTATCTCGTGATGCAGTTGTTGCTCAACGTGACCGGCTCATTGAAGAAGGAGTGATCATATTCGATGATACAATCGAGTTTGATGACCTTGAGGCATGCCACTATCAAGCACCACTCGAGAAGGTTGCCAAAGAGGTCGGTGGCAATGTTCGAATGATGAATGCTGCAGCTCTTGGTGCAACCCTGTCAGTCTTGCGATTTCCATTCAAGCTTGCGGAAGAAGCGCTTACCGCAATATTCGGAAGAAAGGGAGAGAAGATTGTAGAAGGAAATGTTGCTGTTGCAAAAGCTCTCTATGATTTGACTACAGAGAAGTTTGCAGGAAAATGTCGATACAATCTTGATACATTGGAAACTGGTCCTTGTAAGGACAAGCTATTACTTACTGGGAATAAGGCATTGGCCTTTGGTGCCATGGCTGCGAATATCAAATGGATCTCAGCATATCCAATGAGCCCCTCTACCTCCCTTTTCATGGATATAATGTCCTACTCCCGCGACTTGAATATTGGCGCATTGCAGACCGAAGATGAGATTTCCGCAATTTGTATGGCTATAGGAGCCTCCTATGCTGGAGCTCGCTCAATGGTCACAACCTCTGGAGGTGGTTTTTCCCTGATGGTTGAAGCATTGGGTCTTGCAGCGATGGCTGAGGTTCCAGTTGTCATCTATAACGCACAAAGACCTGGACCTAGTACAGGACTCCCAACACGAACTGAGCAAGCAGACCTTCTCTTCATGGCATTTGCAAGCCAAGGAGAATTCCCACGAATCATGCTCGCCCCAAAAGATCCACTTGAGGCGTTCTATGTTGCTATACGTGCCTTCAATCTTGCTGACAAGTTCCAGATTCCAGTCATGATTCTTGGTGACCAGTATTTTGCTGACTCCGTCATGAACGTTCCACGAATCGATGTTTCAAATACCAAATTGGACCGAGGAAAGCTTGCCCGGGTTGATACTGGTTCTGACTACAAACGATACCTATTAACTGATGATGGAATATCACCGCGAGCATTTCCTGGAGACGAAGGTAAGTCCATAGTGGCATCTGGAAATGTCCACCGTGAGGATGGTCACATCACTGAAAATGCAGACATACGGAACAATATGGTGGTTAAATCCATGAACAAGCTTCCTGCCATCATGAACGCTATGAATCCCCCCGAACTCTATGGTGATGAAAATGCAAAGATCACTCTACTTACATGGGGCTCAACTTGGGGAGCTGCCAATGAGGCATTACAGATTCTAAAAGATGCAGGGATGTCTGTAAATCAACTGCACTTCTGTGATATTTACCCGTTACGAACGGAGAAACTCAGAAAGGTCCTGAGTAAATCAAAGCAGATTATCGCAGTTGAGCAGAATGTTACATCTCAATTCGCACAGCTTGTCAAAATGGCTACGGGGATATCAGTTCATCACCATATCAACAAGTATGATGGGCGACCTATGACTGCAAGATGGATTGTTAATGAGATTAAGGAGGTTGGTATCAAATGACAACTGTAGACCAACTTGAAGGCCCACAGAAGGTGACATGGTGTACGGGGTGTGGAAATTATGGAATTCTGGCTGCTCTCAAGAAAGCTGTCTTGCAACTTGATATTCCAGTGCATAATCTTGTGATTTCCTCTGGTATCGGGTGCTCAGGAAAGGCACCTCATTATATCGGAGGTCTCAATAGTTTTCATAATCTGCATGGCCGACCAATTCCTGTAGCAACTGGAATTCATATGGCAAACAAAGATCTTAACGTGATAGTCCATACAGGTGATGGCGATTGCTTAGGTGAGGGTCTGGGACACTTCGTACATGCAGCTCGACGAAATGTCAACATTGCTGTATTCATTCACAATAATGGAGTCATGGGTCTCACAAAAGGTCAATTCTCACCTGCTGCCCCAAGAGGTTATGTTTCGAACACCTCCCCACCACCTCCAGGTGCTCCCATGGACCCTGCAAATCCAGTCGCACTAGCCATCGCTGCAGGAGCGACATATGTTGCCCGAGGATTCTCAGGAGACCAAAAAGTTCTGGTGAAGCTCATGGTTGAAGCTGTGAAACACAGGGGTTTTGCAGTTGTTGATATCCTACAACCTTGCGTGACATGGAATAGACAATTGACTTGGAAATTCTATAATGAACATACTTACTCTCTGCAGGATAATAGACATGACACCTCCAATCGTCTTTCCGCATTGGAGAAAGCTCTAGTTAATGAGGGTAAAATTCCAATTGGCGTCTTCTACAGAATAGATGCTCCTGACTTGGTAGCTAACATGTTTTTGCCAGAAGCCGTACCTCTAAAGGACCACACGACGAGTCTTAAGGACGTCCAACAGATTATTGATGATTTGATGATATAGAACATCTATATCAGAACTTGCCAGAGGTCTTGATTATGAAGAAGACTAGAAGAGAGAAGGACTCCATAGGTGAACTCGATGTGCCTGCAGACGCCTACTGGGGAATCAACACACAACGTGCATTGATGAACTTTAAGATAAGCGGACGGTCCTTCTCGTCTGAGTTTATCCATTCCCTTGCCCAAGTGAAGAAGGCGTGTCTTCTTGCCAATAGAACAGCTGGACTAATTCCTGATGATTTTGCCACAGCTCTTGAAACTGCAATTGACGAGGTCATTCAAGGCAAGTTCGATGACCAGTTTCCGATTGATATCTTTCAGACTGGGTCAGGGACGCAGACAAACATGAACATGAATGAAGTCTTAAGTAATCGCGCTAATGAGATTCTTGGTCATCCAAGAGGTTCTAAATCTCCGGTCCATCCAAACAACACAGTCAATATGTCTCAGTCCAGTAATGATGTAATTCCCACAGCGATGCATGTATCAACCTTGATCGCAATTCGGGACAATCTTCTTCCTTCTCTCAGTAGACTACGAATGGCTCTTGATGAGAAGATTAAGCAATTTGATGATGTTGTAAAGATTGGCCGAACTCATCTACAAGATGCTGTACCCATTCCACTCTCGACAGAATTCAGGGTCTACAAAGAACAGATTGAATCTTCAATAGACAGAGACCTCGCAAACGCAAGTGAGGGTCTTTTGATTCTTGCAATTGGTGGAACTGCTTTAGGGACTGGACTCAACACACCAAAAGGGTTTGCAAAAAATGCTGTAGGCGAGCTAAGTAAAATAACTGGTTTCAAATTTGAGGTAAATCCTGTTCCAGCCGAAGGTATTTCCTCTCATAGTGCAATCGTTAGAACCAGCAGTGCTCTAAGGTCTCTTGCTCTAACATGCATGAAGATGGCTAATGACATTCGTTGGATGGGGAGTGGTCCAAGAGCTGGACTTGGTGAACTCGTTTTGCCAGAGAATGAACCAGGGTCTTCCATCATGCCAGGAAAAGTCAATCCAACACAGTCAGAGGCTCTAATTCAGGTCGCTCTTCAGGTGATAGGCAATGATGCAGCTATAGCTGCGGCTGAGGGTTTTGGTAGTATTCTCGATCTAAATGTCACAAAGCCAATGATGATTGTCAATCTTCTTGATTCAATACGAATTCTTGGCAAGGCAATAGACTCATTCGTAGAGAATTGCCTACAAGGCTTAGAAGTGAACAAAGAACAAATCGCTCGACAACTTCAAGAAAGCTTGATGGTTGTTACACGATTAGCGCCTATCATTGGCTATGACAAAGCTGCTGAAATCGCTAAGATTGCTCTTTCAACTGGCAAGACAATACATGAAGTTGTCACAGAATCAGGGATTGAGATTAATGGAGATCTTGATGAACTCCTGGACCCAACAAAGATGGTCTAATTAATCTCGAGCCGTACACGTTATAACTAAACAACAGCTTTGTTATCCAGAGGTGAGCGACGATTTCATCTTTCAAACATGACGTTCTCATCGTTGGTGCTGGTCTTTCAGGACTCCGAACTGCGATTCAGCTCTGCGAAAAATTCAATGTAGCTATTGTCACAAAGGTCCATCCATTGAGATCCCATTCTGTTGCTGCTCAGGGAGGAATTAACGCTTCGTTGGGTGAAGATGACTCTTGGGAAGCTCATGCTTTTGATACGGTGAAGGGATCTGATTATCTCGCAGACCAAGATGTGGTTGAGATTCTTGCTAGAGAGGCTCCAAGAGCAGTAATTGAGAACGAACGTTGGGGCACAGCTTTCTCTCGGACAAAAGATGGAAAGATAGCTCAGAGACCTTTTGGTGGTGCAGCCTTTCCACGAACTTGTTATGCAGCAGATAGGACTGGACATAATTTACTGCACACAACCTTTGAGCAAGCATTGAAACGGGGTATCATGTTCTACAACGAGTGGTTCGTCACGTCGCTTGCGAAGTCAGAGAATCGAATCTGTGGCTTGACAGCTCTGAACATTGCTACAGGAGAAGTTCATGGTTTTTCCTCGAAAGCTGTTGTCCTTGCAACAGGAGGATTCGGGAGAGTTTATGGTCATTCAACTAATGCAATAATCAATACTGGTGATGGTTGTGCCCTTGCTCTAAAGGTTGGAGCTCCCTTGAAAGACATGGAGTTTGTCCAATTCCATCCCACTTGTCTATTTGGATCCAGTATTCTGATAACTGAAGGAGCTCGTGGTGAAGGAGGATATCTCATCAATTCTCTTGGCGAGAGGTTCATGGAAAAATATGCTCCTGAAAAGATGGAACTAGCTCCTAGAGATATTGTTGCTAGGGCAATACGGACTGAGGTTCTGGAGAGTCGAGGGTTTGAGGATGAATATGTGCATCTCGATCTTAGACATTTGGGCAAAGAGAAGATTAACGAACGCTTACCTGGGATCCAAGAGATATGCATCAATTTTGCTGGAATCGATCCGATTGACGAACCAATCCCAGTACAACCCGCACAACATTACTCCATGGGCGGGATTCATACTGATAAAAGAGGTGCTACTCCGGTTCCAGGTCTCTTCGCTGTTGGTGAAACTGCATGCATGAGCGTTCATGGTGCAAATCGTCTTGGTGGAAATTCTCTGCTTGAAACACTTGTATTTG
Source organism: Candidatus Thorarchaeota archaeon SMTZ1-45 (assembly GCA_001563335.1). Lineage (GTDB taxonomy): Archaea > Asgardarchaeota > Thorarchaeia > Thorarchaeales > Thorarchaeaceae > SMTZ1-45. Next base: position 12,940 of record LRSL01000016.1, on the reverse strand, counting down.
GCAGATCAGTTGGTAAAGCTGTGGGAGAATATGTTTCATCAGTTAAATCCCTAGATGTAGAATCTGTTGAACAAGAAACCTTTGAAACACGAGAGCGACTTCAAAGATTACTACTTCATGAAGGTGGAGATTCAACTGCGAATATTCGAGAAACAATGGGTCAGACAATGGATGTGCTTGTTGGAGTCTATAGAAAATCAGATGCTCTTGAAGCTGCATTAAAAATGATCCGTGAGCTAAAGACTCGATTCAAGAATGTCAGTGTTGGACGAAGCGATGATAAGTTCAACTATGCCCTTATTCGGACACTTGAACTTGAGAACATGCTAGACATTGCTGAAATAATCACAATGGGCGCGCTCATGCGAAGAGAGAGTCGTGGTGCACACTGGAGACTTGACTATCCAGAACGTGATGACGAGAATTTCTTGAAACACTCACTGTTCATAAAAGTGGAAGACTACATCAAGACGGAACTAATCGACGTGAATCTTGGTATGTTTGAAGTTAAGGAGAGGAGCTACTAATGATGTTCAGAATTGCTAGAAGCAGAATTGGTGGGACCATCACTCATTACGATCTCTACAAAGTTGACACAAAGAAAGGAATGACTGTACTTGATGCTCTATTTCAAATCCAAGATAGGATGGACCCCTCACTCTCATTTAGATATTCATGCAGGGGGGCTGTCTGTGGTAGCTGTTCAATGTTGATTAATAAGGAACCCCGTCTAGCATGTAGAACCCAGATAATAGAAGTGAAGAAGAACGAGATGAAACTGAAATCATTCTCTCAAATATCTGAAACCCCTACAGGATGGAATCCTGAAGTAGAAATATTGGTTGAACCACTACCAAATATGCCAATCTTGAAGGATCTAGTTGTGGACATGAAAAAGTTCTATGATACACTTGTATCGCTCAAGCTCTGGAGTGATATAGAGCATGGCGATGAGCCCTTGTCACAGAGTCCCAAAGAACGAAAGAAGATTGAGCGATATGTAAATTGCATTCTTTGTGCTCTCTGCTATGGTTCTTGTCCAGTCAATTCTACTAAAGATGAGTATGTTGGTCCTGCGGCTCTTGCAAAGGCTTGGCGTTTCCATGAAGACTCTAGAAGTTCTAATCCTGAACAATATGCTAAAGTAGCAACCCAAAAAGATGGTGCACCTCTTTGTGACCTTGTAATGAATTGTGTAAAAGCATGTCCAAAGGGAGTTGCGCCTGGTGGTGCAATCAGGAAATTGAAGGAACTTTGACAAATCTCTAGATCTCAAAAAGAAGCAATAGCTCATATATTGGCATATGGAATCTTTTAGCAGAAATCTAGCAGTCATAGGCCATCAGTAACGATGCTATGAATTCATTGTTACAGCCATGTTGATAATTGCAGGCGGCGGAGTAGCTGTTATCATTGTTCTAGTAATCGTAGTTAAAATGCGTTCTTCATAATCTAATGAGAAGCAATGATGTGAGTACCAGTAATGGGGATGTGACTTGGAACTGGCACCCTGATTCCTTTATTGACTAAAAGCATCTCTTGAAGCATACAAGTTATAACTCCCCGCGCTAAGCCCCCATAGGTTGGTTGGGCGGAATGACGAAGTCGTCTGACAGGTATGCAAGATGGTTTGGTACTCGAGTACCTCTTGTTTCAAGAGGAGGCATTGCACTCCTTACGTTTCTTACAGCGTTACCATATTCTGTTGTCCTTTACTTCATTTTCGAGTTCACAATCATTACTTCGAACTGGATAACTGCTTTATTTATCACATTGAATGTAGGGTTTATTATCCATATTCTAATTCTACTGCTACTCAAAATCAGATTCAATAATCCATCGACCAATTCTGAGTTTAATGCTCTTGTTGGACAAGTCTATCAGAAGGTCGTTTTGCCATCGAGAGCACATATATGGACTCGCCAGAGTGAAGAATCTTTCATTGCCACATCATTCAATCCATTATTTGATGCAGTGATTGTTTCTGAACCGATGGTTGACTTAATATTAAAAACTCCTGGAAGTGGTGAGGCTCTTCTTGCCTTCCACTTATTACGAGTTCCCAGAACAAGATGGATTGCAGACTTGTTTGGCTCACTCATTCTTTTCTTGATATTCACATATCCATCAAGTCTACTTCTGGTGCCTTTCACCATAACAATCGCTCAGAGCATTATGATTGGTTATTTCTACACCATTATGTATGCACTTAGCACCTTTGCTAGCTTCTTCATGGTTCCTATTATACTCGTATTACTCTTGAAGGGTACTTTTTGGCGGCATGATCTTGCTTTTGATGGTATTCAAGAGATTTATGGTATACATCCGAATGTTGCCAAGGTACATATTGAGAGAGGATACCCGTTAACTGAGGATGAAGCACAAACTGTTGTGTGGGGTGTCCGTGACTGGGAGAAACGTAGGCGTGGCTCAAGAAGAGTAGGAGTGTCCACTCTCGCTGCAATAGGGTCATTCTTACTTGGGTACATTCCACTATTTTTGTTATTGGGTGGAGGATATTATCCCTACTCACCCTATCTATACTTCTTTCTCTATCTGCCTTACATCTTCGCTCTTGTTGGAATATTAATTAGCTACTTGCTACTCAGGAGATGGGATAAAAACGCAATGGGCGAAGTCTTCAAGAAAACAACGGATTACGATGAACCCATCTGGGTGGATTGAGATTGAAACCTTTGTCGATGCAGATACTGGTATCTTCCTCTTTTCTCTTTGATTGAGTTCTTTCCTCAATCCTTCATAAAGAAGTCCGCGATATTCCAAGCCGATTTTCAATAACTCGAATTGCCGCTTCTGAAGAATCACATATGATCCATCGACGATTCATCTTTTCAGCCACTGCTGCAGTGGTTCCAGAACCTGCAAAAAAGTCTGCGATGATATCATCTGAGTCAGTGGAAGAATCAATAATGCGTTCAAGTAAAGCTTCTGGCTTTTGTGTAAGAAATCCTGTATTTTCCTTCGATGTTCCCTGAACTGGACTAATGTCAATCCAAAGGTCTGATACTGGTATTCCTGGTACTTCTGAGAGATACTGCTTTTTTGTATATCGGCCATTTTTACTTGTGTAGATTAATCCCGCTTCCCACCATTCATCAAGGATTTTCTTTCTATAAAGGTACGGTGCAGTCCTCCCTCTCCACTCAAACTGCTTTCTGTCTTCAGTCCGTTGTATCCCTTGAGCCTCTATCTCTATTAGTCGGAACCTACCTCTCTCATCCTTGTAGCTATAGGGTCTGCGAGATTTTTCATCAAATTCTCTATAGACTTGCTGTGTCTTGAACTTGGAAGCATTAGCTGCGTACAGGAGAATAACATCATGCTGACTTCCAAAACCCTTGCTCTGAGCCTTTGGGCTATTGGTGCGTTTCCATATTATCTCATTCACAAAATTGGAATACTCAAATATTTCGTCAAGGATGACCTTGATGTAGTGCGACACATGCCAATCAAGATGCACCCAGATACTGCCATTATCCTTGAGTAAAGGTTTCATCGCGCTAAGACGAACTCTCATGAAATCTAAATACTCTTGAAGTCCACCTTCCCATTTGTCACTGTAAGTCTTTTCTTCTTGAAGATTACCAGCTTTTTGACTATCTCCGTCGGACCTTATCTTGAGAGTATAATCAGTACCAGAAAAAAAGGGTGGGTCGATATAGATTAGACGAACCTTTCCCTTGAGAATGTCTATGTGTTTCTTAATAACATCAAGACAATCACCATGGAGTATAAGGTTCTTCCAATCAGACATAGGAGTGGACTATACACTCCTCCTTAAGATATCTTTGAGATGTAGGGGATGGGATCTTGAATATCTGAATATTACATCTCCATGTCATCAATGACTTCGTCACCAGGTTCGAGAGCTTCAGCTTCTTCTCGAGCAACTCCAATCTTGATGAGCCTGACCAAATATCCTGCGATGCGATTTCTCACCTTCTTTGATCTAACATCCGTGAACTGCTCTACAAGCCTCTTGTTAGATTCAAAATCATCTGTGAATGTGTCTGGATAAAGAGCCAGAAGGTTCTTCGCAGCGTTCTTAATATATCGAGGTCTTATACTACCCAATTTCAGCTCACCGAGTATTTTCTGTGACTGCGGGTTTGCTCCAGACTGAGTTTATAAAGCATGTGGTGAGCCTCTAAAATAGGGAGTGAAACTTTGCTTTACGAGACCCTAGCTTCAGCATATGACCAGGTTGAAACCACCAGCGGATCGCTAGAGAAGATTCGTCTATTCTCCGAACTTCTTCAGAAGGCTACCCCCCCGGAGGTGCGTCAAATAGTTGCATTGACCATAAGTAAGCTACATCCTGATTGGAAAGGTGAACCCGAGATTGGCGTAGCTGAGAAGATGGCTATCCAAGTGGTCGCATCAGCCGCATCTGTCCCTGAGAGCGAAGTACAGGTTGTTCTTAGGAAGACAGGAGATATAGGAAGTACAGCTGAAACTCTCCTGGAAAAGAGTGCTCAGGCAACTCTGTTTGCAGAGGATTTGACGGTATCTAAGGTCTATGACACTTTAGAGCAAGCAGCAAAGGTTATGGGATCTGGTAGTAACAAAATCAAGGTTTCCAAGCTAGTTGGACTACTTGCTGATGCAAAACCCATTGAAGCACGGTATATCCTTCGAACAGTTACTGGTTCTCTACGTTTAGGTCTAGGACATATGGGACTCATAGATTCATTAGCTTCAGCATTTACAGATAATAAAGACACAAGAAATGACATTGAGTCCGCTTTTAATGTGTGCAGTGATCTTGGCGAGGTCGCGTTTAAGCTTGCAAAAAATGGCATCAAATCCGTGCGAGAAGTCAGAACGAACGTAGGAATCCCAATTCGAATGATGGCTGCGAAGAAGCTATCAAATCCTGAAGAAATAATTGAGAAGGCTGGAGGGAAAGTTCTTGTTGAGAATAAGTACGATGGTGAGCGAGTTCAGGTTCATAAGAAAGGCGATGAAATAATACTGTATTCTCGTCGTCAGGAGATAATAACAGCTCAATATCCAGATGTTGTAAAGCTGGTCAAAAAACATGTGAAAGCTGATACATGCGTAATGGAGGGTGAGTGTGTTGCTATTGATCCCTCCACTGGAAAGATGAGACCTTTTCAAGAGCTAATGCGTAGAAGACGGAAGACAGACATTGAAGCGACTCAGGCTGAGGTTCCCATTGCTGTTTTCTTTTTTGACATTCTCTATCTTAATGGCGAAGATGTCACCTCCCTCTCGATGCTTAAACGAAGAAAGCTCATGAAAGAGATTGTTGAAGTCACTAACAAAGTACAGCTTACCGTAGCTGAACTCACTGATGACCCTGAACGACTGCAAGCAATATTCGAAGAATCCATCAAATCTGGACATGAAGGTGTAATTGCAAAAGCCACACATAATGATTCAACATATCAGGCAGGGTCTCGAAGCTGGCTCTGGATTAAGTTGAAAGCATCATATACGGAAGGACTGGCTGATTCAGCTGATCTTGTAATTGTGGGTGCCATTCATGGCCGGGGCAAAAGAACTGGGTTATATGGTGCTATCTTAGCTTCAGCCTATGATATCGACAGTGACACCTATCCAACTGTTTGCAAGATTGGCACTGGATTTACTGATGAGATGCTTGCAGATTTCAAAGAACGTTTAGATAAGCATAAACTAGAACAGAAGAATCCCAAGGTAATCTCAGATATTGATGCGGATGTCTGGTTTGAGCCTGTTGAGGTCATTGAGGTATTAGGTGATGAGATTACACTAAGTCCCACTCATCCTGCTGGTCGGCAAAAACTCAAGGATGGTGGACTCGCAATAAGGTTTCCGAGATTCACTGGTCGCTGGCGTGATGACAAGGATCCCACTCAGGCAACATCTGTTGATGATTTGATTGAAGCCTTTGAAAGACAACGTGGAATCTCTGAATAGTATCCTTCCGGCAGTTTTACAAGTAGTCCTGTTCGTAGCCAGTCCTGTACATGGAGGCTTTCAAATGCATAGTGTGCGTGTCAAAGATCAGAGGATGCACTTTAGCTCATCACATTTTTTGAAAAGTGAAGGAGAGGTTGAGAACCTTCATGGTCATAATTATTCACTGAAAATCAGATTGACTGGTCCTTTGAATGACGATGGAATGGTTTATGACTTCAGAAAAGCGAAAACCAAAGCTCTTGAGATTTGTAAAACACTAGACCATAAGGTGTTACTTCCAGGAGAGTCAACGAATATCAATATCTCCAAATCCGATGGCTTCATTGAGGTGAATGTTGGCGAAAAACGATATGTCTTTCCTGAGGAAGATTGCGTAATTCTTCAAACCAAAGCCACAACTGCAGAGCTGCTCGCTCAGTATATTCATGAAAATCTGGAGTTCCCGAAGGATTTCAAGGTGAAAGTCTGCGTTAGTGAAAGCGAAGGCTCAACTGGCTGTTATGAAAAATAAAACAATCTTGGACTACAAAGAGGCGTAATGATTTGGTGATTGACACTCAGAATGAACGGCCCAAGCATAGGATTCAGCTAAGCAAAGTGGGAGTTAAGAATCTCAAGACATTTGTCATCACTGAACGTTCCGGATTAAGACATCACATTCTGCCTACTGTGGACATAACAATAGATCTTCCAGCGGAAATGAAAGGTGTCCACATGTCCCGTCTTGTTGAATCTATGACTGAAGAACTCAGTGACCAGTTCAGAGTGCATTCCTCCATTGAACAAATCCAGATGCGCATATTAGAAGGACTGGCTGGAAAACACAAATTCAAGCGTGGAGAAGTCAAGTTCGATTTTGAGTTTGGTTATGTGAGTCATACACCTATTTCCAAGAAACGAACATGGGAAGTCTGTGAAGTCACAGCTATCACGATAATGTCGGAAGGAAAACCATTCATGCATGATGTGGAAGTGAAGGTCATTGGTAACACAGTTTGTCCACATTGCATGGCAAACAACGATGGTCTTACGCACATTCAACGTGCATTTGGAAAACTACGCATAGTTGGAGAAATCGATGCTATTCCAACCTATGGATCAATGATTGAGATTATTGAACGGTCATTTTCTAGCAAAACATATTCCCTGTTGAAACTGGAAGACGAGTTACATGTCACAAAGGAAATGCATGACAACCCATTGCTTGTCGAAGATGTCTGCCGCAACATCTTGCAACATGCGAGAGAGAAGTATAGTGATCGGGACTTAGAGATGTTTGCTGAAGCGCGTTCTTTGGAGAGCATTCATAAACATGATGTGATTGCTCAAGGCCGCATTGTAACAAACGGTGAAGACTGATTGGGTTATCCACAGTAATGTTATATTATTTCATCTTAGCTTTTACTAGTCGATATAATGGATGCTGTGGGGATGCCACCTAGAGATTTGAAGTGCCTGCAGACAATTCCTGTTGTTCTCTTGATACTTCTTTCAACTGGCCTAATGCTTCAGTCCCCACTAGGTTCGAACTATGATACTCTGTACTTTGATTCATCGACGGTATCAAGGATTGAATCAGTTGGTCAGATGTTTACTGAACCATCTCCAATCTTACAAGATTCTCCTCATGGTGTTATGCTAGTTTCTGATTTGCCTAGTGCACAGCCGCCTGTTTCTGGAGTGCTTGATCCTGTTCAAGTAGAACAAAGAGGCTATTATAATACAGAGAATCTGTCTGCTCGCACTGATACCATGATTGGTACCGAACAGGTCTTTCCTGTTGATATTGATTATGACTGGATAGCAAGTACAGCTGAGATTGATGTATGGGACCTACAGAAGCTCTATGTTGTGAATGGCACATTTGATGAAGGCATTCCTGGTTATACATTGAATCCTAATGGTACTCTTGGCAGTTATCCATATGGTTGGTCTGCTTTAAGTAATAATCCAAATATTGAGCAGACCCAGCGTGTTTCGTATGACGACAGTGGACGCAGATATGTGTCTGTTCAGAATCAAGCTGAGGTAACAAATAATCCTCAACATATTTACACACATTATGCTAATACAGTGGTATTTTGGAACCAAACATTTGAATTGACTCCCTTTACTAATGATTTTGTACTAAGTTTTGATTATCTATACTTGCAGGGACTACTGAATCCGATGTTTAGTGGCGATTTCTCCTTGCAAGTACGCATCAACAATGCATCAGTGTATAATGTTGACTTACCATCACTCTCAGAAAGAGGTACTTGGTTTAGCACAGGAGCAATACCAATCACTGCTGCGGCTTCACCAGGCGTGACTTCGTTCATGATTGGTCTTGTGATCAATAACACCATGGTTGTTGATGGTGATAACGACTATGATTCAGATGGTTTCCCAGATGGTCTGATTAATACCCAGTATCTCACCGTGTACATCGACAGTGTTTCACTAGTATCAATGACACCTCCTGATTGCGAGGATGTTGACCTTGGGTTTTCAGTCAATGGGTCATCAACAACAATAAATGGAACACTTGGAAATGGTTTTGGTCAGATTATAAACTCGAATTACTGGACTAGTAGTAACCTCAATCTTATAGTATACTCAAACACAAGTGTTTCTTTCGATTATTCTGCTCGTCTATTGAATCATCGTTTTCTCAATTCCAGTTGGACTACAGACACACTTCGCCAAGGTGTAGCATACACAATTGAAATTGGAGAAAGTGGTGATTTGGAGATGTTTACATACTTGGGATTTCTTGGAGTTTATGATGAACTTAGTTTGCGTATCACTCATGTATCGGATTGGGAGAATTTTACTGTCTATGATCCTTTCTTGACCAATGTCACACTAAGTTGTGTCATCTCAGAAGGAGTTGTTACAATACCATATACTCTAACGGATAGATTGGGATGGTGGAAAGTCATATGCCAATCGCCAAACTATGCTGCTGGTGCTTTAGTTGAGAGATATGATGCTGGCTGGGCGAACGAGAGTATATTCCACAGTAATGACATTGCGCGTCTTTCAGTAACTTTAGGTACGTTATCTAATACTCCAACAATTTCAAGTCCAGTTAATTATACATGGATGCTTCCAAATTGCACATGCTGGTATGAGAGTTCCTCATCTGGTGGTTTCGGAGTTGCTAGTAGTTCTGCTGTTGTTTTTGGACCAACTAACACAACCGCAGGGATATGGGGTGTAAATTACCTCTGGTCAAATGGTTCAGAAATTGCATATGACTGTTCAATTTTTTCCTTGCATCATACAGCAATCCTTGAATTAGTCTTCTCTGACACACTTGAAACTGTCGTGGGTCAACCAGTCACAGTTTTCCTAAGATTCTTAGATTCTGATAATGGGTTGTATATTATTAACGATGGGGCGCAGGTAGTGGGTAATTGGTCTGGTTCAGACGTGGAGTTTACTGCTGATGCAGTAAAGAACTGGTGGCAGGCTGATTTTGATACTGCTCTTGTTGGTGCAGGTGATTTCACAGTAGTAATTGTTTCAGCTGCACCATTTTATGAAACAGTACCTCTTATCATTACGATCAAGTCTCACTATCTGACAAGTCTCACTCCTCCTTTAGGACCTCTGACACCACTTATCTATGGAAGACAATACAGCTATGATTTCTTTTATTCAACATCATTCAACGGGACTGGAATTGATGGAGCTGATGTGAACATAACGGAAGAAGGATCCGAATGGACTTCCATCGCAAACATCGGAAATGGTCATTACAATTTAACAATATCACCAATGGCTATTGGCGACTACAGTATCAGACTCACATTTTCAAAAGAAGGTTACGAAACCAAATCCCATGTTTTATCGTTCCTTGTTAACAAAGTGCCTATTGAGATTGCTTCTATTTCTAGTCTTGTAGGACTTGAACGTACTCCCCTCACTGTGGAAGTACTTGTAGTCGAATTAGATACTGGTCTACCAGTGGAAGAAGCTATTGTCACTCTAGGAGTTTATCGACCAGGAGGCGTTCTTCATTTTGGTTCAAATATGAGTGAAGATGGAGATGGAATTTACTCTGTAGTTCTTATAATGCCAGATTCAGGCTCTGGTACCTATACTGTCAATATTGCGGTTGAGAAAGCAAATCATGAAATGGTTCAAGGTTTCAGTGCTGCTCTTGTTCCTACATTTGATAGCACTGCTCGATTGGTTCAGACTCTTTTGGATAACTCAATGCCAATAGGATTTGGAATTATTGTTATAGTAACAGTAGTATCAGGACAGAGAGTGCGTACTCGGAAACTACGTGAGAAACACTCTGAAGCAGTTGACATCAAGAATCGGATTAGCGATGCAAACAACATCCTAGGTTTTCTGGTCCTTCACAAGCTTAGCGGAATTCCTGTCTACTCGAAGGTGTTTAAAGGTGGCTTCGAGGAGGGGATGTTGTCGGCATTCATCACAGCAATTATGCACTTCAGAGCAGAGTTTGAAACAGGCAAAGGATCAGGTGATTACACGGTGATTCCAATTTCCGAAGTAATCCGCACTGTTCCAACTGAGCATCTAATTTGCGCATTTATCACAATGACATCACCCTCTACAGACCAAGAGCACAAGATGAAGAATTATGCGCGAGCAATTGGTATGATGCTCGACGAATCCCTTACAGAACCTACTGGAGAGGTCGTTAATCGTAAGATACGCAACACATTCGAGTGGATGTTTGATGATTTCATGGATGGTGGACTGATTCGAAGATATCAGGTTGGTCACAAGAAGTTTCCAAAACAATTGAGATTCATTGAGAAGGCCATACCTTTGGAGCAAGCAGAGGGTTCTTTCAACCTTGTCAGACTTATTCGTATTCTCATACAATCAGGACGCTCTGAAGATGATGTCTACATTAGGGTTTTCAGAGCCATAGAGGAGGAGTATATTCTTCCTGTTTATCCGGACATGAATAATGTTCCGTATGATTCGGATTGATACGCATAAGCTACTTCAGTGTGTTTTCCTCATATCAAATGGCTTGAGGTCAACCTAGGATAATATGTACATCAACACAAATGTAATTAGACCAGTTACTAGACGCTCAATAACTTGACAATCTGAACGGAATGGGTTCAGGCTAATTTAAACGATGGAAAAGTCATCGGAATTCAGGTGATGAGGGATATGGCAAGAAGACTACTGTGTTCATTACTGGTACTATCAATGTTCATTATCACGATGACATGGATTCCAGAAATACCTGTTCCGACTCCAATTGATTCGGAGCTCGCAACTGAAAATAACTCATCACCGAAATCTATCGATGATAATGAATTGACTCCATTGGAAGATGAACAATTACCCAGACCCAATCTCTATAATCTTGCTTATGATTCGCCTGTGGATGGAATATTAAATCCAGTTATTGTTGAGCAATCTGGTTATGCTGCTTCCCCGAATATCTCTGCTCGAACTGATAGTAACCAGAATCTTGGATATGATTTGCCGCTAGATGTTGCTCATAGTTGGATTGCAAATGAAGCTGAGGTTTCAGTCTGGAATCTTGAAAAATTATATGCAGTAAATGGAAGTTACTCAGAAGGTATTCCCGGTACAAACGTGAATCCAAATGGAACAGTTGAATACTATCCTTTGGGTTGGTCTGCAGATAGTATTGATGGTCCTTCAAGTTATGCAGATGATGTCCAGCTAGCAGCCTATGATTCGACTGGACGTCAATATGTCACTGTTGAAAGTCAAGGTGCAAAGGAAGGTCAAAATGCCTTTGCACATGTAGCTGGCACACGAATTGTTTGGACTCAATTTGTTCAGAATACTCCATACACTGAGGACTTCATTTTCAGTTTTGACTACTTCTATCTTAGGGGCCCAATTGACGGACCTGATGGGAACGATGATCCTATTGGCAATTGCAGTATTACTCTTTTCATTGATGGGATTAATGTATGGAATATGAGTCTTCTACTTCTGTCGCAACGGGGTGTTTGGCTGAGTACAGGAGATATCCCACTTACCATTAGTGGAGTTCCAAGTTCATTTCTACTTGAACTAGGTTTAGTCATTGATGAAGAATTAGTTCTTGACAAAAGAGATGACTACGATGGAGATCCTGGTCATATTGCTGATGGTATTGGGAATTCAGCATATATCACTGTCTATCTTGATGATGTATCACTCATAAAGGCAATACCTCCCACTGCAGAACAGGTTCAACTTGAATTTGTCACTGGTGGGGTATCAGAGGCTCTTACGGGATCCATGGGTGTATATTATGCTTCAATACCAAATGCATCATACTGGATTACCACTCCTATTTCTGTAACTTTGACAGCAAACACGAGTGTGTCCTTTGATTACAAAACACGTCTTTATTCTCATCGATTTACAGATTCAAATTGGCGGACTAATATTGGCAGTGTAGGTGTTTCATACACGATAGACCATGGTCTTAGCGCAGAACTGACATTCTACGCTTATGTTGGTTACCTCGGGCAATACGAAAATCCTGAGATGACAATTGTTTTCCCGTCTGATTGGGAGAATCTAACAGTATCAGATCCATTCCTTACTGATCTTACCAGTACATGTATTATTAGCAGCGGCTCTGTCACTGTTCCTACTTCAATTATTGACCGTCTAGGTTGGTGGGAGGTAAAGCTGCAATCTCCCAATTATGTCAAGTCAATCAAGCAACAGATATTTGATGCAACATGGAGCGATTCGACAACTTTCAGAATAGGCAATGAAACTCGTGCAGACGTCACTATTGGGACAGATACTGAAACAATGGGCCCATTGACCGCTGTAAATGTCAGCTGGTTTAATCCCTCAGACCAGATTTGGGCAATGAATCAGATAAGTGGTGGCATATTGGGTCAGATATATAGTGGATCGTTTATATTCAACTCTTCTTCACCTGCTGGTGAGTGGTATGTTGAGGTCTATTGGACCAATGGAACAGAAGTGGCATATGACCGTGGACATTTCGAAGTTCACCATTCCG
>LRSL01000015.1 GCA_001563335.1 Candidatus Thorarchaeota archaeon SMTZ1-45 | reverse complement strand
AACCGATCAAGATGGAGATGATAAGTACCCCAAATCAAAAGGAGAAATGGTGGACTGGGCGAGATCGGATTACTCTCAGGATTATCTTCTGCGATGATAGAATACTGCTACTAATAGAGTAATGCCTACTATACTGATAGCTAGAAGAGTAATCGATAATTCCCAATCGAAATCGTTCCAACTCTCAATTAATGGTAGGATGTTTGTATCATTTAGTGTTTCTAACACTGATATCTCTGCATTGAGAATACTACGATTGGTTTCAATCATCAAGACAATTCCCGTTTGTTGATCATAATACCGGTTCATCTGATTTCCCACTGAGTATACATTTTCTGTCAACCAACATATTCGTGTGGTGGGCAAGCAGTCAAATTCTAGTGGTCCAACAGACACAGGATATTCATTTGTTTCATACATCGTGTTGATTGGAGTACTCTCGTTTGTTTTGGTTGAAATCCAGAATGCTATCTTCTTATTCACTGGATATCCATCGATCTCAGAACCATTTGGATGAAATGCATTGAGAATGAATAATGAATCTCTATCGACTATCAATTTTCCACCACCTGGAACAATGGCAAACGAGTCAGTTGTGGAATTGAAAATCAGACCATGGGAGCGAATTTCTATCTCGATAGTATCTGGTTCCACTGATTTTATTTTCCAATATAATTCATGTGTTTCATCATTTGAGAACTCTTGTTTATACTGAGCATATGATCCAATATCTAAGAATTCAGGAAGACCTGTTTGATTTTGTGATAGAATTGGGTGTGGTTGGACCAGTAAGATAGAGCAGAAGAGAACGAGGGTGAGTACACGAATTGACATTTCACTTTCATGCTATATTGACACGAAATAGGAAAAGAGTTTCGAACAAAGAAACGAAATGGTGGACTAGGTACGACTCGAATTCAGTGATGACTATCACTCTTCTCCTCACTATGCAAACCATTTCTCAGAAGAGTATAGGATTAAGGTCGGGCATTGCGCCAACTACTCCAAATATATGCAATCGAAACACAGGATTCCTTGAAGAATTCCCCTTATTGAGAGAGACTAATCATGAAGAGGATAATCACCTCGATCTTCATCCTCCTCCTTGTTGTTGGTCTATTTGTTCCCCTATGTAATGGCACTGGGACCGGAATTGTTTCATCTCGTGTAGAGGAGGAAATTGGAAGAATTGTCACTGAAGGTAACATCCCATCATTTCATGCTTGCGTAGTTTCTAATGACGAGATAAGCTGGGTGAAAGGTTTCGGAGCACAGACCGCCTATGATACTGTCTTTCTCATAGGCTCTATACAAAAAACACTCGTGGCAATCTCAATACTACAACTCTTTGAGAATGGTAGCATTGAATTAGACAATGATGTTAGTGATTACCTTCCCTTTGAAATTTCAAATCCTAGTTACTCCGATGTTGCCATCACAATCAGAATGCTGCTTGCACATCGAACTGGGTTGGCTACTCTTCTACCACATGAGTTCTGCTATGATTGGGAAGGTGCCTATTATCCCGACTACGCATATGGGCGAGAATACTATACTCCTGTAATCGGCCTTTCATTAGGCGATTTCCTCAACGAGTGCTTGACTCCAAGTGGTTCTTACTACAGCAGTTCTAACTGGCTATTTGAACCAGGAACCCAGTACAGCTACTCTAACGCTGGCTACAAGATATTGATGTATCTTATAGAAACGGTGTCAGAACAGACTATCTCAGACTACATGCAAGAGAATATCTTCAGTCCGTTGTTCATGAACAACACAGGATTCAATTCTTCAGACTTCATAGGTCATCATGCCTTACCTCACACACGCATATCCGGGTCAAACCTTGAGTTACCTATATGGGATGGACAACACATGATGCGAAGCACAGTGAGCGATCTGGGACATCTCATGATCGCCCTCATGAATGGAGGACAGATCGGTGACTCTCAGATCCTCCAGCCAGAAACAATCGACATGATGCTTGAGAGAGTATCAGACTTCGCCAGTGAGAATACCGTTCCATCGGAACTCCGCTGGGAGGGGTATGGTCTTGGTCTGGATATCTTCTCCCACGGTCTCTTTGGTCATGGAGGTTCTACTATCGGATATAAGGGTCTGATGTACTTCAATCCTACAAAGATGATGGGGTATGTCTGGCTTTCAAATGTGAATTGCATCTTGAACTACAATTCCAATGACTGGTATGACATCGCCCGGAACACAACAGAGATTCGAAATCTAGTACTCGTTGATATAGGTCTGTTTCCAGCATCTCATCTCAATCCAGTCCTCGTCATCGTTTCAGGTGTCGTATTAGCAATTTTTCTGATCAATATCTTCCGTGTTCGTAGACGTTCATAGGGTTCTGATTATGTTGTCTTGAAAAAGAACTCACAAGCTGGATTTAATGGAGAAGAGAGGTGGTGGACCGGGCGAGATTCGATTCGTTTATGTTCCTGAAGAAGTATCAAGCATCAAGCTATCTAAGGTGCTGTTAGGGATATGCAGACATACATTCTTCTACCATACATAAAACGACGTCAGATTCCTGAAGAATTCCATGATGATGACAATAGAACACCTGAATCACTCATTGAATACCTCATCCATCAGTTCACTCAACCAGGCGACACAGTCTTTGATCCTTTTGCAGGTCTTGGAACGACACTCCTTGTTGCTGAGGAAATGGATCGGATACCATTTGGAATTGAGGCTGATAAAGATCGTTTTGAGTATATCCGCTCCCAAATTGAATTCAAGGATAATATCATCCTTGGCGACTCCCGAAATCTAGACGAATTCCAATTGCCGCTCATCGACTTTGTTTTCACATCACCCATTTTCATGAGAAGTGATGAAAAAAAGAATCCGCTTTCTGGCTTTACAGAGAATGGGACCTATCAGGACTATCTAAATCAGCTTCAGATAATATTTCGGAAGTTACGTGCATTCCTAAAACCTGAGGCCAAGGTGATTGTTGAGGTCTTCAACCTAGGAGCCACCAGTACTCGACCAGGGACCCTCCTGGCTTGGGATGTGGGTCGTGTTTTATCCCAAGTCCTTGATTTTGAAAAAGAGATTATTGCATGTTGGCAGGGCACGGATTATGGAGATAGTCCACACATCTATGGCTATAATCACAGTTACTGCCTAATGTTTAATTCAAAATGAAGCTGGTGGACTGGGAGAGATGATGGGTCTGATATCTTCAGTTAATCATTCCACAACTTGTACATAGCTCTCTATGGGAAGAAGCTGACGACTCACAGTGTTCAATGTCTTTGGTGTCAACTTCCCCTGTTCAATCAATTGGCGGCCAGATCCTTTTACAGCTTCGAGCACCTCGTCTACGTTATCACCGGAATCCAGTATCCTATCCTCTCGTTTTATTTCTAAAACTAAAAACATAGTACAGCAGAAGAATCGTAACTAATGGATACAAGAATGAAATGGACATGAAGAAAGTGCCCACAATAGCTTGTTCAGCGCTTTGGATACTAATGAAAGGCAGACCAAATGCATCAATCAAATAGTGCGCGACAATACCCGGTATAACATTACCGCATTTGACAACCGAATAGCCCCAGGCCATACCATAGAGCGTCGACATTATGAAATAGAAGAAGACCAACTCTAATGGTTCAAACAGTAAATTTGTAAAATGAAATAGCCCAAATAACAAGCTGCTCACTAGGATTGCGATTTTTTCACTGTATTTTCCCAAGACTGTATTTAGTACGACTCCACGAAATGTCATCTCTTCCCATAAGGCTGGAATTAATGCATAAATGAAAATGAACCAGCCAGCAAATCCCTCTGTGGGATAGCTCAATATTAGACTGAAATCTAGACTAAGAACTCCTAAGAATAAGGCCATTATGATACAAATAACGAAAAAACATAGCGCTGAAAGTACGCCCACTAAGCTGGATCTAGATATAGAAACGTTTTGTCTAATACGGATATCATCCTTAACATAGACTTTGAGGATTTTCTTGCTTAGTGAGAAGTATAGAATGAGTGGAATTATCAGAGTAACGCATATTGCACCTGAAAGAAAACGAACTGAAAAATCAATTACCAGAATGAATATCTCTGGAAAACCAGCATCATTTAATACGTCTCCGAGCCTTAGGATGAGATTTATACTCAATACAAGACTGAAAACTATTGTTACTAAGATTCCGCTTATTAGAGGGTACTCTTTCATAATTCTCTTGTTATCTTTCACTGTTCTCAAGTTCTCCTAACGCACAATATGTCTTTTATTTCGAAACTAGTGTGATTCTTTCAAGGAACTTGATTATTCTTGGCCCACTTCCTTCAAAGAGAAACGCAAGCAGTAACACAGTAGCTCGTATAACATCCATGATATAAATAGAAAATGTTTGACGCTATAATTACAGTCATTCTAGAGCAAGCGCAGTTCCTTGAGTAATTAGTTCTAAAAGATTCGTGACTGATCCCTGTTAGAAAATAAATGGTGGACCGGGCGCGATTCGAACACGCGACCTCGTCTTTGAAAATGACTACAGAGTATGATATATGTCAAGGTTTACCTATGATGCAGAGCGGAATTTGATTACAGCTCGTTGGAGATTCTTCGTGACCTAATTATATGAATAAGAATAATTACGATGAAGGCTCCTCCAACCACACCAATACTGATTAAGCCAAGCTCAATGTAAGGGAAAGGCCCGACGAGTAGTTCAGGAAATCGATCCACTTCATAATGATTAATCTCATAGACACCAGAGCCATCATAGTCACTCCACATGTTGCCTCGGCTCACTCCATCATCCCATTGGTTGCTATAATTATCACTTTGCGCGTTATACCACTCATTCCATCCTATCGAGTTACCAAAAATCATGTTGTTATCGCAGCTAAAGGCTAGATATACTCCCCCCTTATTGTACAGTACTGTGTTGTTCACAAAGAAACAATCTGAGGTGTTATAGAACTCAGTTCCCCATGTGTTGAAGCTCAAAGTGGTATTGAGGATAGTACATAGTCCCGAAAACCACAGTCCTAGACCCCTGCGGCTTCCAGATATTGAGCAATTAGCAACAAGAGCATTGAATGATCGTTCAAAGAATAAGCCACTGTCTACATTGCTGGAGAAGCTGCAACCTAAAACTTTAGTGCTGTTCGATTCCTCAACGACTGTTCCAGCAGCGCTACAGTTAGCGATGGTCATATCCGTCATACTACAGTTGTCACTGAAGAGAATCTGAACACCAATGGATGTATTGGTAATTGTTCCATGGTCAATAGATAGGTTGCTGCAGTTCAAAAGAATAACTTGGCCATATGAAGTCCCATCAATTTTACTCCCATCCAAATCTTGAAAGAAGCCTAGCAGCTTTCCATTAACAGTATTGTCTTGAAATAGATACTCGGCATTAAGGAACTCTCGTCCAGAGATTGAATGGCCGTTCCATTCCCAGTCCCAAAGGTGAAGGACAACACCATTATTCTGAAGGGTGTTCCCAACCAGTTGAGTATCTCCACAAGCGTAAATCTCAACTCCATAGTACACATTATCATGAATGTTGTTGTCACTAATCGAGGTGTCATTTGATCCCAGCAGACTTATTCCTATACTGTTCTCTGCGAATTCATTCTCTCGTATTGAGCAATTTACGCCTCTGATAAGCCAAATTCCCTCTGACTCACATCCTACCACAGTATTTCGTGAAAATTCGCAATTGGTGCAAGTATCAAAGATTACATGGCCCCAAACATCAGAAATCAAGGAGTTACCAACAACTGAGCAGTTGGTACAGCCCCATAGTACTAAACCTGCACTACCCGATGCACTAGTTGATTCTATTCTACACTGCGATGAATTCCTGATTGTCCAATCACACCACTCAGATATGCAATTTCTGATTTCACCATTTGTTACGTTAATAAGCCAAAATGCCATTCCACCGTCAGCTGCAATAAACTTGCAATTACTGATTTTGAAGAAGACTGTGATGTTTGCTATGAAGACTCCTGTTTCCTCATCGCACTGTATCTGAAGATCCTCTATCAGATAGGGTTCACTCATTGTTCCCTTTCCAGGCCACCCTTGAGTGATGAAATCCTGATTCTCCATGATTCTTATTGGTTCATGAGGGATTATTTCCAACATCGCCGCTTTGGAAACAGACTCGTTCCAAGTATGTAAAACCAGATTGCCGCTAACAAATGGTACTACAATTACTAGCGTGGTTAGTATGGAAGTCCAAATCATTACTTGTCGAAAGCTGAGCGTAAATACTCTCCTCCAAAAGATTCAATGATAATTTGCACATTGATTTCAGATAAACTTTCTTTACTATGGTAACCAGTTAACAAGGCAAAAAGTAGATTTTACCGTTTTACTGTGAAGTTGAATATGTGTTCAGAAACAACAAGAAAAAATCCGCAACTTATTTTGACTGGCGAGATTACACTAATAATTGCAATTTCATCAATATTAATTTCTATAGCTCTTCTTTCTGAATTGAGGACACTTTCTTTAACAATACTAGGTGTTGGAACAGCTTTCCTTCTACTAACCATAGGTTTGTTGTACTATGATAAGTCAAATTCAAAAATCGGTGAGAATCTCAGTACAACTGGAATCTGGGGGATTTGTATACTAGCTGCCAGCAGTGTTACAGTTTGGGTTCAAAATCTTTTTGTCGCACTCAGCAATATCATAATTGGAGATCTACTTCTTTTCTATGCTCTTTCGGACAAGAGAAGAAGATAGAAGAAGTGGTGTACCGGGCGAGATTCATTAAACAAGAAATGCTTATTGATTCGAGGTTGAAACCTTCTCCCAAAGAGTCGAAACGAACATTGCTGCAATTAGCAGACCAGTGAGAGAAAATGTCAATCCCACCGGAATCGCGAGAAGCCGGAGAGCAGAGTCAGTGAATCCAATTATAAAAGCGTAGATTGATGGTGCTGTTGCGACCATATACATGAGAATAGCTGGACCCATAATGCTCTCCCACTGAGTACTCCTCTCAAAGAAACGGAAGAACACGTAGATGAGCAAAAGCTCTATGGGCATCATCACTAAAAGTACCCATGAAAGGAACAAAGGATTAGTGTTACCTGGGAGATCTGATTCGGGAATTATGAAACTGACAAGGGGCAACACTACTGCATAAACAAGGAATACCAGTCTTATTCTATTCGCATTTCCTAGCGATGAATCATCAAAGGATATCGTCGAATCCATCTGAACCATAATGACCATCGTGACTTCTGTATAAAAGCATCGTTTCTATTGAAGTCCATTCATTACGATATTGATTGCAGAAAGAAATGGTGGGCCGTGCGAGATTCGAACTTTTACTACGCTGGAGCTGTTTTCCTTGTCATGAATCGCCTCTTAGCTATTAGAAGAATCTGAAGAAGACCAAATAGAAGCACTCCTAGGAGGAGTATAATATTTCCAATATCCGGAGTAAATGGAATCCTGCCAAAATCTTCAATAGTCAACAATAACAGGAACAGCTCAAACAAAAACATGCAGGATGTAAAGATCTCATAATCCTCTCTTCTTTTCGACCATTTCCAGAGTACTATCAGATCAATGGCAATCACTGCTATCAATGTAATTTGGAAATTCATTGGATAAAACAGGGGGGTTGGAAGTACGTCTCCGGGTCTGTAAGGGTAACTGATGATACGCCTATAATACTCTACATAATCTAGGTGTTCTATGACTGGTAATGCACCAAACATCACAATCCGTGACAGATGTGAAAGTTTACTGAGTAGTATATTGTTCGACTGCTCAACCGGGCTCACTGCTGACACACTCAATCTCCACACTAGATAATTCCTTGAAATCTTCAGATGAGTCTTGTGAATTTACTATTAGAATGAAAAGTGGTGGACCGGGCGAGATTCGAACTCGCGACCTCCTCCATGCCAAGGAGGCGATCTACCGGGCTGATCTACCGGCCCATGTTGCTGGTTCGCAGTTCCTAATGGAACGGTTAAAAGAATTGCGGAGTAGTTCCATAGATTCCTCAGTAAATTCAAATGCGTTAATAGATTCCATATGATTGGGAGTTTCATGACTAGTAGCCTGACAAATGAAGAACTGACATTGGAGGCAAGAAAACTACGAAGACGGTTGGCCTGTGTCACTGGTCTACTAGTAGTTCTAGCAATTCTTTATTTCTTCACAGATCTTATTGGCTTGATTGTGATTATTAGTTCTAACCAAATAACAATCATAGCTTTAATCGTCACTATGGTGATGGTTGCATTTGTTGCAATCCTAATCTTACTAAATCACTTCTTTGTAAATGTGCATGAGCAATAACAGCAATAAAGAGTCCTTACAATTTTGGTAAAGTGCGCAAAATGATGATTCAAGCCTCGTTCATGGACTGGTTGGGCTCAAACCTTGCAGGTATGATGTTTGCTCTCTCAATGCTTTTCGTCATCATGTTGATCATCTACATCAAACTGTTTGTCCGCATCTTCTACAAAGGTACTCTCTATAGGCACTATCGTAAAGGTAGATTATTGACAGAAAGCGATAAAGGAGGAATGGTTGCACTCATCCCATTCTTAGACCGGCTTGAGGTGTTTGATGAAGAATCCACTGAATTCGATGGCTACTTTGATGAATCTTAGAAACAATCATCCACGAACACGGAGTCCATGGACCTTTTTGTGCGCCCAGTTGTACTGACGTAGCTTAGCAGAACTACCAAATCCACAGGCCGCACATTTCTTGTGTCTCACGTGATAGGACCTTCTTCCACATCTCCTGCATCTGATATGGTGTGGGTTGTTTTTCTTACCTTTGGAGGGTGTTCCCTTTCCCATTATCATACACTCCTTGAACTATTTTGGTGGAGGTGAAACAATCACGACATTGTCGCCTCTCACTATCACGGTCTTGACCACTTCGATTATCTGCTCACCGGTTTCAGGATCGGTTGAGATTTCTTCCGCATCCTCGAGGATGAGGTTCAAGTGCTGGTCATAGCCACGCAGTTTTCCCTTGATTTTCTTCTTGCCTTTCAACTCGACAAGTACTTGACCCCCAATCGAGTTCTGAAGGAGTTCCATAGGTCTACCTGCGTTCACTGTAATCACCATCACAGAAACAACATCATATGGTCGACGGTCACACGATGTTCTCGCTACCCTTTGGGCATGGCTTAAAAATATGACGATGCTGACGGTGTTATCTGATGCAATTCTATTGCGTAGGCTTCAAAAGGCTTGAACCATATCCTCTAGATAATGCCAAAGATTGAACGAATAAAGAAGCGACATCTCCTCAAGAAACGTGAACAACGGGATGAGCTTGCCAAAATTGAGAAAGAGCTGGGATCATCAATCAAAGGTCTTGACGCCAAATCACAGCTAGAAGCTGGAATACTTGATGATGGGTCTCGAATCCTTCTTCTCAAAGGAGAAATCATATTCTTTCAACACGAAGGACGAATGTTTCCTGCCCTTCGAGCTCTTTTGAATGGCTTAGTTGATGTACCACGTGTCACGGTTGACATGGGAGCTGTGAAGTTTGTTGTCAATGGTGCCGACATCATGCGTCCAGGAATAACAGAAGTTGATGCCCGAGTAAAGGAAAATGGTATTGTCATGATAGTTGACGAGAACCATGGGAAACCTCTAGCTGTTGGGATATCTAAAATGTCTGCAGAAGATTTGAGGGCTGCCACTAGTGGAAAGGTAATCAAGTCAATTCATCACATCAATGATGACCTGTGGGTCTTTGGCAAGAGTTAGTCTTCATCCTTGAGCTTGGCTCTAACGTGTGCTAACGCCGCTTTGTAGACCTCTTTAGCAAGGTCTGGCTCTAGTCCGCAGTTCTTTGCGAAGCGATCTCTAGCATATCCTTCTTTGCTGGCTCCTAGATCTTTCTTGACCACATCGGATATTGATGTATATCCCTTCTCATAGAGAACTCTTGCCATGCGTCTTGATAACCTTCCAGATGGTGAATCATCCCCAGGAAGCAGTCTTAGTTCAAGCAAGTCGGATTTTGCGAGATCTTTTCCGACACCATACTGAAGTTGTCGAGAGAGCACATTCATGCGTTCAGCTAGATTGTGCTTCTTCATAGTTCTGAGATACCCACTAATACTCTCTGCCACTTGGCTGCAAACTCCTAACAATGAGTCAAGATCTCCCTCATCCAGACTGATCCCTCTCGCAAGTTCAGCTGCCTTCTTCACAATTGTGGACACATCTTGCTCATCTAACCAGCTCTCAAGTACAGCCATCTTGACATCATGTCTTTCAGGCACTCTTCTTATGTACCAGTCTTGTGGTTGGTCTAGTCCCATCAGTTTCAGCTCTGTCTTAGATGGCATGAATGTTCTTGGTCTGATTGACTGTGGGAGTTGAGTCTGTAATATTAGGTCAATCAAAATGGACTCATCAGAATTGTCATCGATTTTGGAAAGTCTACCTTTGATTCGAAGGTAGTCGCTGATTTCAAGATCTGCCAGAACCGCACTACGTGCGTCCTTTGAAAACTTGAACCCATTATTTTCCACCACGAAGACCTCCTGCTTAATTAGCCAGTTGAAAAGTGTCTTGAAGAATCTCTTCATGCCTGAACTGTACGTCTTGTCATTGGTTCCTCGAAAAGTGCTATTCACAAAGTCTAGGAACTTTGATTCTAATTGGTCCTGAGTGAATTTTCTACCATTAGAAGTGCGTTTCGTGAGCACACAGATTGCCAAACTTGGATAGAGAACTCCGGGACTGAGAGGTTCAAGTGGACGATGAAGCAGTTTCTCTTCCATTGCTTGTGAATTCGGCATGTTTCTGTTTGGTCCCTCGAAGA
The DNA here is from genome assembly GCA_001563335.1 of Candidatus Thorarchaeota archaeon SMTZ1-45. GTDB lineage: Archaea > Asgardarchaeota > Thorarchaeia > Thorarchaeales > Thorarchaeaceae > SMTZ1-45. The sequence goes on along the minus strand of LRSL01000015.1, from coordinate 48,617 downwards.
CGAGATAGACTCTCCCCCCATATTGAGCCAAGTGATTCTCCCCTATTCTTCCTGCAACCTGCAAGTATCTTGCTCTCGTTTCGAGATAGTAGAGGTTTTGATTCATCAGTATTAACACACAATCAAATGGAAAACTAATACCTGCTGTGATTCCAGTTGTTGATACTACTGTTCTAATTGACTTTTTTCTAATTTCTCGTTCTAGTCGTTCACGTACTCCTGCATCTAAGCCTGAATGATGGAAGGCTGTTCCGAACTTCAATGTGTCAGCAAGTCTGTTGCTTAATGGGAGGTCCTCACCTAGTCCAATGATCCTTTCCACAATATCTGGTGCTACAGTTCTAGGATGACTCCTAGCAAGTCTTCTAGCTATCCCTTGGGCACGAAATCGTGATCCGACAACCACAAGGACAGATTTGTCCTGATAGTTACCCAGATGATCTAACACAGCATCTAGAGCATCTTCATGTGAAGACCTAGCACGTTGGGTTCTATCACTACTTACAATCTCGAACTCATCGTTAATCTTGTTTACAATGAATTCATCTGGCACAAGCCGCATACTTGGTCTAAATATCTGGGCATCAAGCCAACTTGCTACTTCATCAGTTTCACCAAAGCGAGAGGATAATGTAACTAACTGGGTCTGGTCTTTCAGAAGCGTGATAATGCTATCCAGTTTTGTACTCCTATCAGTTCCTAGTGATTGAGGTTCCATTAGAGTAACAGAATCAAGCTCAGTTAATTCATCAACAACAGCGAGTCCTATGTTCTCAGTCCATCTTTTGTTCTTTAACTGTGCCGCAGAGAATGTTTCGTACATTGCGATAATTAGGTCACCAGTTTCGAGGTCCGTTTCTGAAGCTCTACTGAGACCATCATGTCTAACAACTGAATATCCCAATTCTTGTAAAAGAGTACCATATTCCTCAATTATTTGTCTACTCAAGGAAGTATAGGGACTGAGATACAGACATCTGACCCCTTTCTGGAGCCTCAATAGAATGATTATCATTGCGAGAAACGTCTTGCCTGACCCTGGAGGCATCTGGATTACTAAATTACCCCCTACATCTCCGATTTCTTGGACAAACTTCTCTTGGGATGGAAGAAGACTTACGAAGTTCTTGTGTTTCAAGAGTATCTTTGCGGCTCTCTGGACGTCTGTTCTGGTTCCAATCGGTCCACTCAATCTTCCAATAGAAGCCAATGCAAGCCTACCTTCATGTGTAATCATGAACCCTCTCTGCTTTCTACCCTTGTCTCCAGTTGAGATAACAAATCCGGAACGCATGAGCTTGTTCATTGTTTCATATATCGTCCCACCAGACATCAGACTCTGTCGAAGACTCTCATACTCCACCTGGCCCTGAGTTCGTTCCTCCTTTATTTTAGAAGATTGCTTTTCGATTCCATCTAATGCTAGTATTCCATCAACAATCTGGTCCCATCCAAGTGTTGGAACAATCTCTCCGGTCCTAGGACTCAATACTTGGAGGATTTCTATTGCATAACGATTGCTAAGTGCTTTTAGCTGCTCTCTCAAATCAAAGAGGTCCTTGTCCTCCTTCCTCCGCGTAGACATTCCAATCACCAACTCTTTTGATTGTGGCTGTGATAAAGTTTGGCTACTGGTTATAATACTCGGTCTTTTCTTCGAACTTTAAACTATAATCATGAATTGAGGTGTTTATAGTGAGGTCTCTATTCAGACGCAATCGAAGTACTGACTCATCGGAGGAAACTAAGGCTCAAAGAACACTTCCAAGCCTTGGTCTCTTCGCACCAGTTTCCGAATCAAAACAATCAGACCCGCAGCATGATATCAAGCGACTTGCTGAACTAGAACAGATTTTCATCAGAACTAAGAAGCTTGAGTCGCTAACAGATGTGCCTGAAATTGTTAGCGAGATTAGAAATGGAAACATTGTATTATTGGACATCTCACGGCTCAATGATGGAAATGATCAGACCCATCTTGAACTTCGACGCATAATTGAACGAATCCGTGGCGAAACCCGTGGTTATCAAGCTGAAATCGCACTTGTGAATGACGACTGTATTATTGTCACTCCTTCATTCGTGAGCTTCTAGAAACTACTTCAACTTCACGGTTTCTGTGACCATTGGTGCTCTGGTTTCCACATTCAGCGCTTTATGGATAGTTGATGCAAGCCCTATTGTCTTGCTCGCCTCACCATGAGCCACTAATATCCGCTCTGGAACAGGACTCACCCTCTTGACGAAGTTCAGGATTTGTTTCCTATCTGAGTGGCCTGAAAAGCCTTCAACAGTAGCTACTTCCAGATTCACAGGTATCACTGTGGTCTGGCCTTCTCGGTTTCTCATATTCACCTCTTTCCAGCCTTTCTGGATACGACGTCCGAGAGTTCCTTCACCTTGGTAGCTGACAAAACATAGCAGGTTCTTCTCATCTGGTGCAAGAAGTCTGAAGTAATCAACGCTAGGCCCTCCTGCAAGCATGCCTGACGTAGCCATAATGATACATGGTTCCGCCTCTGAAATCTCCTCGCGCTGCTCAGGATTGTCCACTTGCACGAATATGTCGGAAAGAAACGGGTTCACTCCTTGATGGAATATCATTTCACGTATCTTCTTACTTAGGGCTTCTGGATGGGTTGTATGAATTGCAGTTGCCTGTGCAATCATTCCTTCGATGTATACAGGCACCTTTGGAATGCGCCCCTTTGACACAAGATCTTCAATCACAAGCATGATTTCCTGAGCACGACCCACTGCAAGGACTGGAATCAGCACCTTACCACCGCGGTCTAGTGCATGTTTCAATATCGATGCAAACTTCCGTTCGACCTCTTGTCGTGGTGGCATTTTATCAGTGGGATGTCCATAGGTGCTCTCTATAATGAGAGTTTCTAGTCGTGGAAATGTGAAGGTTGCAGGCTCGAGTAGCCGTGTCCTTCCGAATTTGAAGTCCCCTGTATACGCCATGTTGTACTGGCCATCACCAATATGAAAGTGGACTATGGCTGACCCTAGGATGTGACCTGCATTGTGAAGGGTTAATCTGACATCTGGTGCTATGTCTGTTACTTCCCCATAGCTGAGAGGCACGGTATGCAGGATTGACTCCTTTACGTCACGGTCTCGATATGGTCGGAGTTTCCCTTCTCTCTCTGCAACATCAAGATAGTCAAGCTGAAGAAGAGTTGCCAAATTGAGTGTAGGGTGAGTCATATAGACTGGTCCTCTGTATCCATACTTGAAGAGAAATGGCACCATCCCACAGTGGTCTAGGTGAGCATGAGTTATTACCACTGCATCCAGATTGTCAACACTGAATTCGGGCATGTCAAGTCTTGGAAATGCCTTAGTGGGTGTACCAACGTTGACACCACACTCAACCAAAATGTTGCTCTCCGAGGTCTGTAGGAACATGCATTGCCTACCCACTTCTCGAAATCCCCCCATGGCTGTAAGTCTGATCCACCCATTGTTTACCAGAGTTTCTCGGTGAATTCTCCTTCCAATCTCTCTGAATGATTTGTTTCGAGTGGCCGCCTCTGACTGGATGATATAGCGAATTTGTTTGATGAGTTTGCTCTCAATTGGAGGTGTCCGCATTACATTAGGTCGCCAGAAAGTCTGTCTAGTGATTTCTCTGAGAGTTGTACCGCTACGCCCTATCACTAACCCAGGTTTTTGTGCTTCAATTATCACTTCGCCTCTAGATATATCAAAGTCAATAGATGTTATCTCTGCTTCTTTGGGAACGAGCTCTCGAACAGCTTTCTCAGTCTCTTCATGCGTCAACCTGACATCTGGAGCAGACCTGACAACAATCCGTTTTCTCATCTTACGAGCTAAAGCCTTTATTTTGTCACCATCATCTAGTAGAATCTTGGGTGCTTTCGAATAGATGGCTACTTCTGGACCTTCATACTCCACTGAACTGATTGCGGCTGAGCGAGGTAATGCTTTCTTTATCTCCTCTCTAATGTCAACATATTCTTCTTCTTTTTCTTGCTCATTGGGCTGCATAGATAGTCATCACAATCCTTAGCCAATCAATTCCCCATAGTGCTTGGTTCTACCCAGTACGGTTGTACCAAGTAGACATAGCAGAGATTATCTCACTAGATTTTCAACAAATATTGCCACTATTGCCCTTTCCAGATCTTCATGATGGTTTCTTTGTCGACTTCTTGGTACCCATCCTTGTCTATAACACTAACAAGTATGTTATTACCAGTGGCTGCATCCCTTTCGATTGCTGCTGCAATCGAGTTTACAGCCAGTTCGATTGCTTTCTTTTTGGGCAGGTCCTCTTTGTACCCAGCTTCCAAGACACCAAGAGCCACAGGTGAACCTGAACCATTTGCAACGTACTTGTCTGGAATTACACTACCAACAAAGTCTGTATAGAAGACTTGAGGACCTTCGTCATCAAATCCTCCTACAAGAGATCCTAGCATGTAGAGTCCTCGTCCTTGGAACATAATATTGCTTAGAAGACGTGTCAAGGCTTTGACCCGAATGGGTCTACCTCTCTGGATTTCAAAGAGCTTAGCCTCAGCTATCAGAAGGTCCATCATTGACTGAGCATCAGCCACTGATCCTGCGATAGTTGCACCAATTCGATCTGTTATTTTGTAGATTTTCTTGGCTGTTTTATTTGCAATCAGATAGCCCATAGTTGCTCGCTGGTCACTGGCTAGGACAACACAATCCTTGGCAATTAAACCGACAGTTGTTGTCCCCGTCTTCAATTCAGCTGGGGGTTGTGTATTATGTTCCATGTCAATTAACTCCATATAGGAGAGGAATTCTAGAGAACTAGTGACGACCTTGTGTCTTGATTTTGACATTTTAAGGTTTTCTCAGTGGCCATAGAATCTTCTAACCACCAAAGTTCTAGGTCGTGTTCCCTTCAATTGGTTTTGGTCTATCAAATGTCACTACGAGCTTTACTTCCTTTGCATCATCAAACACCTTCAGAGCATCTGCAGCAATGCCAATCTCAGCATATTGGATATCCTGAATGTATCTAGTTTCTTTAGGCATCTCAATTGTGACGATTTTCTTTGCGACTGAGAATTTGAACTGATCAACAGGGATGCCAGGCACACGTCTCTTGACAACCGCTCGAAGCTTCTCCTCAGGGTCTGAAACAATGCTTCTTAGAGTCACGTCAAAGACAAGAGTCCGACCCGCAAGTGGACTGTTGAAGTCAACTCGAACTTGTCTACCAAGCACAGCAGTGATAACACCTCTTTCGTTCCCGAATGTTATCTGCTCTCCCTTAATAGGGCGAGCCTTGTGTTTTGCGAGCTTTGTCTTGGCAATCATCTTGACCTTTTTTGGGTCCCTTGGACCAGCACCTTTCTCAGGTGGAACCTCAACAGTCTTTGAATCACCCACCTTCATTCCAACTAGTTCCTCTTCCAAAGCTCCGAGCAACCAGTTCCAGCCTATAGCTACCAACATTGGTTCATATCGATCATTCTCTCTATAGATTCCAGATTCTTTGGCCACCTCATCCATTGTTGTATCAAATACAACACCATCATCTTTTGTTGTAGCACTATAATCAATATAGACCAGGCTCTTCTCGCCAACAACTGTTTCTGCTTTTGTTGTCTTTTTAGCCTGCTTTTGGCTAGCGGCTTTCTTAGCTGGTGCCTTTTTCTGCTTGGTAGATTTCTTCTTTGACATATCTTGATCCCTCTCGAGACTCCAAGAACGCTTCTAACCGCTTCATTCTGGGTTTCATAAAACAGTTTCTCTGTGGTCCTACCAAAGCACTCCTCTTAGTACTTGTATCTTTTCAAAGAACAGGGATGCCTCCGCAACTGTTTCAGTTTCAAATCCGCATTTAGTCATAGTTTCTCGAATTGAGTCTGTATCTGCAATGGTCGATACAATCACAAAGATTCTTCCTCCAGCCACTAGATGCTCAGATGCTTGTCTTATGAATCGTTGGGCGATTTCTGTCCCTTTTTCCCCTCCTATTAATGCATGGTCAAGATCAGTCTGGTCATCATCCTGCGGTAGATATGGTGGATTGAATACAATCAGGGAGAATTTACTTGAAGGTGCCAACGCACAGAGCAGGTCTGATTCAATAACATGACAGTTTTTGAGCAGGTCATTTCTCGTTAAGTTCTGCAGAGTGTTGCGAACTGCCTCAAGAGAACTGTCGATGCTCACGACATCATTGGCTTTCATAGCTGCAACCAGAGTGATGAGTCCTGCTCCGCACCCTACTTCTAGAAATGCATCGTCTGGTTTGATCTCTAGACTATCGAGAAGAAGATAGGTGTCCTCCGAGGGAGGATATACTCCTGGAAAGACAGTGATATCATATCTATCCTTATCCACTGTTTTCACACTCGTGGATCTTCGATTGAGCCATTCTCAATCAACATTAGAAGCACATCTGCAAGACTAACCAATCCCTCTAGACCAATAGATCGAAGTCGCTCATCACCTGATAGGACTCCGTCCAGATTTTTCAAAACCTCATCTGCCAGACCCTTGTTTACTCTGAGATTGCGGAACCATATTCGTAATGCCCCTCTTAGGGTCTTCTTTGGATATGGATAGATGCCCTCAATCATCCAATGAAATACTATGGAATCTTTTGCGAATACTCCCTTTCTTCGAGGTATCATTCGTACAACCATGGAGTCAACAACAGGTATTGGATAGAACCTGTTTGCAGGAACTTCCAGAATCTCCTCCACTTCTGCATAATACTGCACATTGATGGTGAGTCTTGAATATTCGGGTGTTCCAGGATTTGCTACTAATCTTTTGGCGAACTCCTTCTGGTACGTTAGGATTGCTTCTTCAAAGTTTAGTTCCCTCAGTATTCGAAATGTTATCTCAGACGATATGCTATAGGGAAGATTAGCGACTATCTTGTTCACATTGGGCAGGTCTATTTTGAGTGCATCTCCCACAATAATGGTCACATTGATGAAGTCCTTTAGTGCATCGCGTAGAGCATTTGCTAGGCGAGGGTCCAGCTCTATTACATAGACTTGCTGAGCTCTCTCAGCAATCCATCTTGTTAATGCCCCGAACCCACCACCAATCTCTAAGACATCATCCCGCTCTGACAGATTGGCAAGATCAACGATGTTTCTTGCCACACTCTGACTGTTCAAAAAACTCTGCCCTCGCTTCTTCTTAGGTCTTACATCGTATCTCTTGAGAAGTCTACGAATATCGTCTGACAGAGAACTCACCTGCGTTATACTCAATCTAGCGCCTTGGTGCACGCTTTCTAGTATCCCGTTCGTCCTCTTCCCGTTTTGGTGGTCGAACAAATAACCACCTCTTGACATCCTCTTTGAGTTCGTCAATTATACGAGCTGTGATGACCTTCTTGGGATTTTGCAGTTTTGTACGTGCCGCGATATCATCGAAGCTCTTGAACGGCTTTCGTTTACGTTCTTCCAAAATTGCCCACATGAGTGTTTGTCCTATACCAGGAAGAAGTTGAAGTGAATGCATTCTTGTCGTAATAGGACTAGCTTCGTTGAAGAATTGTACATACTTCATCTCATGTTTTGTTACTATGATCTCAATCACCAGTGCGAGCTCCGCAACGCTCTCAGGTACAAGGTCTTCATAGAAGATCCTTCTTTTGACATGGTCTATCTTACTTGTCGAGTTACGTTGAATGGAAACACGCTCTTGAGGATGTACCTTTACTCCTTTATGAGGAATCATTTCCAACAGTGTAAAATGAGACTCTCCTATACCCTGGACTATCGTATCTCCACGGGGACGTGAATCCCGAAGGAACTCTTTTGGAGGGACAACTGACAGGACATACGCATGCGTCTCAAACATCCTGTTTTGTGGTCCTTCCATATATTCACACTCCTCTCGTTATTAGGGTTCATTGAGATAGTCATAGTTCTGATTGGATAAAAACAATTCGGACTCAGAAACGCCTTGCGCCATTCAAACAAGAGAACTATCGTTTTCTAGTTGTTAAGACCTGTTTTTTATCACTAAGTCCACAATTTCAAGCAGCTGCTCATCTGTCAGATTTGTGGACTTGACATCTAGGATACTCCTGAGTTCTTCTACTGTGGTTGGAGCAATATTCACAATCTGGACTGCATGAGCTCGAGTGATTTCATAACTCTTTAACAATCTCTCCACAAGCTTTGTGGCCACAGCAGGAGCCATCCTTGAGAAAGCACTAGCATGTTCAAGTGTGATGGACTGTTGGAATGACAGTTCTCCTTCCTTTGCTCTCTGGGCAAGAAGTTTCTTGACCTGCGGGAGGGTCACTTCTTCCTCACTGATAATCTCCTTGGGCATTTTTCCAATCAACCTCTGCTAGGTTGGAGATGCTCGCGTCTTACTATGAGTGTCTTTGTGGCTTTTCCAAGTCCCACATCGATCACAACCGCTCGCCCTCTCAAGCCTGTGACTACACCAGTTCTGCCGTGATACCTACGGTGCGGCATTCCTCTATGGAAACCGGGATCGATTACTACATCTACACGTTGACCTACTTCATAGTCGACTAACACCTTGCTTGGCGAGCCAAGTCCACGTTGTCGTACTCTTTTGCTCATCAAGCCACGGGTTCGTGCTCTGTAGCCATGACTCTTCTTGACCATAAAGCATCACTTGTATTGGTTTTGTATCTCGGACTGCATAGATTCAGTCAAAACTGCACCCGAGTTCCAGCATGACCTCTTGAGTCACCACTTAAGGATTTCGCAACAGCTATAGCAGATTTGGTTCGGTCAAGTTACGCCGCTATAAACAGCTATCACGTCAAGCCTTTTGCATAGACACGAAACTCCAAGTTTGCTGGCAATTGATGGGTCTGTCCGACCACCATCACCTGAGACCAGCTCTTTCACATATGTGCCGCCCTGCACTTTGAAGAAAGCCTCGATATCATTGTCTTTCAGCTTCCTCAATCGAACCTCGTGAATCAATTTCTTTCGCACAAGATCGCTCCTCCGATGTGAAACACGCGTTGGAGTACGCTGCTCAATCTCGCTTCCTGTGAGTTCAGCCTCTACCCTTCTAAGTTCTGCACTCTCTATAGGAACTTCGGCCTGAATCAGAGCTGAATATTCTTTGATGTTCTTTGAAGCGTCCTCTTTCAACTTTTGAGAATGCTCTCTACTGGTAATCTTGAGATCTTTCACTTTGATTCGTTTTTTGGCCTCTTTGTTAATTCTCTTCGTTAATAGGATCAAATCAGGACTTCTAATTCTCGGTTCTGAGATTTCTACGACAAATGGTCTACCCTCACCAAGCATGAGAACATCTACATCCTCTCGACCAGCAGCATGGAACTTGAACCTTGTCCCCTTCAACAATGTCTGTGCAGCATTTCCTATGTACTCCGAGATAGAGTCAGGATAGCGTCTTCCAGTTCCCTCACATTCCTCACAACCCTTACCTCTACACGCCTTACAGTCCCATTTGCTCTGCGGAATTCCACGAACCAGTTTTTGATATCTACCGAAGATGAAAACCGGATTTATCTGCAATCGAAGATCCTCCTCAACCATATCATAAATGAAAACCAGATGTGGTCGCTCGAATTCTACTTCCTTCTTTAGCGTTTCATGAAGATGTTTTCCAAGCTCTCTACTGAAATCCGATTTGAGCGCCTCAGCGTGAAGGAGTGAGTACTTAGCTCTGAGATCGTCCTGTCTATCCTCTAACATAGGAAATGGTACAGTTCCAACAAGAAAGCTGTTAAACTCGATGTCTTTGACTAAATCAGAGGCTCTTTGTGATATCTCTTGAACTCTATCAAAAATTGAACTGCCCTTGATAGAGCAAAGGTAACAATCCGTCCTTATCTCATAATCAATCAAGTTCTTTTTGGCAATAGTCTGTGCTGGCTCAAACAGACCATGACCAGCTAGTAGATTAATGATTTTTCTACCCCTTTCTTGATTTCCTGACTTCAAATCATCATCTGCCATCATTGAAAGAGTAAGTTTCAATGAGTTGCCTCTGACCCAGTTTGATGTGTCAGTGCTCAACCAAGCAAACTGTCGACCCAAGCACCTATCACAGACTGTGTATTGCTCAAGAATACTGATTGCAGTATCCAATACATTGTTTTGAATAGGTGTTGTCATCTACCTAGACCTCTTGGAGTCTTTGATTATTTCAGTTCATAAAGCTAGAGGAATGGGTTGATGTATCTCATTGCTCTTAGGCTTAACAAGAACGTGCGAGGATCCGAAACGAGTTTGCGAATTACCTTTCCCTGAAGGTCCATATCTCCCTCTCTTCGTACAACATCAAGTAAACCCAATTCTTGAGCATCCCGAACAATCGAGTCAAGACCTTTGTCAGTCAACGAGGTGAGAGCTTTTTGAGTCATGTACATCGTCTGGAGTTCTCGAAAATACAATGACTTGCATTGTCTGTCATATCTTGATAGTTTCTTTCCTGAATAATCATCCTCATGAAGTGCACTATTAATTACATCTCCTCCTATCTGTGCAGTTAATCCTCCAATAATCACGCCCCCGCCTGTGGTAGCTTTGACCATACCTGCAGTATCTCCAACTATAACAATCCCATCAATTGACACTCTTGATAAAGGCTGGCATACTAATACTGTCCCACCCATGCCCCGGAGAATTTTGGCTTTCTTCAGCTTCTTACTAATTATGGGATGTTGATGTAATGCAGAATCAAGTCTAATCTTTGATTTGTTCTTAGCTGCCAATCCAACCCGTGCTCTTCCTTCTCCAAGGGGGATGATCCACGCAAAGAAACCAGGTGCAAGTTGGCGTCCATAGAACATCTCAACTAGGTCTTCTTCAATATCTACGCCTTTGACCTCGTATTGATAAGCTGGTAGTTTGTTGCTTTTAGACACCACTGAAAATCCTACACTCTTTGACAGAACAGAACGAATACCTTCAGCAATGACTACAGTCTTAGTATCGTAGTTTTGGTTACTAGTCTTAACAGTCCGTGTACCTGTTTTTGAATCTGTAATATGCATAACCTTACTACTAGTCGCAATCTTGGCTCCTCTATCTACTGCATTTCTTGCAAGCCAAGAATCAAATCGTCGTCTATCAACAACAAATGCTTCACGCTGTCCTCTTTCTATAAAGATGGAATGTCCAGATGGAGCATATATTCTCGCTCCTGAAACTGTGTTCTGAACAACATCCGCAATAGGTTTGATATTCAGAGATCTTAGCCCTGATGAGCTTAGCAGACCTGCACAATGATCTGGTTCCCCCACTTTTTCATGTTCTTCTAAGACCATCACATTGTGTCCTGCTTTTGCTATCTTTGTAGCTGCAAGGAGACCAGCAGGTCCTGCACCTATAATGATAGCGTCATAGTTCATGAATAGACCCCTACTAGATGAGCTTTGAGCACGTTTTTAACCGTTTTCCGAAACTTAGACAATCTTGGATGTCAAGATCCATGATTGAAGTTCGGTTCCTGCTTCACTAAGGTTCGCTTCTTATTCACTCACGAGGGAGTGAATCGAAGTCTTACATCCTCTCCACAGGCATTTTGAGTTTCCGGCAAACTAACGGCGACTAGATTACATTCAGCATTGAAGTTTCGGTCAATCCTCAAACCACAAATTTTACAACTATACTCTCTTTCTAATAGGGTTATTTCTTTCTTATTATCACAGTTCGAACATTTCTTTGATGAAGGATATGTCCTCGATACAACAAGGAGTTTTGATCAATACCATCGACACTTGTATCTCAATTGTCTTCTGAACTCAAACATACCCACATCTGCAATAGCTCTAGCCAACCTCCTATTTTTCATCAATCCTGACACATGTAAGTCTTCAATCACTATCGTGCTGTGGTTCTTGGCAAGATAGGTTGTCAACTTATGGAGAGCGTCCTGTCGAATATTGAATATTTTCAGATGCATTTTGGATAATCGCAGCTTATCTTTCTCATGGTTATTGCTCCCACTCCGTTTTTTTGATAGATTCTTTGACAGTTTTCTTAGTTTATTCAATCGTACTCCTAATGCCTGCGGGTTTAGGAAGATTGTGCCATCAGAGAGTGTTGCTAAGGTCCTGATTCCAAGGTCAACTCCCACTGCTTTTCCTTCAATGGGTTTTGGATCAGGAATCTCCTCTTCAACAGAGATAGATACAAACCATCTGTCTGCTCTTCTTCTTACTGTGACAGAGAGAATCTTTCCATCATGGTATTTCTTTCTCTTCTCTTTTATCCGAACCTTTCCGATTCTTGGGAGTTTAATCTTCTGTCCCTCAAATCTTATTGTTCCATACAATCTGAAACTATCATTCACACCTCTTTTTTTGAACCTAGGAAATCCGACTCTTTTTCCAGTCTTCATACCTCGACAGAAATTATTGAATGCTCTTTGCAAGTCTCTCGAAGCCTCTTGCGGGGCGCATTTTGAACATTCGTACATCCAAGGGAAATGTGTCTTTTTCAAACTTGTCAACAGCTTATGTTGTTTCATTGCATCAGTAAACCTTGCAGCTCCTTGGTTCTTTTTGAAGAGTGCAATTCGTTGTTCAAGTCCCCAGTTGTAGGTAAATCGAAACACTCCAGCATGTTGAAGGAGAGAGGATCTCTGCGAGTTATTCGGATCTAGTTCATATCTATAGGCCCTGTGAACAAGCATTGAAGTCAGAACATAGTCATGTCAAAAGATAAAAAGCTCATACAAAATCCGCTTCAACAACATAGTCAACACTGCTTGTTTTTACAACCACGTTTTTAACTCTCCCCTCTGATGAACCTACGGACTCAACTCATCTAGGAGTTATCTTCTTTGACTGAAAGAACATTCGTATACAAACAAGTCATTGCTGTCCGTACCGACCTTGGAATGAGTAGAGGTAAGATTGCAGTCCAGGTGGCCCACGGATCTGTATCATCTACAGAGCAGGCAAGAGTGCTCAAGCAGGACATATGGAAAGCGTGGCTACGTGAAGGTCAAAAGAAGGTGGCTGTAAAGGTGAGTTCTGAAGAGGAGCTTCTCGACTTAAGACGTCAAGCTGCAAGTCATAATCTACCTTATGCATTGATTCGTGATGCTGGAATGACCGAACTACCCCCTGGTACAACTACGGTTCTTGGCATTGGTCCTGCTAAAGCGGAGATTATTGACGAGGTAACTGGTGAGCTCAAATTACTATAGAGTGAGCAAAATGATTGATGCCCATCCTCTTGAAAAAACATTAGGAATGGAACTCTATTCAACCGATTTTCCAGGTATCGAAGGTAAGCTGAAGACACGATTCGAGGACTTTGTTGTAGAAGAAATCTTAGCTGATGGGACGATTCTTTGCATGCATGAATGGTCTGAGTTGAATGAAATACCGCTCACGGTGGAAGGGAAATCGGATAGATATGTCACATTCACACTTCAGAAAATGGGCCTCTCAACCATGGGTGTCGCCAACATTTTAGCTTCATCACTCAGAATCTCTAGGAACCACATCACCTATGCGGGTCTCAAGGACAAACGTGCTATTACTGTTCAATCAATGAGTGTTCCTGCAAAGGTTGCTGAATCACTACTCACACTAAGGCTTAGTCGGATTAATATCCGTGATATTCACTATACAAGGCATCCGGTCCGGATTGGTGATCTCTGGGGTAACAGATTTACGATTCTCCTCAGGGATATAACTCCAGATTGTAAGCGTGCAATAGAGTCGGTAAATCAACTTCATGAAACACCTCTTCTGAATTACTTTGGAGTTCAGAGATTTGGTATTGTTAGACCAAATACACATCTTGTAGGAAAGGCGTTGATAAAACGGGACTTTGAAAGGGCTATTCGCGCCATACTCACAACTACAAGTGAATATGAATCTGAAGAGTTAACCAACATTAGATTAGAGCTATCCGAGAACCTTCTCCCCACTCCAAAGATGATTGAATCTCTTCCTGAGGACATGGGCTACGAGAAGATTGTTTTGAAAGAACTCATGAAACATCCTAATGACTATCAAAGAGCGGTTGAAAAAATAACCCCAAGAATTTTGACTCTACAAGTACATGCATTCCAATCTTACCTTTTCAATCGCATCCTCAGTAAACGTGCGAAAGAGGGATTATCAGTTAATACTCCAGAAGTTGGTGACTTTCTCATCAAACTTGATGAACCACATTCTGGTCGGGATACTTGGCTCTATGTAACAGAATCTACGCTAGAAGAAAGATGCCAGCAGGTAGAATCAGAGGAGTATGGACTTGCTTTGCCAATTCTAGGGTACTCGACAAGAATGCCACCTACTCAGCAATCTGATTTCATCAGGCAGATTCTGATAGATGAGGAAATCGAACTTGCTGATTTCAGAAATGCAAAGATGAAATCATTGGATTCACCCGGGGGATTGCATCTTGCATCCATAAGATTACCAGATTTAGAAAGTTCATGTTCAGATGAGGGTCTGTTGATGCGATTCTCCCTTCGGAAAGGGTCTTACGCTACAGTAGTGATGCGAGAGATCATGAAGAATCATCCAATAAACCGTGTCTGAATCATCGTCGTCTAGACCTTCGTTGACTCATTTCCTCCATCCGCTGTTCAAATTCATCAGGCGCCTCATCCTCAAGGTCTGGCTTCAATCTGTCTTTCTGAAATTCAAAAAGAACTGATTCATTCATGATTGCAGACACAATAGATCTGAGCTCACCAACTGAATATTTGATTCTCTCACGATCTTCTTTACGAAGCATCACAATACTCTCTTTTGACCCATCAGGAAGATACAGACTATTGACTCCCACCTCAATTGCTGGAGCAATGAACTCTCGAATGACCCGTCTCAGTTTGGCGGGACCTTCAAAAATCATTACTTCTCTAAATCTTTCTTCGAGCTCGTTCATGAGCGTTTCTTCAGCAAGAAGAAGATCCTTTCCTTTTGGTTTCACGATAAGAATTAGACGACTTTCTATTCTAGTTGCTCGTAGGAGAGTGAGATCTTCTAGATTTGGATGTTCTTTCTCCTTCTCTAGCATCCATTTGCTAAATTCAATATCAAAAGTTGTAATCTCTCCGCGGTCAAGCTTTGCCTGACAACTTGTACACAACATATCCGATTCAAGATCGAAGTTACATACAGGTAGTCGCATTTGTCAATCCTCGCCAATCTCGAAGGCTCCGAGAAGACTGGGCTTCGGGCGAGAATCAACAGAACACTCAGCTACCTTGTCAACGTGATGTCAATTGTCGATACGTTGAGGTCGCTACCTTTGTCCGTCTGAACAGTGGTAGTACCGATTTCTATGCTCTTCACCGTGAGGTCAGATATAAACCTGTGACGAGTAATTTCAGCAACATCCACGGCTCGGCTAATTAGCCTCCCTCTTGCTTTGATGACAACCTCCTCTGCTCCCTTGTTAAACAAGGTCACACAGGCTAGAACATAAGACATCACATTCTTGTTGCCAACTAAGATGCAATCCATGCTGTCGCTGTCCTGCAGCTCTTCCGTGTTGGCTTTCTTGCTGCTGGACTTCTTGCCAGTGTTTTCCTCCGTCACCCGAAGTCTCTCCGCCTACTACTGTGGCCATTCACAGGACAGAAGCGGTCCTTATCTGATATAGATTTCGTTTCGAGTTTAAAACATGTTAATTCATCATTTTTCCGGTTTGTTAAAAAGGAACTAAGGAAGCCCCATGCCAAACCTTTTTCTTGATTTCGTGCTGGCTCGAGAAAAGGAAGTAACAACACATGTCACAACTCACATTTCTAGGCTCTTGTCGCGAGATTGGTCGGTCTGGATTCTTTGTTGAAGATAGAAACGAAAGTGTCTTAGTTGACTATGGTGTGAAGTTTACAGAGCCACCCTCGTTTCCAGACATGGTCCCTACAGATGAGTTGCAGGCCGTGGCTCTCACGCATTCTCATTTAGATCATTCCGGTGGGATTCCACGAATCCTTTCGCAGAGTGAGGCATCGTTATTTTGTACACCCGCCACCCGTGATCTGAGTACTCTACTTCTTCGTGACATGTATAACATATCGAGGGGTCCCTTGCCCTATTCACGTAAGGACATTACTCTTGTCAAGCGGCAATGTCAAGCAACAGCTTACGAAGAAACAGTTCCATTAGGACACCACTTTGAGATGACCCTATTCAATGCAGGGCACATCCCAGGAAGCTCTATGGTATCCGTTAGAGTTAATGGAAAGAGAATCCTGTTCACCGGGGACTTCAATGCAACAGAGTCTCAGCTCAACCCTGGAGCAAGAAAGAACCTTCCAAAACATGATATCGTTGTAACTGAGAGCACATATGCGAGAAGAACCAACCCCAATCGAGAAGAGATTGAACTCGCCCTGATGGACTCAGTGATTGAAACGCTTGAACGAGGTGGCACTGTCTTAATACCTGCCTTTGCAGTAGGTCGAAGCCAAGAGATAATGTGTATTCTTGAGAAACACGGTTTACCATACAAATACCCCATTTACTTAGATGGACTGGCTCGAGCTGTGAACGATGTGCTTGTGAAGCACCCAGAATACCTACAGAGTCCTCAAGCATTCCAACGTGCTGTTGGACGCACGCACATCATAAACGACAATCGAGACCGTACAAATGCAGTCAAGAATGGTGGAGTGATAATCTCCCCTGCTGGAATGCTCAAGGGCGGTGCATCACACCTCTACTTCAAGATGGTTCATGACAATCCAAACAACTCTATTGTACTAGTCAGTTTCCAGATCCCTGGAACACCTGGAGAAGAACTCCTTGCCAAAAGAAAAGTAACTGTTGGTGGACGCCTGTTTGAAGTGACTGCTGATGTCCGTCAGCATCATCTATCATCACACTCTGATTCAAGGGGCATGCTGGACATGCTTCTGAAGATACCAGGTGAGCCAGAATTCTATATTGTTCATGGTGAGTCCGAGTCGTGCGACGCGCTCGCTGAGAGATTAGAAAAACGAAAATGTGTAGCTCATGTTCCAGAAATAAATGAGTCTATCGAGATTTAGGCTTCTCCGCCACCAGATCGTGCCTCGACAACTTGACATTTGACCTGTTGGAGTATCTCTTCTGCCTTCTGGGGATCAACAATGAGTGTATAGAGGTAACTTCTGGTTCGGAGCTTCAACTTGACTTGATCCTTGCCTCTCTTGACACGGCACTCCTGAGCATCCTCTGTCATCTCGAGAAACTTGTCGACATCATAGATCTGTTTTGGCATTTCTAAACACCATTTTTGTTGTTTGTGTGTGGTGGCCGGACGAGACTCGAAGCTGAATCATTTCTTTAGCTCCACATTCTGATGCCACGGCTAATGTATTTGTTATAACTCTAACGCTATGAAATAAGAAACAATGGTGGGCCGGGGGAGATTCGAATTCGGTGAATCTGACATATGTCATGATCCACTCCCGATTTTCGCCGTGTGAAGGCGACGTCATAACCAGGCTAGACCACCGGCCCAATTACCTGCCATAGGAGCAACGAACTACTTCTTCTGACGCCTCTTTGGTCTGATGTCCTTGTTTTTGCATTTTCTGCATTTCTTTGCCTTTAGTGGATTAGTTGCTCCACAATAACGGCAAATGGACTTGTACAGCTGATAGTGCTGTGCTAATCTACGTTTTTCGATGTCAGCTACTGGCATCATTATGACCTCTAATGAATGAGGGCAAACAGAGTAGTTTCTAGTTAACCCGCTCGGCTTTCCAGCTGAGTTGTGTTTTAAAAGCTTGTGCTCTTTCCACAAAAAGCCTCAATAGATTCCTCTACAGAGCTTCTCTAAGGAGTCTGGCAACATCACTTGGTTTCTCTGCCACGGCAATTCCAGCGTCACTTAATGCCTTGATTTTTGCAGCTGCAGTCCCTGAACTTCCACTAATAATGGCACCCGCGTGTCCCATTCGTTTTCCAGGAGGTGCGGTCCTACCAGCAATGAATCCGACAACAGGTAGGTCGTATTCCTTTTGTATATACACTGCAGCTCGCTCCTCTGCATCACCACCAATTTCTCCAACAATGACCAGTGCTTTAGTGTCATTATCATTCCTAAAGAGTCTAACAGCTTCAATTGTTGTGAGCCCCACACAGGGATCACCCCCAAGCCCTATAGCAGTGGAAATCCCGATACCTGCATTTGTCATCCCTGCTGCGATCTCGTAGGTTAATGTTCCACTACGCGACATGAGTCCGACATCTCCTTCTGAGAAAACATGTCCGGGCATGATCCCAACCTTTTGTTTTGCCTTAGGTGTAATGATTCCTGGAGTATTAGGACCAATAATGGTGATTCCCTTTTGTTTTGCGGCGTGAATGACACGAATTTCATCTTTTACAGGTACATGTTCAGTAATTACCACAACAGGATTCAGGTCTGCGGCTATTGCTTCAAGGGCAGCATCACCCGCAAAAGGTGCAGGAACAAAGATTATCGATGCATTCGCATCTTCTGCCTTTACTGCTTCGGAAACGCTATCATAGACAGGTACACCATTGACCTCTTCTCCAGACTTACCAGGCGATGTCCCAGCGACTATCATAGTACCATATTTCAGCATGGATATGGTGTGATATTTTCCCTGTGTACCAGTAATCCCCTGAACTACTACCTTGGTATCATTGTTAACAAGTACCGCCATCTAAACAACCTCCTTCACAAGTTCAACTACTTTTGAGGCTGCCTCCTCCATAGTCTTTAGGAAGGGTATCCCCGCTTGCTTTAGGATCTCTTGACCCTCCTCTTCATTAGTTCCGACCATTCTGATTACCATTGGAGTCGTGATATCGCCATCATTTCTTGCAGCCACTATTCCCCTGGCCACCTCGTCACATCTCGTAATGCCCCCCATGATGTTGACAAGGATTGCTTTTACTTTTGGATACATCAATGCAATTTCAATCCCTCTTTCGACTCTCTCAGCATCCGCACCACCACCCAGATCGAGAAATGTGCTTGCTTCTCCTCCATAGACTGATACTGCATCGAGTGTTGCCATAGTCAAGCCTGCACCATTGCATATGCATGCGATATTTCCGTCAAGTTCTACGTAGGCCATATCATTCTCTGTGGCCAGTCTTTCCCGCTCGTTCTGTTCAATAGGCTCACGCATTAACTTGTCAATAATCTCCTTGTGTCTGTACAACGAGTTGTCATCGATATTCAATCTAGCATCTGCGGCAAAGAACTTTCCATCCTTTGTGAGAATTAACGGATTAATCTCAGTCAGTTCAACATCATAGGCTTCAACGATATCCCACAGCTTCAGAAAGAAGCTTCCGAGTTGATTGATATGCTTGCCCCTAAATCCCATTTCTATTGCCATTTGACGTGCTTCAAATGGTTGGAAACCCAGATTTGGATCCACATGCATTTTGATTATCTTCTCTGGACTTTCCTCAGCAAGTTCTTCTATTGACATACCACCTGAGGCACTACCAATTACGACATACTTCCGTTCATTCCTGTCAACGGTAATCCCAGCATAGATTTCCTGTTCGATGTCTAACTTCTCTTCAATTAAGACCGCATCAACTGGGAGGTCGTTAATACGCATCTTCAGGATTTCTTCAGCACACTTTTCTGCCTCTTGTGGTGTATCTGCAAATTTCACACCACCAGCTTTTCCTCGTTTACCTGCAAGTACCATCGCCTTCACAACAACAGGTTTTCCAACCTCTGCTGCACGTTCTTTTGCCTCTCTTGGAGTTCTAGCCACCCCTCCAGGAGGAGTTGGCATATTGAAGGCTCGGAAGATGTCTTTTGCCTCATGTTCAAACAACTTCATTGGTCAACCACCACATTGGACTTCATATTGTCCCAATTCTGAGCCGCCACAAGTCTACTAACGTAAAAATGTTACCTCATCGACTGTAGAATCAGAAGTAGACTATCTTCGAGTTTCTCACTGTCCTTTCTAGCGGCATGCTTGGAGTGTAATAGTTTCAACAGGATTGAGTTGATATATTCAAGCTCCTCCAAACAATTCTCTACAATGCCTGGCATATCATCTTGACATACAATTTCCTCAACAGTCTTTGCAGGCAGCTTACTCAAGACACGATCCACAACTTCCCTTGGAATAGTTGTTCGGATCAAAACAACATTCCGCAATATTGTCTTCAAGTCACTTGTCTTATCAGCAATTGCTCTCATTACTTTCTTTGCGTCTTTGACTGGCACACCAAGAACAGCAACATCTTTGCCCAATTCTGTACAACGTGCACCACCTCTATCACGAATTATGAGGCGATCAGCTTCTAGCTCATCATAGACCTCAAGTCCACGAAGAGCTTGCATAATCACACCTGCGGCATAGGGTTTCGTGTCTTTCTCATTGAGTGCAAATCTTGCAAATTTTATGAGATGTTTACAGAGTCTGTGTTTCCTGACGCCTTGGTATTTCCATGATTCACAAGAGCATGAAACACCATCTTTTGCTCTCAGCGTTGTATAGTGCCAAATCTCTCTACTACCGCTATGCACCAACCCTTCAATCTTGTCTGGTCTGACTGATACAAACTTTACACTTGAATCAGGTATTTCTTTGGCTCGGGAGAATGTAGACCTTGTAGAACGAAGTGTGAGTAGTTTCTCTACGGATTTATTATCTTGATTTTCAGCTTGACGAATATCTGTTACAGTTTTACTGCTTCCCCAGAATGTTCGATCTATTACTGAAAATGGGTCTTCATCTTTCTTGGACTTGCCACACAGCTGTCGCAACACCAAGTCTTGAACATTCTCAGTTTCATCCATTAAACTGTCCACTTCACCCAATCTTGGTTTTAGATTCCCCTGTTGGTCTTTTTCGAAGTATTTTCCTATCACGCGTATTCTTTCAGACTCATTATCGACCACGACAATTCCAAACGCTTCATTATCAATCCCTCTTCGCCCAGCAGCTTCTAGAACATCACTTAATTGCCACTCAGTCAGCATGCTGACTGATTCCTCTTGAGATACCTCCCTGCCAAACTCTTGCATAAATACACCCATCAGGAAGATAACTGTCCCTCTCAACCCACTAGCAATTGCAAATCGCGTGGGCATTATAATAACTGGTAATAGACCATCCTCCCAAGCTTGCGAAATCGTTCTTCTCTGAGTCCTTGCAACCCCTTCATGAATGAAGGCAACTCCTTTTGATAGTGCCTTGCTTAGATTCAAAGTTGTTTCACATTGAACATATTTTTCACCAATTTCACGTGAGAGAAGTCTAAGATCATCTCTATGCTCTGGTGATAATCTCATATCAAGAGCCGCTGCTTTATTCCCTGTTCGAATGCCTGCAAGCTGAAGTGCTAAATCTTCGCAGGTGATTATATTGGCACATAAGATCATCACCTGACCTTGTCGGTACGTGACATACTCTGTCAAGTCTGAAAGCGAGTCTTCTGAGTCTTCAAAGGTTTTCACACTAAATATCAGTTTTACATCTTTCTTTGGATCTTCTATAATCTTTGCACTCAACCATTTACCAAGCTCATCTAAGTCTTCCAGAGGAGGACAAATCGCTGCATATTGAATACCTGTGTGACTTAACAACGTGACTAGCACCGTTTCAAGCCGTTCTCCAATTCTTGGTTGTCCGATCAAATCAAGCCGGTCAATCAACACATAGACTACTCTATCCAGAATATCAGGCTTAATCCGTGATGCAATATCAAGCGAAGTATAGGTCGTGATTACAACTCTACCAGAACCAGCACCCTCTCTAATTGCTTTCCTTCTCCTAATAATCTCGGAAGCTTCGATACCGAGACGGCGACACTTCTGACTCAAGGAACGAAATCGTTTCTCAGCTTGATGGGGGTTGGGACAAAGGACCAACGCTCGTGCATTATGGTCCGACGCAACTCGATTGAGGAGTGCAATCTCTCCTATCATGTATGCTTCATCATAATCGTATGTAACAAGGAGCTGACTATTCCCTCTCATAATCCCTTGCTGCACTGAAATGGACTGAAATCTAGTGAGTGTGGCAAGTCCTTGCTGTCTGAGCAACTCCAACAGACGAGGTGCAACCTGCTGGAGTTCTAATTCCCTGAGAGTGCTCAAAAGATTCTACTCCATCATATGCGCATGATTTACTATGAGGATATACTATCATATCCTATTAGTTTTGTGTGTGGCTGGTCAAAATACCGTAGAGCTGTTCCAAAAATGTACAACTTGCGAAAATTACCAATCCTGCCCAAAGCATGTTTAACCACATCCCTAATTTCAATCTTACACAGACACATACAAAGTCTCAAAAGCAACCGCCATGAATCAAACAAGTAACCAATGAGAGGCTGAATAATCGGTTTTCTCTCTTGAGGCTTGAATGGTCATGGCTTTCGTAGCTACCACAGATTCATCTTTCACAATCATATTGAAGAAGGACTTTAAGATAAAACCAGGGTCGACATTCATCTGCGGATTTCATGGTCTGGGTGAGGTAGGCTTCTTGAGCACAGCTCATTTGACTCGAACCCTTGAAGCTGAACGAGTAGGATTCATCAAGAGCGATATGCTTCCCTTGTTTGTGTCAATGGAGAATGAGCGTCTTGTGTTACCATTTGAGCTCTATTCCTATGATAAGAAGAAGATGATTTTTCTTGTCCCACGATTTCAGCCACATCAATCCGAACAATGGGGATTTATTGACAAGCTCGCGAAGTGGGTGGCCGAGAATAACTTCAAAGAAACCCTACTCCTTGGAGGCTTAGATGCATCTTTCAAAGAAGATGAAGCAGATATGCGATGTGTTCCAACAAGTGCTTACAAAGACATGCTTGAAAAGTGGCAAGTTCCTCTTCTTGAGGAAGGACTATTTGTCGCTGGTCCACTAGCATTATTTCTCGCAGAACTTGAGATGCATGGTGCTCCAGCAATTGGCCTACTAACATATGCAACTAGAGGTCGTCCTGATCCCCGGTCTGCAGCTACTATGCTGGAGAAAATCAACGAGATTTATGGAGTAGGCGCAAATGTCGAGCAGCTTCTCGAAGAATCTCGAGAGATTGAGAGGCTCGAGAAAATGAGAAAGTCTATTGAGGACTCAGATCGTACAAGCGACATGTTCGTCTAACGTTCATTGTAAACTGGACAAACCTTTGTCCCTCCAGGAACGTCACTGGAGTCTTGAACATGAATTATATTCCGTGCTGCATTGATGTCTGCATGGAAGTGCTCTTTACACTCAGAGCAGTAGAAGTATTCTCCACCCTTGCTCTCAATGATTGAGCTTTCATCCCTTACTCGCACGCCTTTTTCTCCACACTGGTGACAGGTCTGAGAAGTGTATCGCGGATTCACTGTCCACACACTATATTTTGAGTGTCCGAGTGATTCTCTCATGTAGCGTACTGTATTGATGATTTTTCCCCACAGATTCGAGGTCAGGTTGTATGAAACGTGTTTGGACCCAGCATGTCCTTGGAAGCTCCTCAAATCCTCAAAGAACAACCTCTTCACTCTGTGTTCCTCACAAAACCACACTGTCTGAGAGGCCACCTGCCGGACAATCTCACGATCAAGACGACGAACCTTTCTCCACAGAGCTTCGACATGCCTGTCCCGCTTCATAATGTGTGCTGGATATGACTGTCCTGATCGTTTGCTTTCCCAGTTGTTCTTCATTCTTGCTAACTCTGAGGTGAGTGTGTAAGCATGTTTTCTGATTCTATCTCTCTTCTCGGCTAACGGTCCAACTGTGATGAGGAAGTCCTCAAAGGAACATTCTCTCTCCACTGTGAGCGCCACTGGAGCTCGTAATCCTCTGTCAGCTCCTGCCTTAGTTGTATACTTCCTCTCACCAAAAATCTGTGAGCTTACTGGTCCATTAGGTGAAAGGAACGGTATCCGAAGGATGATCTTGTGACCTCTGAGAAGAAGTTGAGGAGGTGAACATCTCCTATAGCCTTTCAGTCGACTTACTTTTTGTTGTAGTCTGATTATCTCATCCAAGTCATTGTGCTTTATCTGTTTCATCCTTGATAGTCTATGGGCTGTGTGTTGTAACTTGATTGTATTCATGAGCTGGTGATGCATGTCCTCGAACTTTGCAGCACGAAATCTTAGTTGTTCAACCCGATGGATATTTCCTTCTCGCTCTGCTTTCTCAGCTTTTCTCCTATCCTGAGATGCAGCTCTAGGAAGCCAATCAAGGAAACGAAAGGTGAGGGTCTTAGATTTGTACGGTGAGTCTTTGTGGTGAGTTCCATTGAACCCCGGAGGGAGCTTGAGATAAAGGAGTATCTCATTCTCTCGTTCCTCATCCGGAGTGAACCAGTATCCTTGACCAGTGGAATTCTCGGTGCTTGCTGAGAAGTCAAGGCTATATCTTCTGAGCTGGGGGACTGTGAATGGATATCCATTCTGAACCCAACTCTTAACCTGCGACTCTACTATATTGATGACACTTTGACAGTCAGGTGAACCATCCTTTAGAAGAGATGCTACTTTCTTTCTCTGTCTGGCTCTCCAACCTATCGTGTTCTTCGTAAAACCAAGAATGTATTTATCGATAGCAAGACGAAGTTGTCTGAGGACACCCATAGCGTAGTGATACCCTGACCCGTTGTTCTTTGTGGACTCACAGGAATCTCGGACTTTTCTAATCAGAAATGAAGGAATCCTTCTTCTTCGAAGGATGGTAACCAATTCCTCCGGAGAATCATTAAGGACCTTTAGAGCCGATATGACAAGCTGTCTTCTTGTCCAGTCAGCAAGGAGCATCCTCCCAGCCTGTTCAAGGACATTTCGATGCAGACGACCAAAGACCAATTTCTTGATGTCTTCATTGTGCTGGTAGCATAGATCTTTTTCTTTGCTCAGAAGAATGTATGACTTCCCTCTATACTTTGCAAGAGTCTTTCCAAGTTGTTCTACTCGCTTGGAATTCCTGTATATCCTTGAAAGAACAATATTGACAGCTCTGATGTAATTGTCGAAATAGAATGTAAGAGTTCTAAGATCTATGTCCTTGACCTTCTTTCCTGTTCCTCTCACTGCAGAGGAGAGCTGAGAAAATTGTGTGCTATTGCCCTTGAACGAAGGGTCAGGTTTCCTCTCTTTTCCTTTTCTCAAAACAACTCTGTCCTCAGAGCTGAGAACAAACGACTCGACAAGATATTTGGTCGATGGACCGCTATAATATTTGCCAATCATTGATTCTTGCCTTGGTTTTGGTCTTGACCTTTGCCATTGCTTCCAGGACTGGCACTGGATGTCTTGTCCCACCGTTTAATTCTCCACATCCCAGTCCTGATGATACTACTTAAACTCGCTATAATATTTAACAAGATTAGTTCTTTCACATCCTATTAATCTCGTATAATTCCTTCATCAGGTTTCTCTGTGTATAATTCAAAATGGAAAATACTCTATACATTATTTTTCTAGTATATAAGGCAATTCAAGAAGAATGAAATCCAAAGGGTTAGATTCTCTCATCATTCAGGGATGATTCTCACTAAACTCCACTATCTTATCCTCTCTGCGACAGTCTATCTAGCTTGAAAAGAAGGGGGTATTGCATTCGGAGAGTGTGTTACTGTGTTCGTCTAGCCTAGGCGTCTAATGAACCATCCAATATCGACAAGATTCTTCGCTACAAGTCTATCTGCTCCCAGTCGATTTATTTTGAATGCATCTACTGATAGGGCTGCAACTCCCAAACACTCTTTGTTCTCATTGAGTACGAACACTCTCTGCCCTCTTTCCAAAGTGGGATTTAACTCCAGTACAGACTCTCTGATGATACTCCTTCCATACGTAAATGCCTCTGCCCCCCTTTTAGATACAAGAATGAAGCTATTGGTCATTTTAGCCACTTCACTAAGAATATGAAGACTAAGTCTGAACCTTCCCTTTTCTACAGACCCGAGTTCCTTTCCGATGAACTGGATATCAAGATTCTCACCCTCTTCCATCAATATTGATATCCACTCTGGGGGTATCGCATAGACCATTTGAGAGCTATTCTTAGAAATCATCAGAGGCGCCCGATTTCCAAGAAGGCTTTTGGTTACACCTGCTCCAAACTCAATGTCGATCTGTTGCGTGATTGCACCCCAAGCAACTGGATCAACAAACTCAAACTTCATTGTGCCGACCTCTCTTTCTTCCTCATTTTACAAATGAAGAACCCCTCAGTCTTGTGAAGATGTGGTAAAAACCGTCTTGCATTCTTCAATGATTCATTCAGTCTGATACCATAGGGCTCAGAATATCCAGATGAACCAAACTCAGCCGAAATTTCAACTACACTCATCTCAGGATGCCGTTTCAAAATATCATCCAAAACATACTCATTTTCCTCTGGAGCTATTGAACAGGTTGAATATACCATTGTGCCACCCATTGCAAGGATATTGACCGCAGCCTCCAACATCTCATCTTCTCGAGTAGCACAGAATCTGACGTCTGCCATAGTCTTGCTAGTTTTCCTGGTTGGATCCAAAGGAATAAGCCCCTCTCCCGAGCAGGGTGCATCAAGAAGTATCTTGTTAGGTTGGAAGGGTAGGTCATCGAGTTTTCTTGCATCGCCTCGTATGACCATAGTGTTAGTCGCACCACATCTGATAATATTGCTCCGAAGACTAGTCATACGTTGCCTGTCTTGTTCAAGAGCAATTACCAATCCTTCATTCTCCATCATCTGCGCGATATGAGTTGTCTTTCCACCAGGTGCAGCTGCAAGATCAAGAACAGTATCCCCAGGCTCTGGATTCAATACACTGACAGCAGTCATTGATGGAACACCTTGAACATAGTAGAATCCAAGCATGTGTTCAAGCAGTGCTCCAGGAGATGACTCATTGAAATCAGCATAGAAGCCATCATTCAACCATGGTACTGTTTCAAGTGTCACTCCTTTTTCCTGAAGGCGGGGGATGAGCAAGTCCACAGACATCTTTAGTGTGTTGACACGTATAGCTGTTCTGATTGGTTGCTCACATGCTTTAATGAACCGAAGAGTATCCTCTTCGCCCCACAGAGAGAGATAGCGCTCAATCATGTATTGGAGATACCCATGCTCTTTGGCTAGTTCCTTGGCCCTTTGACGCAGCTCTTTTTTGGTCATTCTCGAATCTCCAACGAATATTTTCTTTCTACTCTCCAATGTCCTCATTCCAGAGCGTTGGATTCTCTTGTATGAACTTCTCCATCATCTCAATGCATTCAGGGTCGTTGAGGACAGTGACATCAACTCCTCGATCACGTACATACTGTTCAGGTCCCTGAAAAGTGGTGTTCTCCCCAACAATGACACTCGGTATACCATATAGTAATACAGCCCCACTGCACATATCACAGGGTGATAGGGTTGAGAACAGCACTGATTTTCGATAGTCTTTTGCAGTCAGTCTACCTGCATTCTCTAGACAGTCCATCTCTGCGTGTAGGACAGCGCTGCCCTTCTGTATCCGCTGATTATGTCCCCTCCCAACAATCTTGTCATCGATGACCAAGACTGACCCAATCGGAATTCCTCCCTCTGAGAGCCCTTTCTTGGCCTCCTCAATTGCTTCAGCCATATACTTCTTGATTTTCTTCTCATCCATAGAACCACCTCAACGATAATTCTCTAGAGCCTTCTTGAGAGCAGCAGTTTCAGGAGGAATTAATTGAACTTCTGGTGTAAGCCTATCAGGTGTTGCCAGGTCCTTAAAACCAGACCCGGTGATTGGAACGACAATCTTGTCAGACCTATCAATTGTCCCCTGTTCAATCAGAGCCTTCAGCCCAGCCATGGCTGCGACACCACTAGGTTCTGCAAATATTCCCTCTAGTTTTCCCAAAAGGACAAGTGCCTTCTCTATCTCATCATCAGGAACCGCAATTGCTGTCCCCTCTCCAAGCTGAAGATATTTGAGAGCAGCATCTCCATCCCACGGGAATGGGTCTGCGAGTCCTCCTGCGACTGTTTCATTTGAGTCCCAAGGACTAATGCTCAGCGGGTCTTGAGCTTCTTTGAATGCTCTCACAATTGGGGCACAACCCTCCGGCTGAACTACTACTGGTTTCGGGACAGTTTCAATCAACCCCATTTCCTTGAACTCCCAGAATCCCTTCATAGTCCCAGCCATAAGACCCCCACTACCTGTTGGGAAAAGGATCCAATCTGGCGGGTTCCATTGAGTCTGTTCTGCAATCTCATATCCAAGGGACTTAGTGCCCTCAAACTGGAAACAATTGAACGGTCCAAAGGATGGTGCTGGTGTCCAGCCAAACTCTTTGCAGGCTGCATGCAGCAGAGTAGTTGTGGGATCCACCCCCTCACGTATTTTCTTTACTCTGAATACCTTAGCACCCAGAGTTCTTAGATGAATCAATTTCCCCTTAGGTGCGTCCTCAGGCACAAAGACGACTGCCTGAAGTCCTGCTCGTGCCGCAAATGTAGCCATAGAGGCTGCAGCGTTACCAGATGAAGCTGCTGAC
This sequence comes from Candidatus Thorarchaeota archaeon SMTZ1-45, assembly GCA_001563335.1. GTDB lineage: Archaea > Asgardarchaeota > Thorarchaeia > Thorarchaeales > Thorarchaeaceae > SMTZ1-45. The sequence continues at coordinate 20,220 of LRSL01000015.1, read as the reverse complement.
ACAGTTTCAGCTCCATCTTCAAGTGCTCTACTGACTCCAACGCAGATTGGTCGGTCCTTGAAAGACCCAGACGGATTCACAGTTTCAATCTTTATCGAGAGGTTCTTCAATCTGTATTCATCAGCGAGCCTATTGCTCTCAACAAGCGGAGTTCCTCCCTCCCCAAGTGTCACTATGTTCTTCCTCTCTCTTAGAGGCATTAGCTCGAAGTATTTCCAGAGACTCGGAACTCGCTTCTCAAGACTATCTCTCGTGATGGTTTCTTTGATGCTCTCCAGATCAAACTCGAAGTCTATTCTACCACCACATCCATCGTTTGGAGGTACATTGGTATTATCGTAGGTCTTGCCACACTTCGCGCATTTGATAGCCTTAATTTTTGACAAAGTGACACCAACCTTCCACACGAAGACTCATCGCCGTTATTTGGCTTATGGCTCAACTATTTAATGGACGCATCTAGCACTCTTTGGTTGAGTCAAGAGTAACAGTAGGGGTTGACAGAACTGAAAAAAAAGTACGAAGTGGAGGTCAAGGTAGCAATCGATAACATTGAGGAGATGGAAGACAGAATCTTGCATCTCGGAGCAACAAAAATCAACAAAGAGATTCAGGTTGACTCTTATTTTGATCATCCATGTAGAATCTTTCAAGAAACTGACGAAGCTCTACGAGTAAGAATACGAAGACCTCTTGACACTAATGAATATGAATCATCAACTGACCTAGTGGAACTTACTTACAAGGGTCCAAAGGTTGATAGTACAACAAAGACACGAACTGAAACTACTGTGAGTCTAAGCAATGCTACGGATATCACATCCGTTCTAGTGAGTCTGGGGTTCAAGCATGTAGCAAAACTGACAAAGAAACGTCAGTTCTTTAGTCTACAAACAGTGATAATCAGTACTGACGACGTGGAAGATGTTGGGCAATTTGTGGAACTTGAGAGTATTGCGACGAACAACGGTGAACTTGTTGCTGCACGAGAATATATCTTCAAAACTGTGTACAATCTTGGCTTGGACCCTACTCAATCTATCCGTGAGTCTTATCTTGAACTCTATCTAAATCGCTGATTTTTCTTGATGACTCATCCCTCAGTTGCTTGACAAATACCTCTAATGTCTGATGACGGTTTTCCGCCTCAATCCTAGCTTGATCTGTGTACATTAAATCTCTAAGCTTCAGCAGTTTTTCATCAGCATGTTTTAGGAATCCCTCTATCCCTACTCCTGTGCTAGCAGCTTGGGCTATTGCCCGAAAGACTCCGATTGCTCCCATTGCGTCAAGTTTGTCAGCATCACTCAATATCTCTCCCTCCAACGAATTTGGTTCAATCCCCTCACTAAACCTGTGAGTTCTGATTGCGTCAACGACTTTATCAATCTCTGCATCATCAAGACCTACCTTCTTCAGAATATCTCGACTCATGTTTCCTGAAAGAATTGCATGTGAGATACTAGTTGTAGCCTCTTCTGGTCGCCCAATATCATGAAGAAGAGCTGCAGCTCCGAGTATTTTCAGGTCTGCTCCAATCTCCCTACCTATCTCGATGGACAAGGTATACACTCTTCTTGTATGGTCCAAAGTATGAGCGCCTAAATCACTTTTAGCTAGTCTTTCTCTCACAAACTCCTCAATCATACGATGAGTCGCGTTCAACCTGTAGACCTCTTTTTTAACTCTCATTTGATTATCAAATACTGTCCAATATGACATTTTATTGATGGTTTCTCTCTCAAGATGCTTTCGATAAACGAGATTGAGTCCAGCTGAACAACCCTTTAATTGCTAAGAAAGGACGTTTGAGAGTAACTTGAACCCACCGTGAGTTACACGACACGCCAAATTTCCCAATTGGTGAACGAGAGGATCAGTCCAGTGAGCGCCGCAGCTAAATCTGCCCGAAGAAGGATGGGGATTACTACCCTTATCACTGCTATCTTCATAGTTGCCAGTCTCGTCTGGGCAACCTACAACTTCATTATTGTTCAGTCTGGTGCAGTTCGTCAATACGAACCGCACTACGAATACGATGACATCCCTTACTGGCCTTATCAAGCCAATATCACAGGAGGCAGAACCAACTGGTTTGAAAATATCAACTACACCAGTGTTCCTCTCGATATGCCTCTCCCTGATGATCTGCTTGACCAGTTGGATGACATCATATTTACAGTTGCCCCAGCTGACCCCCCGCAGTTGTGGCGGATAGGCGCTTATGATGAATATGATGGCTCAAACTGGGGGAAAACCCTGATGGACCCTCCACGACCTTTGGACATCAGCGATCCAGAAATAATCACCATAGGTGAAGCCACCAACGAAATCTATACTGTTGCTTTTAATGCCACTGCAGGAGCTACTGTTGGATCAATAGAGATCCCCTCACTATTTCCAGAGATACGAGTTATTGAAGACTCTTTCATGACTTACAGCATCGATGGAAATGGTAATCCCTATCCCGACCCTGGTCGGTTACTTCATTATGACCTAGAAACTGATGCCTATGGCACTCTCCTCTTCACACCGGTCATACAGGGAACCACAGGAGAGGAGGTCATTGTGACCTTTCAGCTCACCTATGAAACTCAAGACATTAACAATGTCAGGGCAAATGCACATTCAACAGTCCCAGGAGGATTCGGTGAATATCTGATTTATCCTTCTTTGAGTACACGTGTAACTGACAACATCTCACAATTCGAATTCGTCGGTAATGATTTCTATGAAAAAGCCATGGCTGTTCAGCTCTATTTCCAGAGTAAATTCGAAGTCAGAACGGATGCTGCTGCATTACAAGATAGACCTGATGGTCAAGAGGTGACTGATTGGTTTCTCGAACGTGGTGGAGGTCTCCCTATGGACTTCGCCACTGCATATTGTGTCTTTATGCGATATCTAGGTGTCCCAGCTCGCCTAGCACTTGGATATGCTGTTGGTGACCGCGACCCAGTTTATGATGTTAGAACACTCAAGGTCAGACACATGACCTTCTGGGCTGAAGTCTTCATCCCAATGTCGGGATCTCCCACTGGAGGTGAATGGATTCAAGTCATTCCAGCAATGCTGCCAAGCGACATGGGCGGTGGTGAGGACCCGACCAACACACCAATTCCAAATGTTCAACTTCTTGTCTGGCCAACCAATGGACAACCATGGGAACAGATCGGTGTCCCATTCGGTCTAAGTGCCGCAATTACAATAGATGGCGTTCCAGTCACAACTCCTGAGAGCATTACTTTCTTTGATGAAACTGACTCCGTGTTTATCGGAGTGGCAACAATAGGACAGCCGCCTAATCCGCCTATTGCAAATGTCACACATACATTTCCTGTTGGATCATCCGTAGACTATCATATTATTGCAGCATCATGGACTACTTCAACACTGTCAATCACAAATCGAACATCTATCTATGCAGTTGGAACACCAGATCCTTATTCCTATCCAATGGTTTCAACTGGAGCTGATGGATTCATAGTCAGTGAAACAAGAGAGCTCAACGTTAGTCAAGGTATTGACACTCACATCGCATTTTGGAATGACACTATTCATGTCTATGGTACAATGAAGGTGGGTGGAGTCCCAGTCAACAGTTCAAATCATGATAACAGAAACATCGGAATTTATTGGGACAACTCATTCATGGGAAATGCGACTATTGACGAGTATGGCTACTACGATCTCGACATCTATATTGACCCATTGGACCTCTCACGCATGACTATAGGAACTCATGAAGTATGGTCCTGGTATCTTGGAGATTGGGACCAGTATGGAATCCCTCGACTCAATCCAGCCAGATCAAGCAACAACTCCACAGTCACAGTCTGGGGTCGCGTGGGATTTGATCTATATGTATTTCCAACTGATCTTTCTGCTGGCGGAACACTCTATTATGATGGGATTGCATATCTTCTAAATGGCACACTCCTACCCATGGGACAGCAGGTAGGAGTCTTCTTCTCAACTCAAGCCAATACAACACAAAGTCTGAACTCCACAGGAGGCTTCTCATGGAGCTATGTCATACCGATTTCACAGCCTGATGGTACTTATTTCGCATATGCAAACTGGAGTTCTCCATGGCCACTGATTGAAGGGAATTGGAGCATTTCTATTCCAGTAAATGTTGGCTCAAGTGGCACACAACTGTCAATCTTCGCATTATCAGACCCTCTCTATGTTAGCCAGAATATCACAATCGCTGGATACTTGACTCATGTGTCCAATGGTACTGGTATCGGTGGTCGTTGGGTCGAAATCTATTGGAACAATGGGTCAAACTTCCTTTTGGGAACTGTACTCACTGCATCAGATGGATATTATGAACTAAATTACACGGTTCTCGAATCTGATGAAGGTCCAATTGAGTACTGGTCAAGCTTCACCTCGGTTGAACCAACTCTGGCAAGTTCTGAATCAGTTCATCTATTTACAAATGTGAAGAAACTTGATGTTTCTCTAGACCCGATCTTCGTCACACCGGATCCTGTGTTCCTTCTTCAACCAGTTGATATTCAGGGGAATTTAAGCCTCCCTGAGGCTCCATTATATTACCTTGTTAATGAATGGGTCGACTTCTGGCTGCAGAACAGTACTGGGATTTTCTACATTGGAAGTGATATGACCAACGCCACAGGGGGCTATTTCTATCAATACACTATTCCAATCGGACAGGCAACTGAAACAGTCTACATCTGGGCAAACTACACGTCGCCATACTATACGGTCTATGATGGTGAGTCTCTCCACGAAGCACTCGATATTCAAGCTACTGGTACACTCATCTCGATTCAGGAAGACTTCACTACCTATTATCTAAATGAAACCATTCTGCTATACGGAACCCTCCAGTTCTCAAATGGAACTCCAATCCAGTTTGAAACAGTCTACATCCACTGGGTGAATGCATCTGGAATCTTCCTTTACACGAAGACAACTGATGCATCTGGCTACTATCAGATGCTCTATAACTGTACTCCGACTCAAGATGCACCGGGACTGATAGATGTCTATGTGAACTGGACCTCGTGGACTCCCATCTATGACGATGCGTTTAGTTCAATCGCTCCCCAAATCCAGCTTCAAAGATACTACCTTGAGATAACTATCACAGCTCCAACTCAACTCTATATTGATGAACCAATTCTCGACATTGCGGGCGTGCTATCACACCTTGGAGGTGCGCCACCACTGGCTGGCGAAACAGTGTCTGTTCAATATTGGGACGGTGCTGGCTGGTATGAACTTGATGATCCAACTACAAACTCAACCGGAGGCTTTCTTACATCCCTTGGCTTTGCAACATTCGAAGAGGGTATTATTTACTTTCGAGCCGTATACAATAGTACAAATCCTCTGAACAATGATACAGTCACATACTTTGATCTCACTCGAATAAAGTACTCAATCAATCTCGAAGTGACAATCAACCCCAATCCAGTCATGCAAAATGAAACACTTACTGTCCATGCATATGCCTATTTTGCACACAATGGGTCCGCACTCTCAGGTGCCACTATTTCCATCTATTGGAACAATGGAACCATTCCCCTTCCATTTCTGGGCAATATCATAACAGATGGGATTGGCCAGGGTGATCTTTACTACTCGGGAATGAGCTGGGACACAGTCAGGACCGGAATTGAGGTCTATGGCATATATGCAGGAACAGTCTTTCATGCTTCAAATGAGTCCTTCCATAACATCCTCACACTGAATCAGTGGCAGACAACATTCACTGCTGTCAACCTACCAGTGGTCTTGTACAGACTAGGCGAAACTGTTGTTGTCACCGGGAATCTCGAGTACACACTCCCCATCACTCCTTATGTCGGTGCAACAGTTGAACTGACACTTCTAGGAATTACTCGAGCCTCAGATGTGACAGCGTCAGATGGCTCGTTCACTCTGAGCTGGGACATTCCTGGAACTCTTCCACCAGGTTTCTATGACTTGTTTATTGAATTCAACTCGCCATATCCTTGGATAACTGATGCTTCGTTTGCATTACCCCAGATTGAAGTAATCGCACCTGGTTATCTATGGCCTGAGTTCACTGTGACACCCACAACCATCTATTTGGATCAAGTACTAAATGTTACAGGAAGAGTGACATGGGACAATGGCACCCCATATGCAAACTCGCCCGTAGACTTGTATTGGGGCGATTACTTTGGAGGAAATGGACCATTTGTCATTGATTTTCTGACCGATGGCAGTGGCAGGTTTTCCTATCTTTATCCAATTCCTGATGACCTTGGTCTTGTTGGTCCTAGGGAGGTATGGGCATACATTGATCCAGCTGGATATGCCACATTTGGAGAGTCTCCACGTGTACCAATACTAATTGACATCTATGCGGTTTCCATCACAACCGCTGTGGACCTCACAACAGTGTACTTAGGTGGTACTCTGACATTTTCAGGAACACTACAGTTTGTCAATGGTACTCCTTTGGTAGGATACAACCTCGAGATATGGTGGGGAGGTGACCTTCTTACTACAATCACCATTAGTGATCCTGTAGCTGGTGCCTACAGCTATGTCCATCCGATATCTTATTCCAATAGAATTGGTGTCCTTTCAGGATCTGCTGTGTTCTCACCCCCATCAATTGCCTGGGGCGCTTCTGATACATCGAACTCTTTTGAAGATGTCACGGTTCTTGAGCGCGTAGATGTCTTCATGGACCCTGAACCTGTGGACAACACTATTAGTCGTGGAGATACACTAGTTATTACAGGGTATGTGCTTAATGATGGCGGTTTTGCGGCAGATGGAGTCACTGTAGAGGCATTGGTTGATGGAGCTGGAACACTCTCAACAGACGATACAGCGGCAGATGGTAGATATTCCATCTCACTCCAAGTTCCCACCACGCAACCAAGTGGGTCATATATCATCAGTGTCCGTGTCACATCAATATTTCATGAGCTTAGAAACGGTCCTACAGATTGGACTATCTTGGTCTATATTGGCTCAAGAGTCTATGTTCAAACGAATCAGTTCTCATTAATGCCTGGAGAAACATTCAATGTGACTCTTCGACTCGAGGATGATGATGGGGCTTACCTTCATGGAGAATGGGTGGCTGTCTACCTAGGTTCTACACATATCACTGATGTTCAACTCATTAATGCACAGGGGATGGAATTCATTCTGACTGTGCCTTTGTCCTGGGATGAGGGTGATGGATACTATGAGGTTTTGGCTGAATACAATGGTGCATTGTACATCAATCCCGATTCCTCTGAGTCAGTCGAATCAATTCACATCTTTAACTATCCAATATTCTCAGCAACTCCCAGCAGGGTAAATCCTGGTCAGGCATTCAATATAGAAGTCACCATCCAAGATTCAGAAGGTAATCCTGTTAGATTCCGTCCAGTACGGTTGAATTACAATGGTACTGATGTGTATCCCTATATTACAGACACAGACGGGAGATTCAGACATCCGGTATCAGCGCAAGCTGATGGGACAGTCATCAACTTTAGAGTCACGCTCTTATCAACACAAGTGGGTAATATTCAATCTAATACGTTCACAATCAATATACAAACAACAGGTGGTAATCCATTGCAAGGAACAGATTTACTTTTAGCAAGTATCTTGCTCGTAGGTGCAGTAGTCGCTGTTTTGGCGTACCTGTACATAGTAAGAGGAATGTTCCGCAGTCCTGTTATTTCGAGAGGAATTGATATCCCGACCAAACTACGAAACATCAAGAAGCTCGCAGACTCTGGAAAATACGGTGCGTCTATCACTCTGGCATACCGTACCTTCGAGCAGATGTGCGGCACCAAGATGGGCTCTGAGCGCGGTCATTCTGAAACCGCACGCGAGTTTTTGGATAGGGTTTTGCAGGCAATTCCCCTTGATGGCGCGACTGTTGAACAATTTGTACAGACATACGAAGAGGCTCGCTTCTCACATCATGAAATGACACGTGAGAGGTATGAAGAGGCGGTTCGAATCTTCACAGACCTCTATCCCAGAATCGATTCAGCTGCACCTGTGGAGAAAGAATAGGAGAGATACGGATGGGCTGGAAAGAAATCCTGCAAGTGACCCTCTTCATCTTAGCATGGATTCCAGTTGGTATTCTAGCTGGAAGTACATTGATTGGAGCAGAGGGCACTTATAACTACGATTTCTCCATATACAATGAACAGTATAACGGGACCAGCCAATTCGCAAGTAACATTCAAAACAACGGTTACGATGTAATGTCCATTCAAGCAAGTATGAGTGTTGCCTCAAGGTACAATGGGTCTGCTGTGATCGTTATCATGGGTCCTGTTCGGGACTTCACAATTGATGCGGCACTGGTCATCTTTACGCATTTGATGGCTGGTGGTGGTGTGCTCATAGCAGATGACTTTGGATCAGCGAACATGTCCTTGGCTCTGCTTAATTTTCTCTTGGACCAATTTATTCCAGACAATACAACTCGAGGTCTACTGTCATTCATTGATGGTGTTCTTCTGGATTTAGACTCCTATGATCCTCAAAAGGAACCTAGGTTGCCAATCATAAGGGACTTTCGAGCAGGGCTTGATGGCGGGGCGCTCACAGCAGGAGTATCAGAACTTCATCTCAACTGGGCATCAGCAATCAATCCTTACTGTCTTCTAGGACTATCTGGAATCGCTTGGACTACACCTAGCTCATGGTGTGAAACAAATATTACAGATCCAACGCCTGAACCTGACACTCCCTATGAGTTATCACTATTTGGAAGTCTTCCAGTGGTGGGTGCCATTGACCTCGCTGGACCTGGGGGATCTGGAGGTGGACGACTGGTTGCAGTCAGTGATCCTAGTATATTCAACAATGACATGTTGGGCCGATTCTCAGGAAATGAACGATTTGGTGACAACGTTATCAACTGGCTCTCACACGGAAATACATCCCAACCCATTCTATTCTGCGAGCAGCTCCTTGAGATTCCTTGGTGGGAGAGTGAATTCTTCTTCGGGCTATACCTGGGTAGGATCTTATGGCTCTCCTCACTACCCCTAGGGCTATCAGCTGTATATCCTCTCTTTACCACCCTCGGTATTAAGAAATACCTGCCTGACATAAAGAAGCCTGAGGTCAAGAGTGTTTCAGATGTTTTCCTACGAAAGGGCCAGACGTATTTCAGCGAACGCATGACGTATTATCGAACCGAAGGTAACTACACACGAGTAGTCAAGATGCTATATCGCCGTTTGCGACGTGGAATACGAAAAACACAGCAGTGGACTGAATATGATACAAAGCGAGTATGGGAAATAATGCGATATAAGGACTCGAAGTTGAAAGAGAGCGAATTTTTCAAAACTATCACACGGATCGAAGAGATTTCCTCAGATCCGAATATCAAGATAAAGGAGAATGAGATGATGGAGCTCTTCTTCTTCATGCGTAATATCCAATCACATATGATAGACACAAAAAAGAGGTAGAACTAAATTGACAATAGAAGAAACGAACGACACTGTGGCAATTGACACCTCGGCGACCATGTCAATCGACGAGGTTCACAAGCTCACGAGTGATATTATTCGAGAATGCAGTCGCATAATCGTTGGGAAAGAAGACATCTTGCGTGATGTCCTCACTGCCTTTCTCTCGAACGGTCATGTTGTTCTTGAAGGAGTACCTGGCATTGCTAAAACCTACATGGCTCGAACATTCGCATCCATTTTAGGTTGCGCCTTCAAGAGAATACAACTGACTGTTGACACACTTCCAGCTGACTTGCTGGGGAGTAATGTGTTCAATCAGCGAACGGGAGAGTTCTGGTTCCGAAAGGGTCCAGTCTTTTCAAACCTTGTATTGGCTGACGAGATTAATAGATGTCCCCCCAAATCGCAGAGTGCACTACTCGAGGTAATGGAGGAACGACAAGTATCAATAGAGGGTGTCACCCGTAAACTCCCGAAACCATTTCTGATCATTGCTACTCAGAATCCAGTTGAGCAGGAGGGCACATATCCTCTACCTGAGGCTCAACTTGACAGGTTCATGTTCCGTCTGATACTTGACTATCCCACTGACCAAGAAGAAGCTGAGATTGTTCGAAGAAAACATCTTGGTGAAGCAACTGATCTGAATGTTCTTGCTGATCCTGCTGCAATGGTGAGAATGCAGAATACATGTAAGACCGTCTTCATCGAAGAAGATGTCATCAACTACATCCGTGACATTGTTGTTCGAACTCGAAATGATCCACAAATTCTCCTTGGAGGCTCGCCAAGAGCATCACTGGTGCTCATGAATGCTTCAAAGACTCGTGCTGCAATGCATGGTAGAGACTACGTAATACCTGAGGATGTTCGTCGGCTCTCGGTACAAGCTTTGAATCACAGGCTTATCCTCAAACCAGAAGCGGAACTCGAAGGATTAACAGTACAGCGTGTAGTGACCAAGATACTCGGTGAGGTTGACTGTCCTAAGTAGTGACTGAGAAATTCATGTCCTAAGATATATGGAGAAGATATGGATTGATAACGCAGAGAGGCTTCGTGGTAGTGTTCGCAGGAGTCTTACTATTAACAAGTGGGTTCTCCTTCATTAACTTCTACCTCGTCCTTCTTGGAGTCTATTGTGTGATTGGTTTAGTAGTCACGTTGCCTCTCTTTGCATTGACAGCCAACTTAGCAGGTATTGAAGTAGATCGTGAGATTGACAAAGTAAAGGTGTTCTCGGGAGATTTTCTGCGTGTTCGCGTTACAATAAGAAATGCCTCCCGACGCCATTTTGACTTTATTGAGGTTCATGATCAATATCCGGAAACCTGGATATTGGCAATTGGAGAGAATTTCATTGCATCTCGAATTGAACCAGGTAGTAGTATTACTTTCTCATACATCCTTCAAGCACGAATGCGTGGAAGATACTACCTCGGTCCGACTGAAGTCATCATGCGGGACCGACTTGGCTTTCACTATTACAAGAGAACCTTGAAGGAACAGACCGAAGTTCTTGTCTATCCAACTTGGAAAGATGTTCGTCGTCTTGAGTCATTTGCAAAGCAAAGACAACTAGGTCTCATGTTTGGTGCTCATCGGACCAAGACAGTGGGAATGGGCACTGATTTCGCTGGTTTCCGAGAGTATGTGCCAGGAGACGAGTTCCGACTAATTGACTGGAAGTCAAGCGCCAAACGTGGTGATATGGTTGTCAAACAATGGGAACAAGAGAAAAACGTGCAGCTGATTTGCATGGTGGACACAAGCGGGAGCATGGGGAATGGCTATCCCGAGAACACAAAACTCGAGTACGCAATCCGCGCAGCTGTTCTTCTTACTCATCTGGGTCTTGAGAGGAAAGATCTTGTAGGAACCTGTGTCTTCAGCGACATAGTTCATGGATACGTTCCTCCTGGGACACGACCCAATCATATGTATGATGTTCTTGAAATCTTGGCCATGGCTGAACCAAAAGGGTGGAGTGACTATGAGACTGCCATTGCTCATGTTGTTGGACAGAGTAAGAAGCGGTCTCTAATTATCTGGATGACCGATCTCGAAGAGAGTCCTGCGCCTCTACTAAATGCTATGAAGACACTAGTAGCCAATGGTCACAGAGCACTTGTGATCAGTCCGTTTGGTCCATGGTTTGAAGCACCGGTTGGCCAATTTGGTCCGGTTGAAAAGGTGTTGTCTGAAGCTGTGTCTGAAGAGCTCTGGGAACGTCGCAACAAGATGGCTCGTGCACTATCACGATTTGGGATTAATGTCATCAATGTCGGTCCGGAAGACTTCCTTCCAACTATCATACGTACATATGAGCAAGCAAAACAACGGGGGGTGGCAATGTTCTGAAGGTCGTCACGTGGATTCTCCGCATTGCATCCATTGCCACTTTTGCAGCTATGGCTTTCTTAGTATATGATATACTTGACCCTAACGATATTTGGCATTGGGATGCACCCTATACATTTGTTGTGACAGTGTTTCGTTTGTTGTCTTTGATTGTGTTCTTTCTAGCAACAACAATGGTGAGTGGTCTTGCTAGTGCTTTCACAGGAGGGGCATTACCTGAAGATCTGATAGTTGGGCTCTACAATATACTTGTTCTCAGGACCTGGTATATGCAGCCCTATGGATTAACAGACCCTTTGACTAACATTCAACAGGTATGGGCATCGTTTCAGATGAACCTGAGCAATGTGTTGCTAGCTCTTTGGGATAATACCTTCTTGTTCCTCTATTTCCTTTGTGCTGGTATTGGAATTGCATTATTCCTCCAATCACTTGTTAGAATGGACCATAAGTTTGTTGGTGGTGCATTCATATCTATTCAAGCAATAATAATCATTGCAGCCTATAGAGCCCTTATAGTCCCTGATCTAACTCCCTTCCCTCAAGATTTCATGGACTTTCTTATTTCACCTGCTCAAATTCTTGGACTCGTGTCATTTGCGTATCTAGAAGTCAGTTATCAAATGATCTATAGCAGCTCGGTGGGAAAACCTGTTGAAGACAGGGAAGAAACCCTCAAAAAACAGCTCCTAGCATTACGTCAAGCCACAAGGAAACAAGATGCGATTGAACGTGGTGAGAAGGTAAGTACAACTGGTATGAGTCGTTCAACTGGGGCGACTGCTTTTTCATTCCTTAGAGAGGCGATGGAACGAAAGGTCATGGGTAGTCAATCCGCGCTCGAAAGCTTAGATGCTGTTTCAGATGTCCGCCGCTTGCAGATCTATGTAGATGAGCTACTACAGAGTGACCCTAGAGCACGAGATGAACTAACTGCAAAAGCAGCAGCTCCATCCTCAGCTTATGTCATCGGATCAACTCTCACTGGTTCAGCGATACGGTTTCTGACTGTCGTTGCAGTATCGTTCATTCTGATGAGCCCCTATGTTGTTGATATGCTACTAAACCTTCCAATCGGAATAGCAAACAGTGTTGAAATGATCCAACCAGAAATTGTTGTATTATTCCTTGTTCCTGTGGTTGGACTCTTTCCATTCACAGCCGCTGTCATTAGTTGGATGTCAAAACGTGAGGTTGTTGAGAAGGAGAAACTCACCAAAGAAGAGAAGGAGGCAGCAGAAAAGCGAAAGAAGGACTTGGCTACAAAACGGAAAGAGGCTGAGAAAGCCAGAAAAGCTCGTACCAAAGCCAGGAAAAAGCGGAAGGGTGATGAGGCAGGAGTGGATGAATGGGACAAGGCTCTTGAAGAAGCATTCAAGAAATAGAGCCTTTGGTGGAAAAGTCAATGTCAAAGAATGTCATTTTGACCCACGGTGATCTTGATGGAATAACTTCAGGGACAATCGCATTACTGGTCTTTCCTAGTTCTGACTTCTATTTCACACGGCCATCACAAATACATCAGGATCTTTATCGTATCGCAAAGGACAAACCTGACATTGTACATGTGAGTGACATAGCGATTAACTCCAAAATGTTCGATGAGCTTCTTAGAGCATTTGACAGATTTCCAGAATCCACGCAGATTCATTGGACCGACCATCATCCAATGACTGTAAAAGAACGCCGCGAACTTTGCAAACGGGCAAACCTGTTTCATGAAACCGGTCCCTGTGCAGCTGAATTGGTCTACAGAAAATTCGAGGACTCCCTCCCTGAACATGCCCTTCGATTGGCTCTCTATGGCGCAATTGGTGATTATTGTGATGAAACTCCCTTTGCTAGGACTCATTTTGATGATATAGACAAACGTACACTCTATCTTGAAGCAGGAATACTTGTCCAAGCATTGCAAGAGATTGATTATCGAAAAGAATCGAAAGATCTAGTTCACCAATTGGCTATGGGAATAAAGCCAAGCTCAATGGATGACGTAGTTGCCCTTGCACTGAAAGCAACTAGAATTGAACACGAGGTATTCAGATATGTCCAGCAAAATGCACGAAAGATTGGTCCAGTTGGTTATATTCTGGATATACCAATTAATGGTTACCGCGGAAAAAGTGCAAAGTTCTCAGCCTATGTGACAAACTCGAAAGTTGGTATTAGTGCGAGGTCTTCGGATGACGAGGTAGATATGAGCATACGCCGAAGAGGTACAAAAGTAGACCTTAACAAAACACTCAACGTCATCCTGAAAGACATAGAGGGAAGCTCTGGTGGTGGTCATCCAGCTGCAGCTGGTGCAAGCCTTGATAGAAATGATTTTCCAAGATTCCTTCAAATGCTTGCAGAACATATTGACAAATATAGCTAGATGAAGATGAATGCACTCAGAAGTACCCAAATCACAGTCATGACAGCTTCTCCCGCAATAACGCCGCTTAGAATCCTGTTTACTTTATTACCCCCCACATCGCAGACTTCAATCTGTTGTGGCAGATCTGATAGATGAACTGGTCTTTCCTGTTGTTTCATTCTGTAGCTGATATAGCCACCTAATAGAATCGCAACGGACGTTGCTGGTGGAATAAGTACTCCAACTACAAGGCTAATTGGACTCAGATCTCGCTTGTTGAGCTCGCGACCAGCAAGAAACCCTCCTATTGCCCAGACTAGAAGATAAAGGAAGGCAAGAAGTGGATGAATGTCTGGGAACTTGTCCAAGCCTGGTAGTTGCATGTCTCCGATTCCCTCAAGACTAAGCACCAGAAATCCAAATAGTTGAGCCGCAGGGCTTGGGAAATCAATACCCCCAAATCCATATGTACTGAATATTTCGAAAGTGATTATGGAACCGATGGAAGTTCCGAGAACACATCCTATGAAGACTCCCTTCGTTATATCTCTTGCACGAACGCCTGTCAATCTTCCAAGTTTGATATGAACCAATAGTGCTATTGCGGCATCCTGAACCGCCCCCAACATACCGATGAATGTAGTAATAGCTGAAAAAGTGACCCTAAAGAAAATTATTGCAGGGATGGCAATAATATCTGAGATATAGCCTGCAAGCATTCCGGTTTCACTAATAGCTCGTGCCGTGAAATATGCTGAAACAAGTGCCAAAGGTGTTCCAAAAATGAATAGAAGCCAGTGAATCTCGAGCGGTGCTGTTTCACTCTGCATGAATGGTTTAATGAACCAAAAGACAATGATTCCCACAATCATGAACAGTCCCATTGATACAAATGCTATCCATGGAGGAATCTGTCCTCTTCTTGACCGTAAATACCCTCTTGGGTCTTCAACAATCTCTCGTATCTCCTCCTTGAAGGTTTCGACTGAGAATAGCTCTTCTCGAACTCGTAAAATCCTTGGAAGTTCCTCCGTTTTATGTGGGTGTTCTATAATGACCGTGCTATCTACATCCTCACGCTTTGATCTTATCCTGTCTTGAACTTCTTCGGGGGTCAGGTTTCTTTCGCCCCTTCCACTCAGTATGTCCCCCAGTATTACTGTAACAAATACACCCAGCGCAACATAGAGAATCTCAGGTCTCTTCAAATGAATGCCATAAAGAATCGTTCCATCTGCCCCCTCTATGAATATCCAGATTAGAATTGATAGTGCACTTCCCATTACCATAATGAGAGCTCTCTTCCAACCCACGAAGAAACCAATACCTGCAATCAGAGGGGAGTTGCTTATTCCAATCCAATCGGGGATTGCTGCGGCAGCAGGAATAACAGGTGCCAAAGCATTTGGCACAGTGCTTAGTGTTCTTCCTGCTACACTCTCTGTAGCCTTTATTGTACCTACATATGCTGCTGACGCAACAAGTCCCGTGCCCACATTTCTTCTTGCTTCAGCATCTCCACCAATGGAATTGATGCATTCTGCCTGAGGTTGAACCTGAGGCCAAGGGTCTTCCTCGAATCGGTTTCTGAATGGTGCTAAAAGAATAATCCCGAAGATAGCACTAATCCCTGTGGTGATTATAATGAAAAAGAGAGTCGTTGTGGGGTCATAGTGAGCATGATTGATATTGAACAGAGGGTTGTCTGGCCTGAAAATGGCAATGGCAGGATATGTTAGCAACACTCCTAATGTGACCATTGAGGAGGAATTTGCAATAGTGACTGCAATCGTGTTCTCCTCTCCGGTGTATAGTCCGTACATGGTAAGAAAAATGGCTCCTAACATTTCTGCTCCGACTAGAAAAACAACTCCAATCTTAAGGGCAAGATAGATGCCCATGAAAGTCATTACTACACCAACAATAAGGCCGGTCCCTATAGCTCGCTTTGTCAAGGGGAATTTTGGTTCAACTCTGATAATCCCATACAGGACACAACTAAGAATTGCCCAAATGACTACAAGGGAGAAGAATCTAAAGAATAGACTAAGAGAGATGCATATCATAATCAACATGCTGATCGCTCCTAGTTCCTTCTTATCTGGCGGGCGTTTACTTAGAGCCATGTAAAGCAATAGTATATGAATGACAAGCCCCAACAAAATATCTGAATACAATCCACCCCGCTGAACAGTCAGATATAGTGCAAAGAAAACACCTGCTGAGTACAGCCCTCCGAGTAGTGCCTTTGTAGGATGAAGCTCGACTCTTACAGTCATAGCTACATAGATTGCAACTCCACCCACAGTCACTATTACCATATCCGAAAAGATACCTAATAGTACACTGAGCGGGTAATATGCGGATGCAAGGATGACCATTATTCCAATTTGACGCTTATTGAGTGGGGCTCGAAATAATGAGATATAGAGTAGTCCTGTTTCGACAACAAGTGTAATGATGACATCTGGGTGTGCATAACGACCTGAGATCATAGCCAGTGCGACCAGGATCAAGCCCACTGCGTAAGTGGCTCCAAGAAATGTGGTCCGGTCTATCTTTATCACAGGCATTGTCTCCGAGCAGTCGATATTCCTTGAATTCAATCACTGTAGAGAAGCAACCCTGCTATCTCTAGTATTTAACTGCCTTTGTCTCATCCAGGAGCTTGCGAGCAATTTGATTTGCATCAACACTCATAATGAGCAGAGTCTTCTCACGGGATTTATGTCCTGCAACAAGACTGATTTCAGATGTGGATATCTTAAGAGCCTTTGACAGTTTTTTCAATAATTCAGAATTAGCTCTGCCCTCTCGTGCAGGTTCTTTCAAGTTAATATGTATGGCTTCTGTAGTGACTTCAGCAATGAATCTCTTCTCTTTTGAATTTGGATGAACTATGACTCTTAGGAATGTTCCTCTCTCATTCTCCCAGATAGCACTGGCCATAAAGTCTAGAATGCATATATACATATGAGTCTGTTTGAAGTTAACCAATTAAGGCCGTCAAGGATTTGTTTATTTGGAGAGGCGCCTCCGAGTTACTATAGACCGTAGATTTTACGGGGTGAATTACGATGGCAGATCCAGTAATGGATGCATATACACAAGCATACAACAGTTCAGGAAATATGGTCCAAGCCTTTGGAGTGATATCTGAGTCTGGACAGGTTCTTTGGCAGAGTAATAATTGGGACTTGACTGCTGATGCGAAAAACTTGATCTCTGCGGTGAAGTCTCGAGCAGCTAGCGTTGTCCAAAATCAAGTGAAATATTCGACAATGCGGTCCACTCCTGAGAGTCTTGTTGCTCGGAATGTCCAAGGAAATGGAATTCTAATTCTGACCAAAATCGATACCGCAAGTGATAGATGGGTTGTAGCATGGGCTGATGCTCAAGCACAGCCAGATGGTATCTATGTCGATGTGGATAGAGCTGCAAAGACCCTTAGAGGCAAAATCTAGTATTTTCTGGTTGAAAGTGTATTTGGGGAAAACTTCAACATAGTTCTCTCTATATACGAACCATTGTAGACATGGTGGGTTTGTTTTGTCACTAGTCATCGGAAACGAATGGAACATCCTCTTTGCAAACAATCCAAAGATCCATGCATTTGCAGTTGTTAAAGATGGAAAAATCATCTGGCAGACTGATAATTGGAATCTAGTTGAAGACATCAAGAGCATCATGAAGACAGTTGAAAAGGAATCATCAGAACTGTCTTCGGGAGGTGTGATATACAAACGTATCGCATCCTCTAAAGATACCTACGTTGCAACTGCAGATGGCAAAAAAGGACATTTTCTTCTTGTAAGAATTGAAGGGAACATTTGGGCAATTGCATTTGCTGCACCATCATCAGTCCCTGAACTCACAATGATAGATATCAAAAAGACTGCTATAAAGCTAAGAGGAAGCCTCTAAATTTTCATACCTCATTTTCTTTGATATCTAGTCATCAGGGAAGAGAATACCTCTAATTCTGTTAATGATATTCATATACTCCTTCGAACCCACAGAATAATAGTCCAGAAGCATCTCGTACATTGAGAGAGTTTCTTTTGTCGCAATATCCAGGTTGACCATATTCGCAATCTTGGTTCTCCAAGCATACTGCATTTGAGCTCTCTTGACACTCAGCTCAATCAGCTCCTCACGTTGCTCCTTTGAGATCTTCAGATTGAAGGTTTCAAGCATCTTATCTGTGAAGCTCTCAAGCTTTTCTCGGATTCTTTTCTCCTCAGTTCCCCATGCGCCAGTTGTCAGCATGAACCCCTTGGCAGTTCGTCGATAGTAGTCAGTACTACGTTTACCTTTGGTAACAGTTCCATACTTGATTACATAACCGCTCTCAATCAGTTTTGGTAAATGATGATACACCTGATTTTTAGTAATCTCTTCGCTCTCATGACAACAATCAGGTGATTGCTTCACGATTTCGACTACTGATAACACATCTCGTTTGACAACTCTCTGTCGAATTATCGTATCACCAGTTTCCTTGTCAACCGACTTTGTGGTCAGTGTGTCTTCTACTCCTTTTCTTAATGTCTGCAGGATGTTGTAGCGGACAGGCTCATCAAGAACATCTGCCACTTCTTCATTCGTCACAAAAACAATCTCTTTCTGTGGTATTTTCCCCTCTTTGGTTAAGACAATTCCCTCGAGGCTATCCGTGATTTCTGTTGTTACATAGTCGTCGCCCATATTACTATTCACCAATGCATTTTAGATCCGTCGATTCAACAAGCGACTCGGATGGCTCTGGAATCGTCCGTACTCTCTTTGGGTTTTTAATATAGAACCCACCAGAAGCGTGTTAAAACGCTTCAAATTCGTGTTCTCATTGACAAACTAATTATTTAAAGTTGTTGGTGATGGTAAACTATTCAAGAATGAAAAGTTTGTTTAATCTTTATTTATAATCTATTCATATATAAATAGTGTAATATATCAACGTAAAAAACAATAATAGTTTGTTACACAAACCTTATATGTACTTTTGGTTGGTATACGCCTAGTGATAAATAATGTATCGCATGAATCTGACTGAGGATAAACGTGTGAAGTTGAACAACAAGATTGCGAAAGTTCACACAACTATCGCGATTGGGTATGCCTACCAATATAGGAGGTAAAGCACTATGGAACTAGATAAAATAGCAAGAAAGAAGCTTGTGTTCAAGAAGCAGATCTCCACAGATGCAATCACCCACGCATATACATACAGGTAGATATCAATGTCAAAAAATAACAAGACTACTAGCTCTGATCCAAAGGATACGAGCCGTCCTATGAGCGTTTCTAAGAAACGCGATATATCAGTTGAAGATGTACTCCTGTGGGAAGCCACCTGAGCACTTCTACTTTTTCTGAAATTTAGTTGTACAATTTGGTGTTTAACTCCAATACTCTATCTATTTTCTGAAGACGATTTGATAGAAGGTTTCATTCATCACATATGTAACTTCAACATCTTTTGCAGGGTCGGGAATGTGTTTCAAAGGTGGTCTAGACGCAAATAGTGCATTCGTCTTCATGATGTCTTTTCCCTCTTCTGTTTCCCTCTTTTTCGGAGATAATCCCTCATCGACTACTACAACAAATCCCCCTGGTCTAGTAATCCTTAACATTTCATTAAGAGCTCCCGGGATGTCTGAAAATGTATTGATCCCTCCAGAGTGGAGAACTATATCAAAGAGGTTCTTTTGATATGGGATATTGAATACACTTCCATGAGTCAGACAGACATCAAGTTCGTTCTTTACAAATTTGGTTCTTGAAACTGTTAGCATACCCGTGGACAAGTCCATACCGTGAAGTTTGAATCTACCAATCTGGTTCTTGAACTGATTATTGAGTGCAATGAAGTTTGCACCAGTTCCTATGCTGACATCAATTACTCTCACTGGACCCTCTATTGGAATGAACTGATAGAAGTTCTCTCGTTCCTTCATCATATCAATCCCGAGCCACTCATCATACAGCTTCACTAATTCGTCATAATTCTCCGCCATCTCATCATATTCTGTA
>LRSL01000014.1 GCA_001563335.1 Candidatus Thorarchaeota archaeon SMTZ1-45 | reverse complement strand
TGTTGGTCTAGTGCACCTGCTCTTACTTCTTGTGAATAATCACCTAGCTTAAGAACATCAAGTTGATGGGTTTCAACATCATAGTGGTATAGACCGGGTTCCAAATCTTCAACTCGATTTATCAAAAGGTAGGTTTCTATTGGGTAGAGTGCTCCTGCAGAAGGAGCAGTCCTGAGTTTGTATTCCCCAATGGAGGCAGTGAGTCCCTGAGTCGCCCAAAGGATTTGTGAGAGATCCTCCAGCTTAATAGGGTCTCGAGTGTAGGCACGCACACTTCTTCGAGTTCTTAGCACCTCCCAAAGACCAGGACCACCTTTGATAACAGGGGGAGGAAGATCAATCTTCTTGGCCTTAGGATACTTCTTGTAGACCGCTGGTCTAGTACTCCAATCCAATCTGTGACCTGGCAATTTACCTCGCTGATATTTAGTAGCAGAATGAAATTCATCACCGATTCCTGGCATAAACCACTATTGGTCAGTTGTTTTATGAATCCAATGATGTGTCTTTAGTTCTAATATTTCATTTAGTTCGTTATAGATTTCACCAGAAGGCATAGACTTTAATCGGGGCTTTGAACAGCCCCAACTCGCTTGACGGGTGATAACAGCTCGTCTGAAGGAGACAAAGGGGCTCAAATAATGTCTGAAGAAAAACTCTCCGTCGAAGAGTTGAAGAAAAAAGCTGAAAAGCCTGGAAAGGACGCTTTGGTCCTGCACCCATTTTACCAAGGT
This sequence comes from Candidatus Thorarchaeota archaeon SMTZ1-45, assembly GCA_001563335.1. Taxonomy (GTDB): domain Archaea; phylum Asgardarchaeota; class Thorarchaeia; order Thorarchaeales; family Thorarchaeaceae; genus SMTZ1-45. The sequence goes on along the minus strand of LRSL01000014.1, from coordinate 24,222 downwards.
AAGATTATGAGCATTGGTAAAGCTCCAGTCCGAGACTTCTCAGACTTTGCAATCTGGTATACTCCTGGTGTGGCAAAACCATGCTTGGATATCAAAGAAAATCCCAATATGGCCTATGAGCATTTGAATAAAGGCAACATGGTGGCTGTTGTTAGCGATGGTACTCGAGTGCTTGGTCTAGGTGATATTGGTCCACTTGCCGCAGGTCCAGTCATGGAAGGAAAAGCCATTCTATTCAAATACCTTGGAGGAGTGGATGCATGGCCTGTCTGTGTTGATACAAAGGATGCAGACAAGATCATCGAATTCGTCAAACTCCTTCAGCCATCCTTTGGTGGCATCAATCTTGAGGACATTGCCAAACCTAAGTGCTATAAGGTTCTCGAAGAACTGAGGAACGATCCTGATATCAAAATTCCAGTATGGCATGATGATGCACAGGGGACGGCTACTGTAGTGCTTGCAGGGGTACTTGGTGGTTTGAATGTTGTCAAGAAAGACGTCGAGAATATCACTGTAGCTTTCCTGGGTGTTGGAGCAGCAAACACGCGTACAGCCTACTTATTGATTGCAGCTGGAGTTGATCCAAAGAACATCATAATGGTAGACAGCCAAGGTGCAATATATGCAGACCGTGAAGATATTGTGAAGGAAAAGGATGATGACTTCTTCAAGTATGACCTAGCCCAAAAAACCAATCCTGATAGAAAGACAGGAGATCTTGGTGAGGTCATAGATGGAATGGACGTACTAATCACAGCATCACGACCAGTTCCAGGGACTGTGAAAAAGGAATGGATTTCAAAGATGGCTACGGATTCAATCGTTTATGCATGTGCCAACCCTCTCCCCGAGATTTGGCCATGGGATGCCAAAGAAGCAGGTGCTCGAATAGTAGGAACTGGACGGAGTGATTTTGACAACCAAATCAACAATTCTCTTGGATTCCCAGGCATCTTCCGAGGAACCCTCGACGTGAGGGCAAGTACCATCACTGATGAGATGTGTATTGCCGCTGCTCAGGCATTGGCAGACCTTGGTGCAAAAGAAGCCAGTGAGCGTAAGGTGATCCCAACTATGGATCAGTGGGAATTGTATCCTGCTGAAGCTACAGCTGTAGGAATGAAAGCTATAGAGCAAGGGATTGCCAAGAAACACTGGGAGGAAGAAAATCTCTATAGGCATGCGGAGGAAATCATAAAGCGTGCTAGAGGCGCATCAGAGATTCTCTATGAGAAAGGTTTCATTCCAAAGGCACCTATTTAACGATTTCAACAGGATCCTACCTAACTTTGCTGGGAGGACACCCTCTCTCTTTTGCCGCAATCATTTGGTGTATTATATCTCAATTTTAAGATTACATTGCGCTATATTATTAAGAAATGAAAATTCTACCCACGAAACTTGGTGAGCCTTCTTACATAATGTAACCGACTTGCTGAAATCCCTGGAGAAACAGAAATGTCCTATGACAAATGCGTTCGCTGCGGCTCATGTCTGCAGTTTTGTCCGATGTTTGATGCAACTGGTGAGGAGCAGTTCTCACCCCGAGGGAAAACCTATCTTTTGCAAGTAATGGACCAGATTGAGGATGATGAAGAACTAGGGAAGGAGTTTAGACGTCTCTTGTTCCAGTGTTCACTTTGTGGTCGATGCGAGGAAACCTGCTCTTCCGGTGTTGACCTTCTAAAAATCTGGCATGAGCAAAGAGCAAAGGCCATTGAAACCGCTCCAGAGGAGTTTGCATATCTAGACCCACTTAAGGATGCTCTTGCTAATGTAAAGAATATCTATGGACTTGCAGCTGAGGACAGAGCGATCTACTGGCTCGATGAACTCGAGGACGAAATCCCAGGTCTGGAAGATCGAGTCTATGAGAAAGGGAAAACAGCTGAAGTCATGGTATTTCTTGGCTGTCTGATGTCATTTAGGGGAAGTCAGATTGATGTACTCCGATCACTCTTCAAGACTCTTGAGAAACTTGAGGTCGACTATCTTGTTATGGGCTCTGAAGAGTTTTGTTGTGGACACCCCCTCTATCTTATTGGAGATGATGAGGGGGCTCAGAAGCTGAGAAACCATAACAAGCAGGTCATGGAAGATGCTGAATCAAAGAATGTCATAACATGTTGCCCTGGTTGTCTTATTCAACTTCGAGAACATCACAATCTAGATAGTATTGGAGCATTGCATCACACACAATTCTTTGATAGAAAACTGGAAACGATAACTCAGTATAAACAGACTGAGGAGTTTTCGTATCATGATCCATGTGAGCTGCACAGGATTCTTGAGATAAAAACAGAGCCCAGGTCAGTCATTAATAAAATGGGAATTAAGTTTAGAGAGATGGACCTAGCCTGTTGTGGAGGTGGAGGTCTCTTGAGAATGACAGATCCGGACCTCAGTGACAAGGTCATACAATTACGAGTGGCTAGAGAAGGTGTGAAAGATACGATTGTGATTACAGCTTGTCCTTCGTGCAGGGAACAGCTACTTGGACAGGACCTTAAGACCAAAGACATCGTTGAATTAGTGTCAACTGCATTGGGAGGAGATGTTGAGTAGATGAGAATTCGAGATGTTGTAATCGGTGCAAATGCAAGCATGTACTATAAGCTAAACTTCGGAAAAATCAAAGGAGTCTACTATCCTCGTTCTGAACAAGAAGTGATAGCAGCGATAAAACACGCACATAGCAATGGACTCACTGTGACACCCAAGGGTGGCGGATCAGGTCTTAGTGGTGCGTGCACTGGGGGTAATGAAGAACGTCTGATGATTAGCAGTCTACAGATGAAAGAGGTCTTAACAGTTTCAAAGGACCAAGGGTATATTGATGTGCAACCAGGAATAACACCAGACAAGATAAACGAGTTCTTAACACCAATGGGAATGCGATTCTATATTGCACCAAGCAGCCGTGACATTGCAACTGTGGGAGGGATTCTTTCTACAGATGGTGGAGGAAACGATACTTGGGTTCACGGTACAATACGAGATAAGACACGTCGTGTTAAGATGGTTCTATATGATGGTAGACTTCTAACTATCGATGTGAATGGTGTCAAGAGTAGCGATCCCGAGCTAGAAACACAGCTGAATAAGATTGGTATGTCGATGCACGATGTTGCAAGTTCTCACGGAACTCTTGGGTTCATCACTGAGTTGCGTTTGTCAATTGGTCCTGTAATCAATGAAACTTTGATTGGGGGACTTGCTGAGTTTGAGGAATGCAACTCTCTTGGTCGAGCTCTAAATGAGATGATTGAAAGGAAGAGTCCAGTTAGGTATGGAGAAGCAATAACATCAGCTCATGTTGATGTTCGAGAGGATCTGAATCCCCCGTTGCTTATTGTTGACTTTCCTACTGACTATGAATCAGAGATGAAAGATATCATGGACTACAAACCTCTCGATAAAGAGGGCCTCGCAAGAATGAAAGACATTAGACTAAAATTGCCTAAGAGAAATCCGAAAGTTGGGATTCAGGTTGCGCTCTTTGAAGGCTATGGGTTCTATGGTGACAGCTTGGTTCATCTTCAAGATCGTCTTGACATGATAAACGCTCTTCTAATCGACCATGGCCTAACTCCATTTGCAAAGTATGGACACGGTCCAAGTAAATGGTATTTAGGCGACAACACACCAACATATGGACTGATACTTCACTCTAGAGAAATCAAACCAGAAGATAAGACCGGACCAGAGATGCTCGATACGGTTCTTGCCATAGTTGACTTATGCGAGGCTACTGGAATCACACCGAAACCTGAACACAAGTGGCTTTATTCGGATGAACTCAAGAAAAAGAGACTTGCAGAAATCAGAGCAATAATCGGTCAAGGTTTCAATCCCTTCTTGCTCTCTCCAGAGTGCAACGAGGTTCTTGGTTCAATGGTTTAAGACCAACTTTACCAGGATATTGGTGAATAATCTATCAAAGTCTTGGTGCCTGCTTTATACACAGGAATAGTACAGCTATGAAGATCACTATTGAAAGTAATGAAGCTGTAAGTTGCCCTCCTGGTAAAGCCTCTGAAAACCCCGGACTATTGAGCATACCAACGACAATGAAGAACAATATAGACAGGACACAATAAATCGTAGTGTTTCTACATTCATTCCTTGATTGAAACTCGAACTGTGTATTCAAAGGTTCCATCTGGTTATCAAGTGAAAATGACAATTAATTCACAGTGATTTCCTGCAAGTCAGACAAGTATATGTCTTGTCTTTGACGTAGCTTTTAGCATAAACCTGGGAAAAGAGAACGATGGAAGTCATTTGGCAGAATACCTCGCATTGTAAGTAAAACTGTTGTCATCCATGAACACCCCTAATGAGTGATTATTATGTTGCACATCAGTTGAGTTGTGTAAATCCATAGAAGAATACTTTCGGACATCTCAGACAGGTGTTTATATACTCTCTAATAGACGAAGTTCTGATGAGTATGGTCCGACCACATCGCAGCCCAAAGGGCCTATTCGATCCATATTATGTGCCTGAAAAGCTATTGCATAGAGACCGTGAACTTGGCAATATCAATGGGGTGTATAGAGACTCCTTTGAGGGGGAGTATGGTATCAACACGCTCGTGCATGGAATTTCAGGAGTTGGAATGACCGTCTTCTCACGTTATTTTCTCACGAAGCTTGTGCCCGAGCAGTTCAATTCGCATACAGTATATGTTGATGCAAAGCATAAGGATACCCTCGAGATTGTTTCAGAACTAAATGACAAGATTCACAGAGAAACAAACAGACCAATCACTGTTGCTTTTGATCTTGACATTCTCTGGATGCAGTTCAAGAGAACAGCTTCAGCAACTGACAAAAGAACAGTGTTTGTTATTGATAATATAGATGAAACCAATGAGGAGGTCTATACGAAGCTAGCAAGACTCTCTAAGGAGATTCAAGCTAGCACGATTGGTGTACTCAATAGTCACGACTATAGGTTGCTTACAAAGCTACCAGCCACTCACATGTCCTATGACTTCGAGGTTCCTCTTGACATATACACACAGTCCCAGTTATATGATATTGTTAGGATGCGAGTTGAGGACACTTTCCCTCATCAACTCACCGAGGAAGTTGTCCGCTACATAACAGATCTAGTTGTGGAGTTTGATGCTTCAAAACCAAAGACAACAATTGAAGCTCTGAAGGCGTTATGGCCACTGGCTTCAAGAGGTCAAGAGATTGACTCAGATGCAGTGAGAAGTGCAACAATGTCCATAACATCCTTTGCTCACGATAATGACTACATGGACCTTATCGAAACCATTAGCATGAATGATTACATGACACTCTTGGTTCTGGAGGCTATGTGTGAACACCTGATGCGATACAAGACAGAAACCTACATAGATCGTCAGACATTGAATGAGCTTGTAGAAGTGAAATGTGAAGAGCTTGGTGTTCGTTATGCTCAAAATGACATTGAGAAGAGTCTTCAGACGCTCATCTTCCAAAGCATTGTCTTCGAGTCAGGATATTCCAGAAATCTTCTCTATGTGCTTGCACCACCTGAAATTATCTATGATGCTGCTATTGGTTTAAGACGCGAACTAGCTCGTAGAAAGTAAAAGAAGAAAGGATGATGGCCGGAAACCCGGCCCTTCATTCTATGGATTATGCAGCTTTCTTCTCTGCAAATTCCTTCTTGACCCAGTCTTCTAATCCAGCTGCGCCTTGAATGTTTGCAAGATCTGCATCCAAGTTGTCAGGCTCTAGAACTGCAACCCAACCTGCCCCATAGGGATCATCATTCAGAAGTCCTGGATTGTCCTTGAGTGCATCGTTGACCTCAGTAATGGTTCCGCCAACAGGGGCCTTTACTGGGCCGGTCCATTTTCCTGATTCCAGTGTACCAATGCTACGCCCAACAGCGATAGCTTTGCCAGCTGGTCTCAGTCTGACGAACTTGATTTTGCCAGCTAGGTCCATGCCAAAGGATGTAAAGCCAATTCTGACTTTGCCTCCTTCCTTCTTGACCCAGATCTGGTCCTCTGTATAGTGTAGATCATCAGGGAAATCGAAACCCTCGTAAGTTACCATGGTAATGTCACCTTAGTTTTTGTCTGTTTGACGGCTACTTAAGACATTTACTCTTGGTAGAATTCTCATGAATTTACGGTTCTTTCACGTACTTTCAGTTGTATCTCCATTCATAGCACGTTTTAGTTGTTCTGCTTCATCTACGTCAATCTCAACGTAAAGAGTTCCTGAATAGCCACAATCCTTCTCTTCACAATAATACGTGGTTGGAACAAGCCATCCAGAAACTGATGTCTTGGCATCACTGATCTTATCAGAGCCACATTTGGGGCAGACTCGAATTTTCCTCATAGACACGCTGCATCCTCCCGGCGTGGATACAATATATTATTGGTTGTCCCTTAAAACAATTACCTGATTCGGAAACCTATCTTTCGTCCTTCTGGGGGTGGTTATATTGGACTGGCCATTAACTAATCAGTGAGATGAGATTGCCTGAAACTCCACTGCGACCAGGTTTTCATACTGCAGACGAGTTCATGAGTGTAAAAGTTGAAACGGGAATAGTAGCACTTGACAGCCTCCTCGGGGGTGGACTTGAGTCTGGATTAGTTCATCTCTTCTATGGTGATAGGTCACTACATGATGACTTTCAACGTATTGCAGTGAAAGTGCAGACCTCACTTGATAAGGGAGGATTGGAAACACCTACGATAATCATCGACAGTGCAAACATTATCAAACTGGAGAAGTTCACGCAGCTTGCGTATGAGTATGATATAGAACCAGAAACAGCTTTGGAACGAATCTACATCTCTCGAGCGTTCAACTCACCTCAGACGTATGACCTTGTGATGAATCAACTTGAGGGATTTCTTAACACAGTCCCTGCAAGAGTCCTAATGGTGACAGGACTTCCTCAGTTATATCTGGAAGAAGGACTAAAGGGAGAGGGAATGCAAGAGATTTCCCACATGGCATCGAAAATATCAACTCTTACACTTCGCAGAGGAATATTCTCTCTTGTGTCTGCGCCAGTTTCGATAAGAAAACCAAATTTTCCACAGGGCGGAAGAACACTTACAGGTGCAGCCCAAGTACATGTTCATGTTTCAGAGTCAAAGTCAAGACGAGTCTACACTCTGGCCAAACATCCTCAATATCCTGTTAGAAGGACTAACAGAATAAAGATTATCTCGTCTGGGACCACTCTGCCGCTCTCATATTTCCTTGCGAGCAAAGAGGAAACATTGGATGACTAGATTTTCTTGCCTTTCCTGGACTTCTCAACATCCAAACTTCTAACGAGCTCTTCAATGAGTTCTCTTGGTAGCTCACCAGCCTGTTTGATGATGATGTCAATCTCAGCCAAAGGCACACCTTTCTCAAGCAACTCTTTTCGAAGCTCTTCTATTTCGAATGGACTCATTTGGTCACTTGAAAAGCTGAAATCCTCAGTTGGTACATCTGGCTCATCTGGTTCTACATCCAGTTCAACATCTGGTTCTTTCTTTCGAGGTGCAAGGAACACTGGTTCTTCTTCAAGCTCTTCAGGTTCTTCATCTAGGGTATCTTCAGGAGTTCTTCTACCTTCCTCACCAGCGAGCCTCTGAGAAGCTTCTTTCTGTATTCGCTCAATGGTTTCTTCAACAGTTATTCCTTCTCGCCTCGCTGCGCGAATAGCTTCCTGCATAATGACTTCCTTAACAAATGCAGCCTGCTCACTCATCTTCATCTTGGCAATATCAGCCTTGAAATCATCGAGTTCTTGTTGATTGAGGTTGGTAAGGATTGAAAGTTGAATTAAAAGCCCGCCAAGCTCTGGCACTTCTACAGGAATGGACTCCTCAGGAAAAGCATCGACAGGGCGAGTCATTCCCAACTTTTCGTATGTGTCAGTATATAGATCTGCAATGATTTTTTGACGACTACGTACTTCTTTCACAGGTTTGGGTATTTTGCCTTTCTTGATGATTTTAATCTGATTGTTGATCATTCTGAGCTGTTTTGGCACACTCCAAACTCTCATGTAAGCAAATCCTAAGATTGCAATAATTAGCACGATTGGAAGACCAAATGTGATTCCATTAGTGACCAAAACATCTACGTTGTTTTGAAGGACTTCAATAAAAAGTAATGCGGAACCAAGAGAATATGACTCAGCATTTAGATTGATTGTAACAGTTCCAGATCCCGGACTCAGCATAAGTCCACGAGTGTTTAAGCTCAAGAAATACTGTCCAGCTGCTGAGCCCGCTTCAATCTGGGCGGAGAATGGTGAACCAGCACTAACATTAGCAGTAGAAGTAGCGCTAGAAATACCAAGGTTGTGCCAAATATCATGATAGAAGAGTTCCAAAGTGATAATTTCACCATTAGTAATTATTGTGGGAGGTGTTCCTATAATGATTAGTTCAGCAGGTATATTGATGACCCCAATTTTAAACAGAATGTCTGTTGTGGAACGATTACTCAGCGTCATCTCGATATAGAGTCGATACTCTTCTGAACTTGCCTGAGCTGCAATGATAGCGTCCATCGTATCAAAGACAACTCTATAGAGTCCACCTCCAAGAGTAATAACTGTCACATTGAGATACCCATCTATAGTTGGACCTCGAAGATAGCTATTTGGTGTGGAAGTTGCCCCAAACAATCCGCCAACAAAGCCCTCAGAGTTATCCGTATCATTGTACCAGAAATCAATTGCCATCGAATCTCCAATAGGTATCTGAAGATTGATCAAATCCTCTAAGGTACCAGCATAAGAGGGGGTATATTCGACGGATTCAACCGAAATCTCTGTGGGAACTTCTAAGATTCGAATCTGGATAATCGCATTTGCTTCAAGATGATTGGCTTTTGTGAAACTCACTGTTAGTGGTAAGTAGCTTGAACTTCCTCTGAGCAATGTTGTATTTAGAAAGACAAGATAAGTTCCATTGTTAAGATCAATTGCTACTGATGATTCTAATCCAGGTAGTGTCAGAGTTACATCTGCATCAGGGATTCCTGTTCCAAATGATTCTGACCAGTATATAAACTCAAGATAACCACTCCAACCCCAATAAAATTCGCGGCCAGAGGGGGGAGTTACAGAAGTTTGTATACGAGTTATTGCCACGGTGATTAATTTTAATGATGTTGCATAGAGAGACATATTGTTCCAAGGAATGAATCTTAGCATAATGGGTACAATCCCATAGCCAATTGTTGTAGTATCCAAGTAGGTACTAAACGTACCATTCCCATAGTCGATGGTAAAGTTATCAATCAACCCTAAATCTTGTATCGACCACTGTACTGTACCATTCCAGAATGGTATATCACCTGCATCTATGACTACATTTACTGTAAGTAAACCCATTTCAGAGTACACAAATGTCATTTCTTCTGCCATATTGAGTCCTAATTGAATCTCGGTTGCTGACTGAAGTACATAGAAGGTAACCGAGGATAATGCGGGATCATAATTCTTTGTTGTTGCAGAAATGATTACATTATAGGGCGTTCGAGGAGCTCTTTTTGTCGCAGTTTCATCGTTCTCGGGAAGTGTAACTGTATAGTACCCAGGAGTACCATTGTATGTTAATGGGAAGGACACACCTTCAATAGTTGCCACGACCTGAGTATCAATTGAATGAGAGATTGGATTACTGGTCCCGTCAATAAAGTAGACAGTTATTATTAGGGCCGCACCTCGATTAACGCTAATTACTGGTAGGGCTGGGTCTATCAGAGTCAATTGACTATCAAGGTTTGTAATGACGAGTGTCACGTACGCGACTGCTTCTTTATAAGCGGTCAGATTTTCTATAATGAAAGTTATCACATATGTACCAGCGTCAGCAAGTGATGTATCGATATCAGCTTGATATAGTCCACTTCCAATCTCCCCTGCAGGTCCAGCATAGATGAATGCTTCATTCCATATCCATTTCATTTCTGCTCCTAATACGGGGCTACCATCAAGAAGGCTGGTGTAATTTAGAGTGATAGAAGCCGAACTCTGCCACTGTCCTGTAACAAGATCAGCCAATGGGACAAAGAGCGTATCAATCTTGGAAACAATTCCAGTCATAGTAATCGTTGGTAATCCAAGATAATATGGGGAGGACCCATTCCATCCAACATCAAGATCAAACAGATACGTTCCGGGAACACCTAAGGCAGTTGTATCAATCTGGATCGTATAGATTCCTATTCCTTTAATTACAATGAAATCGACACCTTCTACTAGACCACCCGTTTTAAGATCGAAAGATATCAGAGCATCAATCACCGGGTTGCTTGAGTCTGCATCCAACAATGTAAAGGACAAATTGAGTAGTTCCCCAAATGCTGTTTCTTCAGCAGATAACACTGTATATGACATCAATCTTGATCTAGTTGAAACTCTAACAATTGTTGAATCATCAAAGTAATAGGGAGCACTTCCGTCATCCCAATCAACTCGAATTGTTATGTTATAGCTGGTTACCAACCCAGGACTAAGTACAGTTGAATTGACCTCTACTGTGAATGTACCGGCAATTCCAGTTATCATGTATTGACCTAATGCTAACAAAATACCTGCAGCCCAGACCTCAATTTCTGATGAAGTAATAGTAGTAATCACTACCCCGCTACCAAGATCCCTGTATACGAATTGGAATGTAACATTGTCTAGATATCTAGCTTGAGTGGGCGGTGTTATGATTTCAACATTAGCCTCTCGTCTGGTCACGTATACATCGACATTTAGATTAGCATTATCATGATATGGAGCTCCGCCACTCCAGATTGCACGCACTTGGACAGTGGTATAAGCTAGACCATCCAATGCAGTCGTTTCCAATGTGAATAGATAGTAGCCATTTCCTTGGTTTGTAAGAACATAGTGAACTCCTTCGGTTAATGGAATTCCACTCTTGTACAGCGATATGCTGGACGCTAATATTCCTTTTCCGCTATCAGAATCGACATACCTAACTCTGAATTGTGCGTCCTCGAGATATGGTGTTGGGTCTGGAGATTCAACCAGAGTCACAATTGAGGAACGGGTTCTAAGTTCAAAGAATACGTATGTATCATCAGAACCATAGAAGGGAGCTTGATTCGCATATGAAGCTTGAATCCTCAATGTATACTCAAGTCCAATGACAAGCTCAGGATGGTTGTAAGTTTCAATCGTCAACTCATAGTATTGAAATGCTGGTTTCCATTCAATGTTGAAGTACCAACTACTTCCATTCAGAATTGTGAGGGTGACTTTTAATGTATCATTGCCAATCGTATCTAAAGTTAAACGATCTTGGAAGTCTAGTATATATACAAGAGAGGAATTGTAGGGTGCTGGTCCAATTGGTTCAGCAGATAGAAGTGAGGACCTATAGAGGACTTTCAGAATACGCATAGAACTTACATTATTGAGATAGAAATAACTTGTCGACATTTCAATTGTTAATTCATAATCTGCGGGGTTGGAGTATGCGGTTGTGTTAAGTTCAACTTCATACATACCATTACCTAAATCTCGTACAGTGTAGTAAACACTGGGAATTGGAAATATGGCATTAAATAGAGTGACCATAGCTCCTTCGATTCCTCTTGTTGCAGCTCCTGAAACATCAGTCCATTCAAGGTTGATGGTGACATTATTCAGATATGCTGTAGGTGCAGGTGATTGATAATCAAAGACTGTCTGTCTAGTAGTCACCATGACGAAGACTGTTCGACCAGTTCGGTTATTGTAGTAAGGTGCACCAGCCCATGTAACACTGAGTGTGAATGACTTTTGACCTAATGGTGCTCCAAATTGACTTGTATTGAAGGAAATTGTAAATTCATGTGTCCCACCATTCCAGGTGAGTGTGTAATCAGAAAGGCTTAAGCTGACATCTAATGCAGGATCATCATCGATTGGTACACTTGCGCCGCCAGTCACATCTTCAAATGTGAATGAGAATGTAGCATTCTCGCCATAAGCCTGAGGCGTCGGAGGTACGACAGATAAAACTGTATCACGTGGTAGAATCCTAACTGAGATGACATCGAATCGATTTGTATAGAATGGAGCTACGCCTGCGGTCCAATTGATGTAAACGTTCATGTAGATTAGACCAGTTCTACCAAATATTGTAGTACTGAATGAAATGGAATAGTTTCCAGGCTGCAACACAGGATCGATTTCTGTTATAGTGATTTGACCTAAATCTACTATTTGTCCCTGGAAGTTGACATAGATATGGACATTTCCTCCTCCATAACTTGTATTTGTGATGCCAGCGCCACCGGTTTCAGCATAGTTGAAGATATAGAGCATTGACCCAAGATATGGCGTTGGTTCCGAGGATTGAAGTAGAGTGAGTCGAGAGTCAATCCCTATGATATTTCCAGATGCATTGGTAGACTTATTTTCAAATTGTTGAACAGGTCCGATCCAATCGAAGTAAATGATGAAATTCTGAACACCTTGACCAAATAGGGTGGCATTAATCTGAATTGTATAGTAACCACTTCCATCATTGACTAAGGTGTGAGTTATCCAGTTGGTTTGATTCCAGACACGAGAAAGAATGTTGCTATCATCAGTAATGCCTACTTTGCCATCCCAATCATAGTATCGCAGAGAGATGTTGACAATACCATTGTAGGGGGTTGGCTCTATCGCGCTCACAAGATTGAAAATTGTCACGTGACTACGTACTACTACTTCAATCTCGCAGAAACCATCATAGTAGTTTCCGCTTCCCTCATCGAAGTTGAACCATACAATGTATGTACCGAGGGCATCGGAACCAGTTGTTGTAAAAGACACCTCCCAAGTTATCCCAGTCCAGGTAACAACGACATTAGCTGGTGTACTCCAATTATTCGTTGGGGTTGCGACGTTAATTGGGACACCGTTATCAAGATCATTGAAATCAATGTAGAAGATCTTTGTACTGCCGACAGGCATGTCTAGCGAAACCAGGGAAGGTTCAGCATCCGTGTGTATCTTTGTAATGATGATAGTAATTGTTACACTTCTAGCATCATAGCCAGCTGCATTAGCCTCAAGATTGACAACATGAGTACCAACTGCTAGACCACTGACATCAATGAGGACATCATAATACCCTCCTCCAGTGTGCGTGTCAAAGATTGTAGCATCTAGGGAGGTTATGTCACCTGTTGTTATACCAACGCCACGATCTAAGTCCTCATAGAACAATACTATTGTGATGTCATGGTCATATGGGGTAGACACAGTGTACAAGTTTGCAGTAAGATCACTGCGAGCTGGTCTATAGTCAAAGGTAATGACTAACTGAGTTTTTGCGTAACGAGAATCAGATGGATTCACAGTTACAGTAATTGTATAAGTCCCCTCCGGGAAGAACGAAGCTGCAATAGTTAAATTATATCGTCCATTTCCTAGACCAATCACGACAGCAGGATAGGTGTATGTTGAATTCTTAACAGTGAAGTCTGCTGCAAGCCCATTTATCGGATTACCATAATTGGGTCCAATCTCACTGACATTTAGATAGAGTACAATTGTGAAATCATCTCCATTCGGAAAGATGAGGTCACTTGGTTCATTATAGAGATAGGTAGTCATGCTTCGTATTGTGAGCTGGAATAAATAATCTGAGGGGTCTTGATAGACAGAGGACCCTATCATATTGATGCTTAGAGTTACAGATTCCACTCCAACAGCCCATGAATCATCACCCGTTGGTAAAGTAACTGCGAGTGTTGTAAAGGGAGAGTTCAGGAAGAAGAGAGGATAGCTAGAATCAAACTCAAGGTAATCTACTGACGAGGCAGATACCGCCGCTCCAGTATCTAGGTCTGTTATCATTACAGTTAGTGGAGTATTGTTTCCATAGGGAGTAACAAGATTTCCAACAACTGTTGCAGATGTGTAATGTTTTCTAATTGTTATTTGGAAGACATATGCATCTGGTTCATAATAATTAGAACTAGACATGCTGATAGTTAGTGTGACATCTGCAACTCCGACAGTCCATAAATCAGTATCAAGAGTTAAGCTATATGTTCCAAAAACTTGTGGCCCATAGCCTGATGGAGTCAAGGTAATAGAATCCACATTACTAATGTCAACAAAACCACCAGTATCAAGGTCGATTAGAACTACTGTCAATGGAGTATCAAAACCCCAAGGAGTCAGAAGATCACCTGACACCGAAGCTGCTGTATAGTGTGGTCGAAGAATGAAAGTGATATTCACACTTGCCATTTCATATAATGAGCCAGGTTTAGTCGCATTGATAATATACCAGTAGATTCCGGGAGTAAGACTTGAAGTTGGGATAGAGATATTGTATTGACCATTCCCTTCCGCATCAGGAGAGATTACAGTTCCATTTGCTAATGTGATAGTCGCTCCTGAGATTCTACCATTATTGAATGTGTCAGTGAAAAACAGAGTTGCTGTGAAATCAAACCCTGTGGGTGTAGAGGTTATATTCGTATAATCAAGAGAGGTGTCGTGGTTAAGATCAATATATAGAGTGGTTGAAGCATCAGTGTAGTAGGGATGACTTGATAAGATATTGAGCCTCCATCTAATGTTGTTCTCAAGGTGCGATGTATTAAGCACAAGGCCATACAAACCTCCTCCCTCATCATGGAATTGGAGGTTTGTTCCAGAGCCATAAATGGTCCAATTTGTTGTCATAATAGAACCAGCCACACCAGATGCTGTGATACCATCAGTTAGTTCCACTTGGACATAAACCGAATCACCAATTGTGGCTACAGTTATACTGTCAGCTACTGCATCAGTTGGAGCTGTGAGACTCAATGAGGAAGCATGCTTTATGACAAAGGTTCGTTCATACATGCCCACACGATAGTTGACCGAGCTACCGGAGTCGTTGTAGTAACCAGAAACAACCCAAGAACCAGCCAAAGCTGTCACGTCAACAGTCTTCTTGATTTGAGAATCAGGAGAGGTTCTTTCCTGCTCCGGTCCTATTGAGTAGAATGTTGAGGGGCTGTTTAGATTCTGATACTCAGCTGCACGCCATGCAGTAGACCTACCGTTTGCGGTAGTTGTGGCAGACACCCGGACTTCATCCATAACACCGTCAAACCATGCAAGGTTTCCAGAAATCTGATCGATTAGTCCACCCCCAATTCCCCAATCTGCGGTGAAAGAGAGGTCAGCATAGGTTATGCCTCCACTCGAACCAGCAACATCTACTACACCATTAACTTGGATTCTATTATTTGAAGGAGTACTAGCATCCATGAAACAAGAGAAATAATACCATACGCCAGCTTGCCAGCTTGTTTGACTGGTCCATTTGTACATCTGACCATTACCACCATTCTCAGTCTTGAAGACCAGACTTCCATCAGTAGCGGCTGCTGTTGTATAGTCAGTTCCAACAAGTGCAATGTGCATATCATTGTCGCCATCAAGCATTTTAGTGAAGAGTAGTTTTGTTGTTGTTGAAGTAGATGTGTGAGCTACATCTAGTTTAAACCAACCAGATATCTCAACATCCCCAGCAGGCTCGAGTACTTCTGATGCTAGGATAACAATCTGATCATTTGAGCCATCAAAGTGTTGTCCTAAGCCAACTCTGCCAGAATCATCGAAGTTTCCATTTTGAGTGCCATCATATCCTTCAGATGTTGAATCATAATGAGTTGCTGTCGTTTGTCCAGCAGTAGCATCTTCATCAAGATGCCAAACAGCTGCGAAACTCTCAGTCCACACATCCGCAGGATTCTCCATATTACCAAGAAGGGGATTTCCATAGTACATGCTGACTACAGTGTTAACAGAGCCTGTAAGATTTGTCTTCACCCATGCAACAAGATGACCTGTTGCTTTCTCAAATAGTTCAATCTGGTGTGAGAGGATATGGCCCCCAGATACAAATAGAATATCGTCTCCATCATTTTGGACATCTGTTTGAAGATCAGAATCTGTGATGTCGATCAAGACAGGGAAGTTGTTCACACTTGTAGCAAGATGCCGAGTTCGGTCTATGGTGATGTCTTTCTTGTATCGGAATGATTGCAAAATGTGAGTTGGAGAACCCGATGTGGTGTTAGTAGCAAAGTACCATTCAGAACCAGTTGGATCTGTCAGTACAAATTTGGTGGATGCACCAGTAATCCAACTACTTGTACTCCGAAACAACATCTCATCACTTAGACCGAATGTCGAAGTTGAACCCAATGGTCCACTACTTGGTCCTAATTCAAGATTGAATAGATGGTTCATCGCTACAAATTCGAGCTTCCAGAGACCATGAGTTGTTACAGCGGATTGACTTACAAATACAAGTCCAGTTTCATACCACCACTCTGTAGGATAGCTCATCACTACTCCAATTGGATTTGTCAATGAAATTGGACGCCACTCAGTTTCTTGATAATCTACATTGAAACTTAGACTCTCTACCTCTGCTGGTGGAGAAACAAGAATATACGCAGTCCATGCTACAGTACTTGAGTTGGTAACAACAAACGATGTGCCAGAGGTGAAGCTAGAGGAGAGAGTTGTGGTCGTTTGACTCCAACTGGAGCTATTTGTGAAGGTGCCAGAGAATGAGACTGTGAGAGGAGACCCTGTTCCAACATATGCACCACCTGCCTCCGAAACCTGATATTGGCTATTCACTAACAGACCTCGATCCACTGTAGGAACACCACTCCCAGAGAGGTCTGCAAGACTAAACACAAACAACGCAACAAAAATTAGGGAGAAAAGACAACTTTTCCGCATCATTGGCACCATTTGTTTTCGAATTCTTTGTTACCTACCTTCTCCTCAGGGGCAGGTCTATCATTTGAGAACCAAATTATTCGTTGCCTATATCAATACATGTCGTTTGGATTATTATTCTCAAATGTCAAGTCTGTCTTTTTTTTCGAAATTGATTAAAAGAATGAAAGAAAGTAGGAAATTTCCTAGTCTTTCTTCCCTTCTAGACTCTTGACAAGCTCTTCGACAAGTTCACGAGGTAATTCCTTTGCTTGTTCAATTATGGTTTCAATCTCGTGAGGAGGTACACCTCTTCGTTCGAGGTCTTTCCGAAGCTCTTCTATCTCATAGAGACTCATCTTCTCGGAAATTGTGTCAGGAGGCTCCTCATAGGTGACTTCATCTTCGGGCGGTACCGTTTCCTTTCGTGGGATTTCTTTTGGCTCTTCGTCTTCAAGAAAGACCATCTCTTCAGAAACAGGTTCTAGCACATCAATAGGCTCTACATCTTCCTCCGCACCGAGACGTCGTTGAGCTTCCTGTTCTATTCTGGCAAGTGTTTCTTCAACTGTTCGGCCCTCTCGACGAGCAGCTCGGATTGCTTCCTGCATAATGACTTCTCGTACGAAGGCGGCTTGCTCACTCATTTTCATCTTATTGATATCAGCTTGGAACTCATCAAGCTCCTCAGGGCTTAGATTTGTGAGAATCGCAAGTTGAATGAGAAGCTCGCCCATTTCTGGAACCTCGATAGGAATAGGATCCTCAGGCATCTGTGCTGCAGTTCGTGTTAGTTTCAATTTTTCAAAAGTATCATTGAAAAGCTCAGCAGCAAGCTGTTGTCTGCTTTTTACATCAGAGATTGGTTTTGGCACCTTACCCTTACGAAGGCTCTTGAGCTGACCATTTATCTGGCGAATTCTCTTTGGAACACTCCAAACTTTCACATAAGCGCCAAGTAGCGCTATAATAAATATACTAATTGGCAGACCATAAATAGTAATGTTTTGAAATAGGACATCGAAGTCATTGGCTAGTGTGCGTATTGAAAAAACGATATCAACATCATCATGAAATTCTCGTTTCATTGTTATTGTGATATCTTCTAACCCGCCATACCCAATAGCTTGGATAACTATTCTATAGTAACCATTTCCTATTGAAGAATTGCTACTGATGATTGCTGTTACACCGGGTTCTATAGAAAATGTAGCACCATCAACACCCCAACCATGCCATGTATCGTTGAGATAGAAATCATATGTAATAGTTTCTCCATTAATTATGGTGAACGCTTGGTCGGTGGTAACAACTTCGCCATCATGGAGAATTTCTGTCGGTGTTGTTCTGATTCTGATACGGATTTCTATTGCTTGAAGTTCTCTATTCGCATCAAAAACTTCTATGGAAAATCTGAAGTACTCGCCCTCGATAATGATAGGACCTGAGTGGAGTGCATAAAGCACCAGGTTATTTGTGTCGAATGTGAAATTATAGAATCCGAATCCTTCTCGAAAGACTATTGGCATAGACACACCAGAACCGAAATAGGCAGGAGCTCTCATGTCTGTGAACTCTGAGAAAGTTGCAGAAGTAATTCCACCATTTAATCCTCCAATAGCAAGGATATCATTATAGAATAGTGAGATATCAATGGAGTCGCCCATCGTTAACTCCAAGTAATGTATTCCTTGATCAATTGTTACAAAGTTCTGGTCAGGATAATCAATGATTAGCTCTGTGGGTCTCTCAAGTACTCGAATAAAGAAGCTACGAGATTGGGTTTCATAGTTTTCAAGGAAGAATAAAGTGGATATTCTTTCCCTAACATTAGATTCCAATAATGTTGTATCAATAAAGAGAGTATATGTTCCATTTCCGAGGTCTGTAGCATTGAAATCGAGGTTACCATAGCTATAGGTAACAAATGCTCCAGGTATATACCTCGAATTGTATGTATCAATATAGTCAATGGAGATGTTCCCAGCCCAGCCCCAATACAAGTCTATAGTTGCAGTAGGACCATCAACATCAGTTGGAACATTTTTGACCGTCAATGTCATGCTCGTTATTGTTTGAGCAAGAGTTGTATTTTCTGGATATCCATAGAATGAAACTCCAATAGTACCAAATCCTAGAATTGACGTATTGAATGTCAGAGTCCAAATACCATTACCTATTGATGTAAAGCTGAGACTAATATTTCGAATCGCATCAGTCCAATTCACCATTCCATCATTGATTTCCATAAAGAAAGCAACGTCTTTTGCTGTCGTGAAATTAAGTTGCAAAGTGACATTCTGAAGGTAATACACCTCAAGTTTGGGTGGATCAGGAAGACCAACCACACTAAGCTTCGTTGAAGTTTGCGTGATATATATCTTGAACTGATCAACAGCTGGGTCGTAATTATTAAAGAAGGCAAATATCTGAATATCATAAGATAACAGTGCTGCCAGAATGGTCGCATTCCCAGGTATTATTACATTCCATAGACCTGTAAAGGAATTATATGTCATGTAATATTTTATGCTATTTAGAGATGCATAGACTTGGAGGTATCCGGATTCATTCCGAACTTGGGTGTCATCGATTGTAAGACTGTAATTGGTGTCAAGAAGCCGGACCTCAATGATTACAGAACTACCTCTATTCACTTCTTTTACTATTTCAACCGGTTCTAGGATTACTATTTCACTTGGAATCGTCAATACAACTAATGTTATTGTTGTTATTGAAGTCGTGTACTTATCCTTACTAGCTTCAATAGTCAATACAAATGTCCCAGCTTCAAAACTGTCAGTATCTATTGTTGCGTGATATCGGCCAGTTGATCCTATTTCGTCCAGTGGTCCAATAAATGCCCCATAGGACCAAAATACACTCAATGCGTCAGAGATTGGGATTCCGTTTAGTAGGTCTTCATAATCTACTCTGATTTCTATGCTACTCTTCCAATATGCAGAAACAGATGTTTCAACAGGAGTGAGGGCTGTGTTGATAGCTATAACGTTAAATTGTGGGGTCACAGTTACAGATGCATATACTGAAACAGCTGCTACAATTCTAAGTGTGTAGGGTCCTAGTGTTGGCAAATCAGAAGTACTGAAAGTAATATTATAGATACCTGATGAGCCATACTCATAGACAACCAAGTCTGCAGGTCTTGCTCCACTGACAAGGTATTTCACATTGGAATCTATTATTGCAGCATATCCAGTAACAGGAAGTCCATGGTCTAAATCTCTCCAAGTCACATTAAGTGAAACAGAGTCTGTGTATTGAACCGATGATGGTACCAGTGCATTGACCTGAAGTGAAGTTCTCACCAAATCAACTAGACCAGTCAAAGTTACCAAGGAACGGTTAGAATAGAACGGTGAGAAATTGGGATTCCATTGGACTCTTATATCAAAGAGAAACGTGCCTGTACCAGTCAAAGAAAGTGTATCAACGTTGAATACATAGGTTCCCAGTGCTTCGCTTCTAGTGTAATCAATACCTTCCTGTAGGAAATGACCCTGACAGCTGAATTGGATTATTGCTCCCTCAACAGGATTTCCATTGTCAAGATCTGAAAGATTGATTGTGATATTTAGAATGTCGCCCTTAGGCGTACGCTGAATCTGCTCTGTTTCAACAAGAATGGAGCGTCCTGTAATTGTAATTTTGACAATAGTGAAATCATCAGCATAGAATGGTGCTTGCACAGCAGGCCAATCCACAACCACTCTAATCGATAGACCAGTCACTGGCGAGGTAGAAAGTGTAGTTGAGGAGATATTAAGCTCATATGTGCCACTATTTTCAATAATAGTGTATTCAAGTTGACTGATTTCAGTCATATTAGGCCAGTAGAGATGAATGATAGTTAGGTCAGCTAGTGAAATAGATGTACCAGCATCGAGATCATTGAATTCAAACTCAAAGGTTAGATTGTCCAAATATAGTGTCTGGGCTGGTGGCACAGTGACTTCTAGGTTTGTGGCTCTTGTTCGAACAAGCACACTGACACTTCTTGCGGCATCAGCATGATAAGGTGCACCTGTCCAGTCTGCTTGAATGTCAAGAACATGTATGCCAAGGCTTCCCAACGATGTAGTGAATACAGTTATTGTGTAGTATCCAGGACTACCTTCTGAAATGAGATAGTCTGTAATTTCTGTAAAACCAACTATGGAGATATCAGCACCTGCAATACCTGTTCCTCCTGCATCAGTATCACTATAGAAAACAGTGAAGTTCACATTATCAAGATATGGAGTGGTTTCTGGCTCAATATCAAGTGCAAGTGAAGAGTCTCTGATTCTTATATCGAATGTGATAAGTGCTTGATTTGGTAAGTAGAATGGTGCTTGGTAAGCAAAATCCATTTGTATTGTAAGGCTATGTGATGTTCCAGGAGTCCAAGTTGCATCCCAAAGCGGATTCCATGAGATATTCAATTGATAGTTCTGGAATCCAGCTCTCCAGATTGACGCATATGCCTGACCTGATATCATTATTGTCACAGGATATCCATTGGCAGAATCATTTGCTATAGGTGTTCCAGTGAACAAATCTAGGTAACTCACAATCACAGTAATTGAGGAGCCATATGGAACATCAGGTACAGGATTCGCAGCGACTATAGTTGCACGTTCCTGAATTGTGAATTGACGATTGATTGCCTTTAGAGCATAATAGAAGTTGATTGAAGAAATCTCAACTCTTAGCGTATCTGTACCCGGCGCAAAAGCATATGTTGTATTCAAAGTTACTCTATAAACTCCGGGTGATATTTCCACATAGGAATATTCGCTAACATCAATTGGTGAAAGACCTTCTTTTAACACAAGAGTTGCACCTGTAATGGGAATTGAAGCACCTTCCGTTATATCAGTCCAAGTCACATTGAAGACCACCTGATCACCATACTGCGTTGGTGGAGGTGTCAGATATTCAAGAGAGGTAACTCTAGTAACAATAGTGATGTATGTGATTCGACCAGTTCGATTTGCATAGAATGGAATACCACTCCACGTCACATCAACTCGAATCGCCTTAATTCCTAAGCTACCAAACTGACTCGTGTTAATCGTTATTTCGAAGATTCCTGCATTCTCAACATATGAGAATGTAACATTCATAGAGATTGTCAGTTTTGGATCATCAATGATGTTTAGGCCACTAGTGACATCCTCATATGTTAGCGTAAAGGTTGCATTCTCGTTATAACTTGTCGATAATGCAGGTGTGATTGAAAGGAGTGTATCCCTTGGAAGAACCCTGACTGATACAACATCAGTTCGGTTAGAATAGAAGGGTGAAACACCTTTAGACCAGTTGACGAAGACATTCATATAGATTAAACCAGTTCTACTGAAGATGCTTGTGTTAAATTGAATGGCGTATGTTCCATTATCTATTCCAGAAAAGTCAGTAATAATGATATCAGATGGATTAACTATTTCACCTTGGAAACTTACATAGATGAAAACATTTCCAGTAAGATTGTCAATTCCCACACCACTGAATATGTCGCTATAGAAGAATGTGTAACCCATGTCCTCATTATAAGGCGTTGGCTCAGAACCAATTAGAAGTGTTAGAGCTGAATCCCTACCCACTACATTTGCTGATGTAACGAATGACTTGTCTTGGTACTTTAATACAGCGCCAGTCCAATCTGCATAGACTGTAAAGGTCTGGAAACCTAGACCAAATTGAGAAGCTGGCACAGATATTATGTAATAACCATTGCCAAGATCAAAGTCATAATCGTAGCTCGAGCTAACTGGTCCAGATACATTAGAAACAGAGAATATAACCAAAGCAGACTTGATGCCTATAGCACTATCAAGATCTCCATAGTATACAGAAATATTGAAAGTTCCGATTGTACTCGTTGGCTCAATTGAGCTAACGATTCTAAACTCGGTATTGTGCGTACGGATAGTTACTATAATGTTAAAACTGACAATTTGATAGTTGCTACCTTTTGAGAATTCGAAGTTGTACGCTATATTCGAAATAATTGAATCCGAATCAGATGTGTGGAATGTTATCTTGTATTTCTGAAGTCCAGGCATATATTCAACTGAGAAGTTATGCCATGTTGATATAACCTGAGTATACGGAGATGAGCTATTATCAATAGGTATGAGTCTATCAACATCAGAGTATTCAACATAGAAGAATGGTGAGTTGCCGATTGGAATTACCAGCGAACTCACTGATGGGATTGCAGAGGTATATGCTTCACGAATTACTATTCTGAACTCTAGAGTTCTTTGTGCGACACCTGATTTGGTGGCTGTAAGGTTAAGGTAATAGATGCCCTGGCTTAGTGTTGATACATCAATTGTAACATTATATAGACCGCCACTCAAATCGGTCCAGCTTGCTATCCAGGATGAATGATCTGGTGAGGATATTGTTGCACCTTCGATACCAGAACCAAAATCAATGTCTGTATAGTTTAGAAGAATCGCCACATTCAGTTGATAAGGCGTTGTAACCTGCGGATAATTAGGAGAGGTTAGTGTACTATCAATTGAACGATATAAGAAGCGAATCACTACAAATGTATTGGCATATCTATTGTCTGTGGACGTGAAATAAACTGTAATCTCATAGGTTGTACCTACGAAATAGGATTCACTAATTGTGAGTTTATATCGACCAATTGCTTGCTCAGTTGTGTCAATCGAGATGGAATATCCCGGTACAGAGAACTCCCCAGCAATTCTTCCAGAAATGGGATCACCATAGTGTGGACCTGCTTCACTAGTGTTTAGTCGGAGATATACCTCAAAGTCTGCACCTAATGGGAAGTTCAAAGGAGACGGATCATGATACATTACAGAAGTCATGCTTCGAATCGTAATCGTAAATTGATAGTTAGATGGAGCACTATAGATTGTTCCACTAATTGTGATATTTACAGTGACAGTATGTGCTCCAACAGACCAAGAACTAGTGTCCAGAGTAAGGGCATAGCTACTGAAGTCATCAAAACCATATGGATGCTGAAGTCGAATGTTGGAAACGGAACCAATTGGGACATAACTACCATTTTCCAAGTCTGTCAGGATTATTGTAAGGGCAGTCTGATTACCGTAAGGGTTGGTAGTGACACCCGTTACTGACAACGAAGTCCTGTGAGCCAAAATTTGGATGTTGAATGCATATAGTGTAGGTGCTTGAATCTTAATATTCGACATTGTGATAGTCAAAGTGGCTGTAACTGATCCTACATTCCAATCAGCGGTAGTCAAGGTGGCAGAGTATGAACCAAAGTTATCGGAGGTATATCCCCCTGTATAGCTGAAGGTTATTGTATTGACATCAGAAATATCAACTGCAGAACCTGTGTCCAGATCAAACAAGACAATATTGACTTGTGTATCTTGGCCATAGGGTGTGGTCATATCTCCAGTCACAGTCACTGCAGTCTTGTGAGCTCTCAATGTGAATGTGACATCGACTTGAGCTACATTCAGATATGAACCAGATTTGGTG
>LRSL01000013.1 GCA_001563335.1 Candidatus Thorarchaeota archaeon SMTZ1-45 | reverse complement strand
CCATTCACGGTCTCTGATGAATAGCTCAAGTTCCTCCTCTGGTGTTAGTTCTCCACTTGGAGACCTCTCCCTCATCTCTTTTCCCCAAGGACTCTCGCTTGTTGGTTCTCTAAGATAAACCACGTCATAACCAACTGACTCTAATTTCTTTTTCAACTCTTTACAGGCACAGGTCTTTCCCGAACCATCGATTCCCTCAAGAACGAATAGAAAGCCATTGTATTCCTTTTGAGTTATATCAGTCAAGCAGGAGTTCTCCTAAATTACGAACTAGTTTTCTCAAACTCGAACTCGTATTAGATGCTTCGGTTGGTTTAAGGAAAAGAAAGTTTAAATGTCGAATATTGTAGGACAGGTTAACCTATCCTAGAGTGTGAAAATCCTGATCAGGAGAGAAGTTCTCATATCAATAGGAATAGTTCTGTTAGTAGTAACGAGTCTGTCCAGCATAGTTCATGCACAGAGTAACTCGGGAGCAATTACTTCAGCTAAGGGAATCACACTCACGATAGACTTTGGTAATGGAACCATCAGAAACTATCAGAACCTCAACGGATCCACGGTTCTTGATGTCACCTCATCAGTTCTTAATGTAGAGGTTAATTGGTATGGTCCACTTGCGTATATTAGAGGAATTGAAGGACTGGTTGGTGAAGGAGCAGAAGGTTGGGAGTATTGGGTGAATGGTGAATTTGCATCGATTGCAGTTAACTTATACACACTCCAAGATAATGATGTCTTGCTGTGGAAATACACAAGACCTGAACTCAAATCTGAGTATGATCCAACATTCATTCCTGGTGTAGTCTTTGTATTAATTTCAGGCATAGGTTTCATTGTCATAGTCTACATACAAACCTCAAGGAGAATACTATAGGATGAAACAAAAAATCACCCTTTTGCTAGTAATTACATTGTTCATATTCCCAGCAGGTGTTGAAGCTCAGACAAATGACTACAGTTCTTTTGTTGCACCTGGTACTAGAGTAACTTGGGAAGTCAGTGTAGGAACTAACTTCACAATGTGGTACTCTGGTGGAGGGTATTGTGTTGTGGAGAATGAGAGTGAGATGATTTATGATATATCCCATGTTAATGAGGATGTTTATGGTTCATTGTACCTTGGAAACGTTACTGTTGCAGCAAATGATACAGTAGTTGCACTCGATCTGACCTTAGGGATATGGCCAGCTTGGCTGACTGGGTTATTTGTAGAGGTGGGGCAAGAAAACATCGATAGTCTGAATGCATCCGCATACGCTGCTGCAGAGAGGGTTGCAGGGAACTGGATGAACGGAACAATAGACTCCCTTTATGCAAACTACGATATTGGTCAGACAACCCAAGAATGTATTGAGTTCCACTATTATCAGGACCCCCCTGGCACACAAATTACACACTTAGTCTATTCATTGGAAACTGGTGTTCTTGTAAGGGCTGAAACCATGGTTACATTTGGCAGTGTGTATAGACTCGTAATTGCGCTACAAGAGATAAACCGTCCAGTTTCAATGATTCTAGTAATCGGATTTATTGGTGCGGGAGCACTCGTTGCAATAGTGATAGTATATGTACAATGGAATCGCCGAACTAGAGCCAGGTGAAGAAAAATGGAAATCCAATCTTCACGCAGAAGAATAAGCGATAGTAGATGGGTTTCAATAACAGCCATCATGACAGCATTAGCATTGGTTGGAAACTATGCGTTAGTGGCGATACCAAACTTAGAGTTAGGATCAACAGTTTTGTTTGTCACAGCATACATATTTGGTGCACAAATGGCAGTTTGGTCGACTCTAATCATGTCTCTGCTTTTTGGTTTAATCAACCCCTGGGGTGGATTCATCCCACAGATTTGGGCATCCCAAGTCATAGGTTGGTTCTACATTATAACAATTGGAACAATAATGGGAAAACGAGGACCAGATGGGAAACGTCTTGAACCAAAAAAATGGGAATTGGTCATCACTGGCGCGTTTGTCACATTCATATTCGAACAAATTACTAACCTTGGATATGCAGTTACTTTTGGGATTCCTTTCCTAATAGCTATAACAGCTGCAATTCCATTCTCCATTATTCATATCCTATCAAATGCAGTGATTTTCTCACAGGTGGTGCCAATGCTAGATATAGCACTAAAGAAACAGCTCAAAGACCTTATCTGGAGTTCTGAATCAAAAGTAAAAGTTGAGATGTTGGAGAGTGTATAGTATGACGTGGAAAGATGAGTTCATCAGACTCTCTGAACCTGCGGATGGTCGTGTTGCTCCAGTTTTCAAACCTCATCATGCAGCTGTGGGGTTGATTATGATAGGCAGAGAACAACCTCTTGGTAGATACGAACTCTGTGAAAAAATGTCGATTGGGGAGGGTAGTGTAAGAACTCTTTTGAAACGGCTCACTGAGGCCGATTACATTGAACCAGAAGGAAAGCAAGGACAAAGATTGACTGTAAAAGGACAGAGATTGTTCAATGAGGTTTCTCGTGATGTCCCCAGTGGGTTATTGTTAGATGTTGGGCAACTTGTGATGTATGAATATGCCTATGCCAATCTAGTCAAGAATAAGGCTTCAATGGTAAAAGACGGTGTCCGACAAAGAGATGAAGCAATCATTCAGGGAGGATATGGAAAAGCTGGAGCAACAACACTTATCCAAAAGAACATACGCTTGGTCATGCCCCCAGATGACTTTCATATTCTAATGGCGTATGAGTCTGAAACACTTCTAATAATTGAGAGTTTGCGACCTGAAAATAATGATGTAATTGTGATAGGTTCTGCTGATGAACCAAATTTAGCAAGAGAGGTTTCGATGGCAGCAGTCATGACACTCTTTAATGAGGACTAATAATGCAATCAGATCTTTTTGGAAACGTGCCAGAGATTGTCATTGACGTACATGAAACTGGTGGCAAGGGGAAGAACGCTGTAAAACATCTTATGTCGATGTTAGACAAAGAGCAGATTACTTACTCAGTTCAGAAAATACCAATCGGAGACATTCTTGGTCTTGATGGTATTGCGATTGAAAGAAAGACTGTAAATGATTTGGTGAATTCGTTAAAAGGCAGCGCTGCTGGCGTACCAAGGCTTACAAAACAGCTAGAAGCCTTGCTTGAGTATGATAAACCCTATGTTTTGATAGAGAATATTCTTTCAATTAGAAGGGATCCTTTGAAGGGTTGTATCTATATTCCATTCTCTACTAAACAAACAAAGGGAAAGCCATACCTTGTCACGATGGAACGTGTGAGCTATATTCATCCAAGTTCTCTGGATGCCTTAATTGAGAGTATAAGTGAAAGAGGCATCGAAGTGATTAAAGGATTTAATGCACTTCACTCAGCGGGTCTCCTTTATGGAATCCTCATTGGGGAAGATGAGAAAAGAGGACAGACGGGTCAGAGATTGCCTGTTATTAGAACAAGGAAAGGACTTGACTCTATGAATGATGAACAAGAGTTCTTCATCGCGGGTTTTCCTGGAGTAAATGTCGTTCGTGCTAAGAGTCTGCTTGAACGGTTTGGGTCACCACAAGAAGTCATTCTCCAAACTGATGAATGGGGACAGATTCCTGGGATTGGCCCCAAAACTATTGCCTCTGCAAAGAGAATGCTTTTCTCAAGGTACGAAACTGGCGAGCCTGAAAAAGCCAAAGATGACGAGATAGCATCAGATTTGTGATATTGCCAGCTCGCAAATTTTAAAAGAAACAACTATTCTATGGCTATAAAATACTCAGAGAGATGATTCAATAATGGGAGATGTCCGAATCGCAATCGCAGGACTTGGGAACTGTGCTTCTGCGTTAATTCAAGGTACACATTATTATAGAAATTCAAGAGCTGATGAGGAAGTTCCAGGTCTAATGCATGTGGACTTTGGCGGATACTTTCCAAGAGACCTCAAGTTTGTTGCAGCCTTTGAAGTAAACAGGAAAAAGATTGGTCTTGATATTGCTGAGGCTATGTGGGCAGAGCCAAACTGCTGCGTTGCTTTTGCTCCCGATGTTCCAAAGACTGGTGTCAAAGTATTGCCAGGACCCATATCTGATGGTGTTGCACCTCATATGAGAGAGTCCTTCTTCGCATATGACGAGAAGGAAATAGAACCTGTGGATATTGCGGAGGAATTAAGAAAGGCAAAAGCTGACATGCTTGTTTCTTACCTCCCTGTAGGAAGCGCAGAAAGTTCCAGGATATATGCAAAGGCAGCGTTGGACGCTGGTGTTGGTTACATCAATGCAATACCCGAGTTTATTGTTTCTGATCCAAAATCACCAATTGCACAGGCTTTTGAAAAAGAGGGCATCCCATGTGCAGGGGATGACATCAAGAGTCAACTTGGTGCCACAATCCTACATCGTGTTCTTGCACAGCTCTTCGATAAGAGAGGGCTTATTCTTCAAAACACGTATCAGCTAAATATTGGTGGAAATACTGATTTTGAGAACATGCAAGTTGAGAACAGATTAAGTTCAAAGAGAATTAGCAAGACTGAAGCTGTAACAAGTTGTGTTGATTATGAACTACCAACTAAAATAGGTCCCAGTGACTATGTACCCTTCTTGAGGGACAATAAGGTCTGCTACATTACCATGAGATCGAAAGCTTTTGGAGACCTCCCAATTGACCTTGAGCTGAAACTTTCCGTTCAGGATTCACCAAATAGCGGAGGAGTCATTATTGATGTCGCACGTGCTGTGAAAATCGCACTAGATAGAGGAATAGGAGGAGAGCTCTCAAGCATCAGCTCCTATAGCTTCAAACACCCACGTTATCAAATAGATGACTTCGAAGCAAGAAAACGAGTTGATGAGTTTATCGAAGGTAAGCGTGAACGCTAAGAAGAGAATTTGTGAGTCAGCCTAGGAATCACTAGGCTGCTCTTCGTCTTTTAAAGCGTCAAGAAACTCTTGACAGTTTTTTCATCAAGTTCCTTCAAAACTTCAACAATTAGTTGAACAGCACTCTCAACATCATTTGTATCTAGCATTCCATGGTGAGAGTGTATGTATCGTGTCGGAATCCCAAGATAGAGTGATGGAGCACCCATCCCTGCAAGATGAATCTGGCCTGCATCAGTCCCGCCGGCCTTCGTAAAGGATGGCTGATGGCGTATACTTTTTTCTTCAGCAATTGACATGACAAACTTTCGTAGTTTTGGATTTGGAATCATCGATGAGTCACCTGCTGAGATTGTGACACCTTTACCCATCTTTGGGACAATTCCTTCAGTTCCTGGTGAGTCACCGGGAATGTCCACATCTATTGCAAAGCCAATATCAGGATTGATCATTTGAGCAGAGGTCTTGGCACCTCTAAGTCCAATCTCCTCTTGCACAGTTGAACAGAAGTACACAGTGTTGGGAAGCTCAATGTTGTTTTCAGAAATCCTTCGTAGTGCCTCAAGTGCAATGAATACACCAATTCGGTCATCAAACGCCTTTGCTACTGCAAGGGTTACCTCGCGGGTTTCTTCCTTTGCATCCTTGTCGTCTTCATTCTTCTTTTCCTTCCTCGTTCTCTTCATTGTGCGAAAAGAAGACACTGGGACGGCAGGATCACCAACTCTAATACCGAGATCTTTGACCTCTTTTGCAGATGAACACCCTATATCGATGTACATCTTATCTTTCGTTACTACTTTGCTGCGCATTTCAGGAGTAAGAACATGAGGCGGAGGTGCACCAATTACCCCTACAACTTTCTCGCCCTTGAATGGTAGAATCACGACCTCCTGGGTTAGGAGCGTCTGATCCCACCAGCCACCAAGCTGATGAAATTCTAGATAGCCATCTTTCTTGATGTTTGTGATGACGAAACCAATCTCATCAACATGCCCAGCAATCATTATTTTGGGACCACTTTTTCCCTTTCTAAAGATCAATGATCCAAGCCCATCTTGGAGTATTTCGTCTGCGTATTCTTTTCCATATTTGTGAACAACTTTTTGTGCTTCCTCCTCATGTCCACTAGGACCAAAGGCATCACAGAGTTGCTCTAGGAATTTTAAATTCAAGTCTGGTTTAGTCATTGGACTCACTACATTTTGCTTAGATTACATTCAGACCCACAATTACCCCTCTTTAGTGGTTTTGGTTAGAGCACTGAGATAAGATTGGTTAAGACATTGCTAAGGAACTCTTGGCAAGTATATGAAAAGCTTTTTCGACATTCTGTCCAGAGAGTGCACTTGTTTCAAGATAATCCGTGAGATTGAATTCACGTGTAAATTCCTCACCCATCTCACGAGTTATTACACGATGGTCAACCAAATCCACTTTGTTAGCTAGAAGAATTATCGGGATTCTCTCTCCTAAAGCATCCTCAGTTTCCTTGATCCATTTTGGAAGTTCCAACCAAGTACTTTTACGAGTCGTGTCGTAAACCAGAAGTGCACCTTTGGATCCGCGGTAGTAGCTTCCTCGAATAAAATCAAATCGCTGCTGTCCAGCAAGGTCCCAAACAAGAAGTTTCACATTCACACTACGGCCGTTTGTAGTTTCCACTGCAACAGTCTTGACTGCAAATTGCGAACCAATTGTAACAATGTATTCTTCAGAAAATTTGTGGGTGAGAAATCTATTTACAAGAGCAGTCTTTCCGCTACCACCAGCGCCAATCATGACGACTTTACGCATGTAGTCGAATCCGCTACTACTCAAATCTTCACCTCACCCCATAAGTGGGATATCTACTTGATGACAGTGAATCATGTAAGGGAGCTTTCGATTGCTTCCACCCGCAGGTTTCCTTGTTCGAACTTGGTCTTACTATATTTAGCCTTTTATGGGCCGAATGTCTTTGAGCGAAAATCTTCGTGCAAAGAAACAAACAGTTGGCGCGGAGCTCATACGACTTTCCATCGACTTATATCTGGTATTACCCGGTTGATACCTATCATGAGGAATGCCTTTTGCAGCTTGTTACAGTGAAAATGAGCGATATTTACGTAAAGGGACTTGACAAGTTAGTTGAGATAGGGATGTATCCATCTAGAAGTGAAGCAATCAGAGTAGCGATTAGAGACCTTCTACGAAGAGAATTATGGCCGGCTAACGGAAGTCCGATAAACATGGAGCAGGACAATCAGTAATCCGGATTTGATGCCCACAAGACACATTAAGCCAAGTGAGTTGAAATTGTCTATAACTGCGTCTAATGCAGGGAGGACAACTGTTTGAACTTCAGGGTATTTTTCAAAAGCGTCAAATTCGCATATCGCGCCAGGATGCGAGTCTTCGCATTCATCCTAATTTATGCAATATTGTATATAATTGTTGCAAGAGGGCTTACAACAAGTCCAGGAGATCTATCATATATTGGACTCGCCTTTATTGTAGCAACAATATACGCAATACTAGTTTCACAATTCAGACGCCGAGATATCTCCATCTTCAAATGCATAGGCTGGGATAATTCGAATGTGATGCTTCTCGTCGTAGGTGAAGTTATACTTGTATCATTCACTGCATTTCTTTTAGTGTTCCAGGTGAGTGTTGAAATTCTTGGTTTGACAGCATACTTCCTGGGAGTCACAAGTGTAACAGGGATTTGGTCTTTGATTTATGTCGATTTGATTTCCATGTTTGTAACACTCTTTTGGATAATTGTTGCCCAGATTCCAGGTTTGCTATTATCCATGTGGAGAGCAACGCAAGTCCCACCAATGCGCGCACTAAGGGAGGAGTAAAAAATGGCAAAACCAATAATTCAACTTGAAGAAGTCAACAAAGAGTTTGGAAAAGGCAAGAATACTGTGGCAGCATTAAAAGATGTCAATCTTGAGATAGAAGCAGGAGACTTCGTCGCTGTATTAGGACCAAGTGGATGCGGCAAGTCAACACTATTACATGTTATGTCAGGACTTGAAGCTCCTTCTTCCGGACGTGTTCTTGTTGATGCAGTGGATGTCACTTTGATTAGTGAGAGAGACATGCCAAAGGTACGCGCTCAGAAGATTGGCTTTGTGTTTCAATCATTCTTACTAGTAGAGAATCTCACGGCTTACGAGAACATCGAATCCGTACTTTGGCCCAGAAACGACCTGACTAAGCAAGAACAGGAAAATAGAACATTAGCAGTACTCCGCGAAGTAGATATGTTAGAGAGAAGAGACCACTTTCCAAAACAGCTTTCTGGTGGAGAACAACAGAGAGTAGCTATAGGGAGAGCCTTAGTGAATGACCCTCCAATCCTGTTCTGTGATGAGCCAACTGGGAACCTCGATTCAAAGACTGGTGAGAACATCCTCAAAATCATTGCTCAATTGAATAGAGAGAGAAGGATGACTGTTGTTCTAGTCACACACAATCATGACATAGCAAAATTCGCTAGACATACACTCAATATGAAAGATGGAGTATTGAGAAGGGCTGGATAGTTCAATACGAGGTCCTGATAATCATGGGTCAGTCTGAATGCCAGAAACTAGAAAAACTGGCTGAGGAGATGGCAGACTCAGGAAAGAACCAGGAAGCTATGACACTATTTCAGAGAGCAGGTGACTGCTGGAAAAACTGGGAGTCTTTCTCAAAAGCAGCTCAAGCTTATGAGCGAGCATATGAACATGGAATGCTAGCACACGAGTATCTAGATGCGGCTATAATCATGACTAGTGCAAGCGCAGCATGGGTCAAGCATGGTGAACATGATAAGTTTGAGATTGATTGCCAGATTGCTGCTCAAGCATATGTATCAGCTGCTGAGAAAAATAGAAACCCCTATTTGCTATTAGAAGGAGCATTTTGTGCAATTACTGGAGGTGATCTTGACCTATCTCGACAGCTGATTGATGGAGTCATTCAGGTCACCAAGGGGGAAGTAACAGGTCTCATTGATCTCGCCTTAATGCTTACAGAGTATCGTTTCGGAGATGCAAACAAGCTAATGGAAACGGTTCTTGCAGATGAGATAAATCGGGACGAACTCTACAAACTTAGACGTTCCTTCGAATTAGTTCTAGCAGGATTTGTACGAACCTCCCTTGAGTCTGAGGCCGCAGTGACACTTGCCAGTCTTGAGGAGAGTACAGGCTTAGAAAGAAGACAGTTGAAGAGATTGATTGTTAGACTCATAGAGAACGGGTATATCCCAGCCTATCTGGATGAGGTTTCAAATGAGCTGGTTGTTGATAGTGATCGCTATGATATTGACGCTCTTGAAACAAGAAAAAGACCTATTCAAAGCAGAGATCTTGAAGACCCCGGTGCATGGGATATTGATTTTGATGATGAGTAATCAAAACAGCGAACCCAAAGGTGCAAAGCCCCTAGAAAATCCTTTTTAGTACCATTGCAGATTCCTTCAATTGCCCGCCAAACCCAATACAGGTGGAACTACAAATGGCTGAAGGGCTGAAATGGATGCAGTGTCCTGTCTGCAAGGAATCACTCTACTGGGAGGTTCCAAAGGACAAGTTGAAGAAAGTCAAGCGATTTCCAGCCCCAGTCGTTGTGAAGCATAAGGACCATTATCTTGTTTGTTATTTAGATAGCCATCATCAACTTGCAGATACCGAAATTGCAATGGCATCGGTAGAGGGGAAAGAAAAGAAATAATCCCCAGGAATATTCGTTTTATTTCATTCATCCAATCTCATTATCCATAGCCCATTCAAGAACACGGGCTGCTTGAGCACTAGCCATTCCCCAAGAACGAAGATTGATAATTAGGTTTCGAATCCCTGTTATCCAATCATCAAAAAGGTCATGGATTCTCCTTCTGATACCTGGATCTTTTTCTTGCTTATAGATTGGAAGAATCATATCAACTAGGCTCTGTGAAAGAACAAGAATAGTTTCCAATCTGGCAATCCATTCTTCTCGCGGCAACCCGGACAATGTCTGTGCAACAGCAAGATGATAATCATATTGAGCAGTGAAATACCGGAGCCGCCAGCTTAGAACCTCTACAAGAAGTGTGGTGTGTGCAGTACTTGGAGCTGTTTTAATGAGCAAACTGAGAAACCGTTGTGTCATTTCGTCAGCAGATAAGCTAGCATCATAGTAAAGAGCCATTGCTTGTTGATACTCTTCGTTTGAGAGACATTCGTTGGCACGATCTACTGCTTGTTTAAAACGATCAAGAAGTGCCTTTGTAGATGCCCCTTCAATATCTTCCAATTAGAAGTCCACCTGTGTTTTATTCCGTTCAACAATGACCCGACTAATGTGTCCATGGAACGTATTTTTTGGGCCAGACCATTGATGTGGTTGCGTACTACTCCAATAAGACGTTTTTCTGTTTCTATTCATCAAGACCAAGCACTGGGGGAGAATGTCTAAGCTTGTACTCATCTGAGGCTTGTGTCCAATTCATGAATTCCTCACTAGGTGGATTCATTCTATAGAGCTCCTCGCGTTCAGCCTCAAGAAGCAGATTTTCCTTGCCTGCTAATTCAGCCATGGTCAAGACTCTGTTTCCAGATTTGTTTGCAGTTTTCATGACCGGTATCATCCAATCGGTCCATGTTTTATCCCTCATAAGATGATGATCTACAACAAGTGTGGGAATTGTGGATGCAAGAGTAACGAGAGAATTCAAAGCTATCTCACGCTCATTGTCAGTAAATTTGGACAGGTAGATGGGAGGACCGCCAACAATAAGCAGGTCAGGCGAGCACTGTAGAATATACTGAAGTGTGTCACTGACAACTGGACCTTGAACATCGGGTGTGAACATAAACCGTTTATTAGAATACTCAACACAGGTAGCGAGGACATATCCAAGTGGTGATTGATTAGGACCATGGGGTAGTGGTTGAGAGTATGTTACCTTGGTATCATCGAATCTGAAAGACCTGTCATCAGCCCATTCAAGCTTCGTGACGATATTTTTGATGTCCTTTTCGAAATAAAATCCTCGACGTCTCTGTGATGGGTTAATGTTCTCACGATTGTCTTTTATCAGCACAATTTTCCCAGAGAACATCTCTTGGCGCTCGTTTCGGGTGCTCAAATTGTAGACATGGTTTTTAAAACCAGGTCTGATGTGGTCATAATGATAATGAGACACTGACAGAACATCTGATGCTTCAGCAAAACCCAGGATTTTATTCAGCGATTTCTTTAGGGTCAAGTATTCTTCTGGATGAGGTTCTAGTTTGAATCTTTTCGCAAGGGCTGCTGAGGGGTCAAATAAAATGCTAATATCAGGCGTACTAACATGAGTGCACAATGAGCGAGTCCCAAGACTTTCTGCAGCCAATGGAGTGATTTCAATATCACCTAACTTCATCACCAGACTTCCTGTAGTAAATCAAATGGTACCTGTTTCCATCGTACAATAATTCAGCTTCATAGGTCGTCTGAATTGACTCCTGATTGTTAAAACACTTAAACATCTGGAAATCAGAGGGTAGAAAATGTTCTCTTGTGGAAAATATCTCGTTCTCAGAGAAAAGCGCAAGGTTTCCCTCTCGATGATTCGCATTGAAAGTGGGGATTTCAGCGTAACCGACAAAGATAAGGAAGTGAGCTGAAAGAAATCCATTAGAATCAACAAGTCTCTCAGAAACAAGACCACGATACTTGTAATTGTGGACCTCAGGTGCACCAGTCTCTTCCATAACCTCTCTAATTGTAGCAGAACGTATATGCTCCCCCAGACTTATTTTGCCACCGACCATGCTCCAGAGATTCTCGTAAGGTGCATTTCGTCTTTGCAGAAACAGATATCCTTCACCACAACGGAGTATCGAAATTGCGATAGGCACTATCTTTGTCATTGAGTGAACCACTTATGAGGTTAGAGAAGACTTGTGCTTTAAAGATAGAGGCTACTCAAAACCTGATGAGGCTAACATTCATAGCAAGCAATAGACCTCTAATGAATAGGTCTGAAATTGGACAAACTGCTCACTGATAACATTCGGGAACGCATCCTATCACAGGTAACACCCACAAAGAAGGAACTAGATGTACAAAGGACAGTAATCAATTCATTGAAGCAGGCTTTATCAAACCATTCATGTTCGAAGAACTATTCATATTCATTCATTGAGGAACAGGGTTCTACAGGAAGAAAACAGACGCAACTACGGAGTGTAGCAGACATAGATTTGTTTGTGGGACTTGTACCAGAAGATTACTCAACAATTTTGGATCAATCACAGCAAAAACGGCACCGTGAGATCGATCGTCTGATGGATATGATGGTAAAGGATTGGTTTGAGCCAGCCATATCAGGATTAGATACAACCAATGTACAGCGAGCATATTCGCAACACCCATATCTGTCATTGAAGAAAATGGGTTTAGATATTGATATTCTCGGTTGTTTTGACATCGATTTGGAATATCTAGCAGAAAAAGGACCAATCACAGCAGTTGATAGAACTGTACATCATACACGCTATATTGCAGATAGATTGAATGATGATAAAAGAAATGACGCAAGAATCTTGAAGTCGTTTGTAAGAGCCAGTCATGCATATGGTGACCGGTGTGCAGTAGGGAGAATGGGGATAACGGGGGTTTCTCTAGAATTACTGGCTTTATTCTCGAAAACATTGGATGACGCATTCTATGCTCTTGAACATCTTGATAGCGAACCAATTGACCTGCAAAAAAGATCATTGAGTGAGCTACGAAAGATTTCAACGTTTAAAGATGACTATATTATTCTTATAGATCCAACAGACCAACAAAGGAATATAGCTTCTAGCTTTACTCCAAGAGCCTATGAATGGGTCAAGTATCGAATAGGTAGACTTCGAGAAGCTTCCACACTGGGCAACAAGAATGAAGTTTGTGAGCTTTTCCTTGAGTCATCGATTCCTACCGATAGTTTGCCACAATGGATAAGAAAACATTCATACGCTACAGAGTTCATTTCTGATGGCTCAAAGCATTACACAATTCTAAGGGACAAACTTTACCGGCTGTCTAAGAAGATTCAAATTGCTCTACAATCTGAGAGAACAGGAGAGCGTAGGTTTGGAGAATCTCTTGCAGAGATTTACTTTGAAAACGATAGATATTCTATTGGATTGCTTATTGAAGAATCAGAAATCTCTAAGCATTATACACGAAGAGGACCTCCAATAGATCTTGTTGATGCAGTAGAAGAGTTTCGAAAGAGTCATAGTCAAGTCGAGGTTCGTGATGGATTCCTTTGGACAACTGAAGAACGGGAATGGAACGATCCACAGAAGCTTGTTGACAATATCCTAGAAGATAATCCAATAAAGGGATTAGATATAACAACAAAAACGACAGAAGTTACAAAGAAGGTTCTCAATGTACTATACATGTATGTTCTACCAATTGAATCTTCATTCCTCGAGAGAATAACAAAAGTTAAGGATAATGACCAAGAAAAAACATAGTGAGTCATCGTGTCAAAAGACAAGGTTGCTTTCATCTCCCATCGAAAATCATACTTTCATAGGATGCCATTCCCCAAACCTAACATAGAAGCTTTCGAGAGTCCTCTAAGAACTCAAATTGCTCTGAATTATCTTGAGAAACAATGTGTACTTGATAATACCATTAAGGTCAAGGCACCCAAAGCCAAGTTAGAACAAATTCTACTCGTTCACTCGGCGTATCTGGTTGATTCTGTCAGTTTAATGTCGAATATAGGAGCAGGGCAACTTGGTGAGGCATCATATGCCAGTCCAGGCTTACTTAGATCTGCTTTATTATCAGCGGGCGGAGCAGTACGAGGCTCGGAGATGGTATTATCAGGTGAGGTTAAACATGCATTTTCTTTTATGCGACCTCCCGGACACCACGCCTCTTCATCAAATCCAATGGGCCTTTGTTATTTCAATAATATAGCTATAGCAACTCGTCGTGCTTTAAGCTACCAAGAGATCAATAGAGTGTCTATCATCGATTTTGATGATCATCATGGAAATGGAACATCAGAGATTTTTTACTCAGACCCCGATGTTCAGCTAATATCTATTCATGAATATGACTACGAGAATTTTGGTCTGGGGCATTATGCAGAGCTCGGTTATGGTCCTGCAAAAGGAACAAACATCAATATTCCTCTTCTTGAAACCTCTCCGAATGTGTCTTATGAAACCTCAATAAAAAGAGTGATTGGACCAGCCCTGGAGAGGTTTAATCCAGACATCATTATGGTTTCTGCAGGGTATGATGCGCATTATGCGGATCCAGTGGGAAATATGGATGTTGATTCCCAAATCTTTTGGAGGTTTGGCGACTTCATTCGCAAAATAGTGGAAACTGTTGGCGCAATGGGTTCGATTTGGGTGCTTGAAGGAGGATATAATCCATTTGTTCTAGGACCATCAATTCATGCAAGTCTGGAGGGACTTGTGGGAGAAGATGTTCCGAAACTTGACGATCAAATAAAGAGAGAAAGATTTCAACACATCATTGATGCGAATAATGAAGTCTTGGATAAAGTACTTGAAACAATTGAGCCCTACTGGTGAGGTTCCAATTCAGCTGGTGACATGAACAAGATTTTAAGGCTAGTCGAGTTGGCGGGCGCATTATCAATCATGGTGGAACTGAATATTGGGTAAGAAAAGAAAATCTGGCGGCAGAAGCAAAGGCAAAGCAGGAAAAACAGGAACAGTTCAATGCTCGAAATGCGGGCGCATTGTTCCAGCAGATAAAGCCAAAAAATACACGAAGAGAGTATCAACTGTTGAACCTCAACTCGCTCGTGAGCTAAGACAACAAGGAAGCTACATCCAGACTAGAAGAATTACATCATACTACTGTGTTAGCTGTGCTGTTCATGCAGGAAGAGTGCAAATAAGACAGGCCTCAGAACGGAAAACTACGACAGGTCGTCGATAACAAACACATCATGTACGCGCTTGATCTTGATAGCCAGACCTCACCGAA
Source organism: Candidatus Thorarchaeota archaeon SMTZ1-45 (assembly GCA_001563335.1). Taxonomy (GTDB): domain Archaea; phylum Asgardarchaeota; class Thorarchaeia; order Thorarchaeales; family Thorarchaeaceae; genus SMTZ1-45. The sequence continues at coordinate 88,741 of LRSL01000013.1, read as the reverse complement.
TGTCTAACAAAACAGCTGGTATGCCCGATGGTAGGATCCACCATGCTAAGATTCGTGCAACTTCTACCTCAAGCTGCTCCTGAAGGAGAATTTCTTTTGAAGGATTTGCCGGGCTCTGGAAAACGTATAGATGTTCTTTGTCGAGACCTGGCGGCTTGTTTTGATTGGGGGCCAATATCATGGTCCAAATCTAATCTTGAATTAATTGCTGTAATTGGGGAATCAATCATTCTTACTTTTAGGGACCCACAGAATCAGATACCTAAGGGAGAAGTTGGATGGGCATCTGTGATAAGAGATTCATTACGAGGTGATCCACCTGCATTTGTTGAGGTTTCTGAAGGATATGTTGAAGATATTATTAAGGAACTCAACCAACCCAAGGTGTCTAAATTGTGGGTTTTAGATGAAGAAGGTGTGTATCTTTCTGAGATTGATTCATATCAAAAAACTACTCAGAACAGTTTTATGCTTGGAGACCATAAGGGCTTCGATTCTCAGACAAAGAAATTCATTTCGCAATTCGATATTCAAAAAGTATCTCTTGGGAAAAAGAGTTATCTTAGCAGCCACTGCCTGGCTACTATAATCTCTGAGTTCGAAAGGAAGTTCAGATAATGCCAGACGACGAGGAAAACAATCCAACGCAGCAACCAAAAGCAATGACAAGACTTGTGAACAAGCTGACCAAAGAGATGCTTTGGATGTACATTCTTCGTTTGTTACAGGAAAGACCACATTATGGTTACGAGATTAAGGAACTAATCACCAAACGATTTGGTTTTTCACCAGCCACTGTCAGTGGTTATGCAATTATCTATAGATTGACCAAGGATGGTCTCATCGAAGAACAGCAAAACGATGATTCACCAAGGAAGTACTATGTAATAACAGAAAAGGGTAGCAGAGCAATGTCTGAAGCAAAGGCATTCCTTGGAAAAACCATTGAAATGGTGTTTGATAAGACATCATAAATTCATAGCTGCTTCTTTATCGGGATTCAACAGAACTCGCAATTATCTCAGATCTACGACGAATATTGATTTCATCGATTGTGAAATCCATACCTTGACTCTCAACCTTCAGGCTTGCAACTGATGATGCATAAACACCACAGTCAATTATTGAAGATTCATCGATTAATTTTGAAGCAAAAGCTGCAAGATAGACAGCTCCTGCCTCAGTAGAATCAATCTCTTTGGTCGTATAGGATGGAATAATGCTGAAATCTTTTCCATCATAGATTAGACTCCCCTTTTCTCCGAGGGTAATGACACAGATTTCTGATGCCCATTCTACAATTAGTTCAGCTGCTAGAAATAAGTCTGATTCTCCTGTTAATAGATCAGATTCTAATTGGTTTGGTTTGATAACATCTAGGTAGCTCTGTGTCTTTTCTGCTACACTAAAGTCTTGAATAAGTTCTAAGCGACCTGATGAGTTCAACTTCCGAAGTTGCGGGTCAAGAAAGACAAGAGCTTCTGTTGAATTGCATATCCATTCAACAAACTCAGCATTTATCTCTTGAAGAGATGGACTCAACAGAATAGACCGTGCATTTAGAAACTCATCAGGAATATCTCGGATGTTTATTCTATCAGGATTGACCGTGATGTGCATGTTTCTATTAATGGAGGGATTATGAATCTCAACCGCACCCTTATCTTTTGCTTGAATTACATAGTGTTCAGGAATATTTAGAGCATCTACTCCTTTGATGAAATCATCAATCACTTTCGCACCCACTGAACTCACAATTGCCATCTGTTCAATACCAATCTTTGCGGCAGTTCCAGCAGCGTACACACTTGATCCAGTGAGTTCTCCATTGTGGAATGTTGGATTTCCAATCACAACAAGATCATACATTGGTGGCTTCACTCCGTTCTGCTGCTCCTATAATCTTCTTTGCGTAGAATAACCTCTGAGCTACTGTAATGTGAGAGAGGATTCCGACGATTACAATACAAAGAGTTAGGATGTTGGTGATGTTCAGTATCACAAAGATGTCAAGTAAGACAGGCACAGGTGTCAGAAGTTCAATCCAGATGTTTGTACTAGGAACAGCTAGAAGTAAGATTCCTGCAATAGTGAGAATCAGCTTTTCTTGACGTTCGGCTATACCGACTGTGCAACTCTCCATGCCCCCAACAGATTCGGCTTTTGCACGAGCAAAACTAGCCATAATCATTCCAAAGAGCGTAAAGAAACCCCAAAACCATGGGATGAATGTATCACCTGCACTATTAGGCCACCAAGGTATAGTGACTGTATTAATTGGTCCCATCATTAAGCCTAGCATGAAAAGAAACTCTGCGTACCTGTCAAGTGTGTGATCAAATGTCGCACCAAACTTTGATGCAAGATCTGCAGCTCGTGCGACTGCACCATCAAACATATCCATGACGACTGTTAGAATCATGAAAAGGAGTCCAATAATAAGATCACCCATTACAAAGAACCAGGCACTAGCGAGTGCAATAATAACTGTGAGTCCTGTAATCATGTTAGGAGTGATACCAGTTCGAGCAAGTGCTTTGCCAACTGGCATCATTGCACGCTGGTATCGTTCTCTTAAAGATCCGAGCATAGGTTTCACAAATCCGGTACTATTGGCCGGGCTTCGCCGACTGGTATAGTGTTAATAAACGTGTTGTGGAATGCTCACAGCACACTCAAGATACGGTCAAGGACCCATTCGTTTCCAAGGAGATTCAAGAATCCACCCAGTCGAGGCCCTGATTTTCGGGATATCAAAATCCTATAGAGTACAATGAATGCCCGTTTGTCCTTCAAACCAACGTCTCGAGCTGTTTCAAACACTTTCCCTTGTAATTCCTCATCGTCAAGAGGGGTTCCTTTCAGAACCTCTACGAATTTTTTGAGGAAGGCACGGTCATCATCAGTAAGAGTGGCCTTGATTTCCTTGGGAACTGTTTCAGAAACCTCTACCTTATCCCGTTCACTTCCATACTCCAAGGCCCAATTCTTTGCTCTTCTAAGTCTAATTGGAATCAATTCTTTTGCATCTGTTGGTACCTTCTCGATTCCGTATTGCTTCTTCAGAACCATCTCGCACCGTTCCAAAATTGTCTTTGTCCCTAGAATTTCTTCCATTTGAGATGTTATGATTGCAAACTTGAATGGTAGTTTTGGTATATACTCCTGTGCAACATCTCCAGGTAGACAGAGTGGATACAGAAGTTTAGCTATTGTTTTCTGCTCTTCAGAGGCGACCTCAAGACCATAGTAGACTCTCTCAAACCTCTCGAACTCATCAACCAGATCTGGTATTCGCTCTGTTCGAATATCATAGGCACGAGTAAGACCAGTTTTTAACATTAAATATCGAAATAGTTCAGGAGGCGCGATTGCTAACCAATCCTTTGGAAGAAATACGATCCCCTCTGAAGTTGCCATATCCCGACCACCAATGCCTACCCATTCGAATGGAACCTTAACAGGACCATCCCATCCAAAGACTTGTTTGGATATCTCTAGACCTGTATCAAAAGATCCACCTTTCACAGAGTGATCCTTCCCAGCGGGTTCACACGTAACATTGAGAACGTACCATTTCACTGGCCAATCAACACGCCATGAAAGCTTTACTCGAAGATCAGAGAGAAGAGCTTCAGCACTATGTCCGCATGATGGACATGAAAATGTGACCTTGTCAGTAGTAGGGTCATAGTTTGTAATTCTGTTAGGAACGATAGCACCCTTTGCACCAGATTGAATACGACCACAGGATGGGCATATCACAGAACCGGGATACCAAGTTTTCATTGACTCAATATAGTCAGCTTTCTGCTCATCATTGAAGTCGCGGGCTACATAATCAATGAGAATTTTTCGAATGGTTTCTGTATGTTTCAGAGAGGTTCTGACAGCTTCCAGCATCTCAGGTAATTCGTATATCTTACTTTGCCATATTGTTTCAGGATTAACTCCAAATTCTGGAAATGTATCAATAAGTTCTCTTGCTGAATGTGCTCCGAAGCTTTCACAACATCCAAACTCATCAGGCACATCGGAATAGGGTTTCCCAAGCCATTCTTCAAGGGAGAGTGAAACACTCGGAGGAAAGGAACGTACTGGATCGAAGTCATCGATTACAAGAAGAGTGTGAGCATTTTTTCCCGCCTCGAGGAGTTTGCGTTTAATCACATCTGCGATAATGAGCTCACGCACGAATCCTATGTGGATGCTGCCACTGGTACTTTTTCCAGTGGAGATGCGATAGACACTGACATCTCGTTCCAACACCTCGTTTACAATATCACTAATCCAGTGTATTGAGAACTCATCTTCCTGTGAGTCTTCAGGGGGCATCTATCACTCCTCAAATATTCCCAAGGACTGAGCCTAAAGAACGTTATCATCAAGATGAGAATTCAGAAACTATCAGGTCATTCCTTGTAGCGAAGAAGACGTAGGTGGGAATTGCTGCTAGTAATATGACAGCAATCATAGCAATCAAGACGATTATAACTGATACCGGAAGATATGCCAAGGAGGGAACAGCAGCCTCAGGAATCAGTGCATAGATACTGAGCATTGTGCTGACTATGAGCGCGGGAATACCTGCTCTCAATCCTACATCCAATCCTTCTGCAATCATGACTTTTGCCAGAAATGATGGTTTTGCTCCAATGGATCTCATGATGATATAGTCACGAAGACGCCCAAATACTGAAACCAGCAAGTAATTCATAAGACTCAGAAATGCACTCAGGAGGGTCACAATTGCGAGTGGGTTCAATAGTGCCCATATTGCATCGATTGTTTCGAGATTTCCTTCCAACACATCTTGCTGCCTAGAGATATCCAACCCGTAGCTTTCCGCAATTATATCAATTTGCGAGATTAGAGAGTCATCGTATTCTTCAAGTTGAACAAGGAGCAGGTTCGTTCCTGACACACCATATGCAGTTTGCAGTTGTGAAAGATCCATCAATGCCATCATACCGCCATTCAGAGTGTCAAATGCCTGAGCTTGGATTTCTAGTGAAATGCCCTGCACACCTAGACTCTGAACGAGTGGATCTACGAAGATTTCAGTAGCCATTCTGCCCCCAATCCAGACTTGTTGAGGATTGTTTAACTGGCTGCCTTCATAATACCAATCGGATATTGTTGAATCCCAGTCTATACCAACTAAAGCTGCAGAGGATGTACGATCTAATCCAATATATTCGTACTGTTCAAGTTCCTCATTCCAAAGGATAGCAGGTAGCTCCTCCACCTCTGAATATACAACAAGCCGGGATTCTACTCTATAAACACCTAGAATGTCCCCAATATCATCAATAAGCTGTGTGGGGACCATATCTGGACCACTAAGATAATTGAATGAAGCATTTAGAGGTGAACCATAGAGTGAATATGAGTTATAGTAGGAGTTTAGAAGGTCAGGATTACCCACAGCTACTACATTTGTTCCCATGGAGCGGGTAACATAAGATATTGATGTGGTATGTACGACCCCACCCCCAATCCAGAGGAGTGATGCAATTGTGAAACTCAGGAAAAGGGAGATTATAGTCCTCCTAGTTCCTTTTATTCGTCTTCCAGTACCTTTTGTTGCTATTCGAAATGGCAGTCCAAAACTATCTAAATATCCAACAACTCTAACCTTTGTGCCAACATCTGGATTCAGGGCAAGTGATGGAGATTCTTGAACTGTGTCGTAAATTGGTTTTTGGGCTGATAGATATCCTGCAATGATGAGTACTAGCGCGAGAACGGCTATTTGTAATATTGGGAAGGCATTTGTGAGTTGTATTGTTGGGACAACGGTCCCAAGCCAAATCATTCCAAGTATGTAGAGTATTGTGCCAAAACCTAAACCAAGTGCAATGCTTGCTAGAAGAATAATTACCGATTGTGCCATGAAGAAGTCAAAGATAGTATCAAGAAGTGTGCCAATTGATTTCATAAGTCCAATATCACGACGACGAGTCACCATTTCTAACGAGATCGTCGTGGACACAACTACAGCTCCTAGGACAAACACAAGCAGGAGTATTGTCCAAACGAACGTTGAAAAGAACGTACCAAAGGATGAAGACAAAGCACTCGTAACTGCAAAAGACGAAACATCCAGTAAGACATTGCCAAACAGGAATACAAAGGTTGTTGCTGTTACAACACTAGTCAAAGAAATTAGTGTGAGTGTTGTACGAAATGGACGTCTCTTCAAGTCTGCTGAAGCAAACAATTGATGATCAGTCATGACGAGTTAACACTCCACGATCCATTTTGTAATGATGTATATTTGGTTGATTTAGTATCCCCTCATCATGAGTCATAACTATCACTACCTTTCCTTCTTTATTCAATTTAATCAGCAGTTCACGTATCATTTGTCCACTGGCCCCATCAAGATTGGCGGTTGGTTCGTCAGCCAGAATTATTGGCGGATCATTAGCCATCGCCCGTGCTATAGCTATCCGTTGCTGTTCTCCTGAGCTTAACTGCCAAGGAAGATGTTCCGCCCGATGGTCCATCTCGACCTTCTCCAAGAGTTTCATAGCATCCTCTCTCAATTCAGAACGACTTTTTTCAGAGAGCTGCATTGGAAACAAGACATTCTCAACAGCAGTTAAGGTGGACACTAGATTGTAGCTCTGAAAGATAAAACCAGTATTGTTGAGTCTGAATGAGGCTCTAAACGATTCATCATAATCATTTATGGGCACATCCATGACAAATACACGTCCATGGGTCGCCAAATCAATTGCACCAATGATGTTCAGAAGAGTTGTTTTTCCAGAGCCAGACTTGCCTGAGATTACAACAAAATCGCCAACGTCAACTATCAGGTTTACTCCGCTAACTGCCGCAATTTCTGTTTTTCCCATTGTGAAGGTTCTGTGGACATCAAGGAGTCTGACTGCATGTTTAACTTCTTCAAGATCCTCTATATCCAAATCATCTCTTGTGTAATCTATTGCATCAAGATAATCATCATCAGCCATTGTATACCACCTCGGATAGTGGCGAAATGACTCTCAACCCAAGATAAGCATAAGGGTTGGACAATTACTGTACCAAAATATCATGGCAATCAATAGCTGCACGGGCCCAGTCAGTTATCAGCACTGGTTTCTCACGGCCAAAGACTTTCACAGTGCGCAATATGTCTACTTTTAACAGACTGTTGATATAGTAGGAGATGAGACTCTTGTCTACTTCCAGTGTTCTGCTAATAGCGGCTTGTGTGGTCTGTCCATTCGATGCACATTCGCTGAGTATGGAGCTTACTGTAGGATTTCGTGCTAAGGCGGTCAACAGCATTACTCTGTCATCTGAGGAGAAATCAGGTGGAAAAATGTGTCTGACATTACCGTTTCTCATTGATATTACCTGCCCATCCCGCTCCAAAAAACGAAGATGATACTGTAAAGCACCCATTGCACACCCAATTATCCGATGAAGCTCGCGAAGATGTATCCCAGGATTGATGGCAACTTCATCAATGACTCGATCTCGTAACTTCTGAAGTCTGCGGTCTTCTCTCCTCTCAACTGAAACTGTACCAATAGCAATAACAAAACATCCAAGATCAAGCACTATGAAGAGTGCATCAGACCAAGCTACATTTGTACCTCCCGAATTCCAAGTAAATAGTTCGATGTGCAGGGTTATGTTCTCAATACTTGTAGCACTACCAATCCATATTGAAAGAGCCTTAAAGTGTGCATAACTTTCCTCACTATTTAGAGAAGAAGATAGATCCGGAGCCATAGGTTCAATGTCACCAAAACTTGACCCAGATAGGACTACACCTAATATTCCCCATGTGAGGAGGATGAGTGAGAATCCTACTAGGATATGTTTGGTGATCTGCCTATTCATGTTCTAACATCCATTGTCAAACCCTATTAGCCTTTTGTAGTTAAAAACTGCGTTTGTTGAAATTTCGCACTACTATGTTGCTCCACGTGCAGGATAAGTCAATGTAATCTTAAAAGTGCAAGTTTCTTGACCAGCAGATATGCATGTTTCCTCTGTGACAAGCAATTTTTCATACTCAATTCTATTGAAATCGGTTAGATATTCAAGAACAGCCTCTACAAAACCTTTCAGAAAGAAACATGATGGTTCTTCAGATTCATACCCTGACGCATAGGGATTATCACCTATCTCAATTATCGCTTCCTCATCCAGCCATAACTTGTAGAGTTTTGCGATCCTAATATCACCGAAAGGTACAATCAGTGTTTCAAGAGACATCTTGATGAACTCGATGATACCCTTGAAATCCCCAGGAGGCTTTTGTTTTCCTACTTTGAAGTATTCTCGTTGTGCTTCAAGTCCTGCAAGACGCCCAGCAGAGTAGTATAGGTCCTTAACTCGGTCAGGGAACATTACTGCAATCCTACTTCCGAGCTTGTTCCAAGTCTTCGCAAAGAATGCAACCATAAGATCGCGTTCCTTGAGTCGACCCTGCCACCATGGAATAACCTTTTCTTCACTAGACATGTCTTAAGCCTCGTCGGCAATGGATGAAGATGAATTGAGAGTTAAGTGCTTTATGTGTATGTGATACACTTATACAAGTCGGACATTCCAAACGCAGACATCTGAACCAGTGGCTTTGCTCATTTCTTGAAAGACTTTGGCATCAACGCCTTTGAACTCGAGAATTGATTCAAGAATACCACTAAATATCTCACAGTATCCAAATCCTCTCATTCCCTCAAGATTCACTTCTTGGCACCAGACACAGTTATCGTCAGTTATTCGTACAGACCCTCGTGCTGTCTTCATGTCAACATCCTTTGGTTTCTTATCAAAGAGAACTTTGTATACATTTTCAATCAGTTTTGCTACCTCTTCACGTGTTGTAACATTTTCTTTTGTCTTTTCGACAATCTCTGTGTTGAGGTATATCTGCTGACCTAATTCCTTCCCTAAGTCTCGAAGTTTCTGATTTGCATCATCGATGCTATTAGTTTCCGAAAGAATTTGCTCGACATAATGTGAATATAGGCTGATAAGTAACGGGTTCTCTACCTTTGGCATAGTTTGTTTCACCTGATTATTCTCTAGAGGGTTTTGCCAATGACTTTCAAACCGTGTTTTCTGTATTTTGCAATTGTCTGTACGACCTTTGGTAAAGGAAGATTTAGGGACTCTGCGATCTGTTCGGTTGTGCGAGTTCCATCACACAACCTAATGATGTTTTGATCACCACTCGCAACTTTGCTCATGTCACCTTCGAAGTGGGGACACTTGACATAACGACCTATTGCACTTTTACCTGCACCTGTTGCGTCTTCTTCATCTTCTGATATCTGTGGAACAGTAATTATACCTCTTGAGGCGCCCCATTTGAGAAGGTCAATAACTCTGTCATTTGGTTGGAACATCGAATCTGCGATTTTCTCAGCACTTATGTTACCATCAACAAGCATAAGAACATCAAATCCGAAATTGCGATACAATTTCTTCATTTCACTATAAAGTTCAGAATCCAGAGAAAGTGCGTTTGAGTACTGCGAACCCCTTTTAGGAATTGTTACAGGCTGAATATTGAACGATTCAGGAGAGGGTAGTTCTATACTTAAATCGGGAGCTGTTTCTACCTGAGGTGGTAGAGTCATCTTAACCTCAGGAACAGGAGGTGTTTCTTTTGATGCCGCTGATTCAACAGATGCAGCTTTAATCGCTATGCTCTCCAAAACTTGAAGGTTTGACTCTACGGACTCTTCAAACTCCTCAGGTGGTGGTGGGAGTTCAATTCCCTCCAGAAGTCGGAGGACATTCTTAGTTTTCGCAATAGCCAAGCCAAGTTGCAGCTCTGGCACATATAGAACAGTTAAAATCCAATTATCATCAACAGGGGATAAAACCACCAGTCCACGGTCAGTATCAATGGTCATGAGGCGGAGATCTGATTTGTATAGGTTAATGCTATCCTTGATGCGTGGAAACAATTCGTCTGGGAAAGCAAAACTGACGAAGGGGCGGCCTACCTTGGTCATTAACGAGTAACCTAAAACCTGATCATCAAATCTCAGTTTAGATAGAGCGCGTTCCAAATCCTTGGACATTTTATTCACCCAACGAACACAGGCCGGACCAATAACTGACTGCTTTGTCATGCTATTGTCTGAAGGTCATCTGAAAAGGATTGTGGTGCCAAAGATTGTTTTTTCAATGGCTTGTCAAAAAGCATTAAGAGGGATTCGTATATGCCGAATAAGTGCAATGAGAAACTTTGTTGGCGGCTTAATTGGGGTTATTATTGGATCTATAGTCATATCAATCCTGATGGAACTTCCTCAACCAATATACCCAGAGCCATTCAACATAGTTTGGTTTCTCTTAGCAGGAAGTAGTGCACTTCAGACTACTCTATTTAACCCAATCACATCTTGGATTGTTTTATTCTATATCTTTTCATGGTGCATAATTGGATTTATGATTGGATTATTCTCCAAACCTGGGTGGAATACAGTCAGATCTGCAATTTGGGTTGGGCTTATCCATGCAGTTTTAGCACTGATATCCCTACTACTCATTAATCCAGGATTTTGGAGTAGCGCTAATAGAAACTTCGACCTGCTCTTTCAATTCCTAGCATCTTTGATGGTGTCCATTCTTGCGTTACCTTTAGCACAACCAACTGCAATGATAATAGAAAGACTTGGCCGCCAGGCTGAGCCTCCTATTCCGTTGAAGATTGAAACTGTGTGTGAATGCGGTGCTGTTTTCAAGTCTATTCCTATGATATGCTCAGAGTGTGGTAGGACTTTAATCGTAAGCAGTGAATAATCAGCGGTCTCTTGTTATTGCTCCACCCAAGAGTCCACCAATTGCACATGCTATTGCAGGGTAAATGGTTCCCTCAAGTGATGCCTGCATGATCAGAAGCGATCCCTGTTGAAATATCGCAGCGATACCTGTACTCGCAAAAGAGGGACTTATCATAAAGAATAGGAGCCAAGTAAGAAAAGCACCGATGATGGCTGAAAAAACTGCAGATAGAATCCCAGGAAAAATCTCTTTGGTCATCAAACCAGCAATAAGACCACCAGTGCCCCAAGCTAGCCACATGAGAACAGTTGCTCCAGGAGCACCATAACCTACTAAGGAACCCAGGCTGGTTGAACCAAGAAGTGTGGGAGCAGGATACAAAATAGTACCAACCACTGCCAGACGTATTTCAAGTTCACTTGTTGCAAGAAAGTCATCTACAATGGTTGATGCAATAAGATCATTAGGCATAAAGACACCGAGCATCAACACTACGAAAGTCATTGCAAATGCTGTTATTAATCCAAATAGCGTGCCTAAAACTTGACCCAATTGAGGTCCTCCGTTTGCAATGGTTCTATATCTCTACTTCTGGTTATTAGGTTTTATACCTATGCCGGATGAGTTACTTGATTTCTGCGGCATGCGAGATACACTTCTAAAGCAGTGAGAGAGTCCAAGTACAGGCCTCATCACCTAGTGCCCTACAAGACTCTTGAAAACTTTCAGCTTGAAATCCACGAAGCTTCATGACAGCATCAAACACTCCACTCACAATTACACAGTATTGCAAGCCAGGCATATCTGTAATATGAACCCCTGCACATATTGGACAATCTGCGTCTGTGAATTTGATACTTCGCTTATCACTACTAACCCAGATATCTGTGAATTCCTGTCCAGAATTCACCTTATAGGCAAGTTGCAGAGTGTTTGCAAATTCATGAAACTTCCCAGCATGTTGGCGGATTCTGTCAGCATAGTCCATCAGAAGAGTTTCTCCAACACGAAAACCGATATCTTTCATCTTTCGGTTTATTTCGTCAACGCTATCACTAGTGCTCATGAGAAGGTTCATCAGCTCACGGTAGCTTGCTTGGAACAAAACCTTACTCACCTTATCAGTCATGAAATTCCAAGCTATTTTTCCTTTTACACCCATTTATTATTTCAACCTCCAATATCAGAATCTTGACACTTTATCCGTGCGAATGAATCGGACGGATTTCCCACGGTAGGGTATAATCATTTGCAACGCTTCGAAATAGGGTATGCCAAGTTCAGTGGCAATTTCTTGTAAAGTCCTCTTCCCGTCACATAATTCAAGAACTGGACGATGTTTTTTCTTGACCTTGTCAATCTTCCCCTCAAATAGAGGCAACTCTATTATCTCCTTCTGACTTGGTTCTTTTTCCTTGGGGCATTCAACCCAGAGAATTTTACGTGAAACACACCATTTCACAATCTCAATAATCTTCTCAACTGGTCTAGCTAAATGTTCAGCTAAATTATAGACAGTCATCTTCTCATCAACAACAAGAAGGATGTCAATGCCAACATTAGCAAACAATCGCTTAATCGAAACATTAAGCTCAGATTCTAAGGTCACTGAGTCTTTGTAGTTCTCGCCCCTATGTACGATACACCAATGTTTCACCTCAACTGGTTCTTGAGGTGGTTCCTCAGTGATTTCTGTTGTTACTGGTTCTACAGGTTCAAGAGATGGTGCAGATTCCATAACTGTTTCTTGGGAAATGTCGGACATGGTAGACTGAATTTCACCGATGGATTCTTCCTCTGAAGGGAGATTCACATCTTCTTCTTCAGCTATTGAAATAGGTGGTGGAGGTAATGATACTTGCGCGAGAAGATCGACTACAGCCTTTGTTCGTGAAAGAGCACCACCAAGTTGGAAGTCAGGGTCGAATAGAACAGCAAGTACCCATCGAGGGTCAATTCTTGCAAGAATTACAATTCCTTTTCCAGTCATGATGTTGACGAGTTTCAAATCAGAACCATGGATTCGAAGAGTTCCTTTGATTTGAGGTAAAACTTCATCAGGTAGCGAGAAAGACAGGAAGGGATGACCATCGCTTGTTATGAGCGCATACCCATTAACTGATTCATCAAACTTCAGTTTGGTCAGAACGCGCTCTAATTCCAACTGTCATACACCTAGCCTAGCGTTACAGATACAATTGGTACAAAAGTCACTGAACTTTAAGTAACTTTGTACCATCTCGTGAGAGGATTGGATTGGATTCTAGGAATTCCACTATATCAGCTATTTGTGGATGTGTTGCTGAAGCTGAGGAAATATAGAGTGACGCTACAGCGTTAGCTAGAGTTAATCGATCAAACGGGGATAAATCGAGGAGTGTACCATAGATGTCACCAGCATTCCACGCATCTCCTGCACCACATACAATATGACTTTCAACATCAAATGCTGGAACTGAAGTTATCTCATTTCCTTTGATTGTTGAAGAATAATGTGGCGTATGAAGATCTATCCGGACTCCTGTATCGTTGGCAATCAATTGAGCTCCTTCAAGCCAAAGTTCAGGCTTTTCCGATATGTTTTTCCAACGCTCGCGATTACTTGTTAGAACCTGAGCAATCCAACCAACTTCATTCTCATTCAGTCCGATGATGTCTACCAAACCTGTTTTAATTACATTTTCAACAAGTTTAGTAACTATTTTGGGGTTTCCTGAGGGGTCACCCATGTCCATGAATGTCATAGCTTTTGATGACTTTTTTATCATCTGAAAGAGGTCATGAGCAAGCTCCGCAGCTTTTCTATTATGATTTAGATTAACCAGAGCAACAATTCCACTACCTTTGATGGCATCGATATCATGTCGAGAAAGGTCAGAGAATTCAAATTCTGATGCCGAACCACTATCACTGACCATCAGGTTGACCTTTCTTCCTGAGTATTCTGTTTCAATCGATACTGTTGAGGAAAGCCGACCATCAGTGTGAACATGACTCAAATCTAAATTAGGACTAACTAACGCTTTCAGAAGAGATGCCCCATAATAATCGGTTGTGACAATTAATTTTGGATTCAAGCCCAGAGAAAGTAAGGCAGATGCTGTATTTACTGCATTTCCGCCTTTTCGAATGAACTGCTCATTCTTAAGCAAGTTGCCTCCACCTTGCTGAGCAAGTCGTTTCAAACCATCTAGGAAACTATCTAGCGTCTTGAAAAGTACAAAGTGATCTACAAAAAAATCAGGGAGTACTACTGGGTAATTCACCTTTGGAGGATTCTGCAATATTGATATGAGACGAGTATAGTCCAACTCGCTCTTCCCCTAAGACTTAGTCAAGCGATTTTCTAGACCTTTTTGAGAGCTGCTTTTACCATCTCTGTGATTCGGTCTTCTTCGATTCCAGTTTTCTTAGCAACCTTTGTTATATCACAATATGCAAGATCTTCGAATGTCTTGATATCAGCTTTTGCAAGCAACGGAACCTCAGACTTCTTTACAGCCTTAAGTGAGGCAAGATCATCAACTGCTGCTTCAACTTTATCTTTGATAGGTTCAGCTTCTGCAGCTAAAGCGGCAACTAACTCTTCGAGATCCTTCATATACTGTTTGAGGGCTTCAACATTCTCAGGATGGACGGTTTTCCTTCGCTTATCAACAATTAATCCCATTCGCCGAGTTTCGGTTATAGTTAGGCCGGCTTGAACGGTTTCTTCAATACTAAAACCACGACCTCTCTTGGAACGAGCATCTCGTGGTGATTTTACTGTTGGCTCAGCGATAATATCAAAGCTCATCGGTCATTCACCTGACTCGGCTTCGAGCCTCAGGTCCACTTATTAGGCTTTCGAGGCGGCAAAGGTTACGGTCCATCTTATTTCGATTGGTCGAGTTTCAATCCTAAGGTTACTTCCTCTATCAATACTGCTAGTACAATGACAAGTGCTAGAGGGGGGATTACAAATAGGAATGGTACTTCAGGATCCATACCTGGTGGGTGAATACCAGCAAGTAAGAGCATAATTATCACCATAATTGCAATAGCACCTATGAAAATGCTGGAAATGATTGTTCCAGGTTTGTACGTAGCAATTTCATCCATTCCACGTTTCCTTCCAAACGCTCCTAAGAGAGTGATGACAGCCAGAGCGCCAATGGCAACTACGAGAGATACTTCGGTATCCATACCTAGAGGGATGGCAACCAATCCTATGTGATAAGCGGTTAGAAGAATCAGAATGGAACATACTAAGATGAGAAAGTTCAATCTACCCCGCGAAACCATATCGTTCTCCCAGCAATAAATGAGTCATTTGCAGTTATACGTTTTATCAAGCAGCGAATCGCTGTATAAGCGGTTTCATTGTCTATGATTCACATTAGTTCTATAAAAGAAGGGAATCAACACGTGAAGATTTTATTTAGATGTGCGCTTAAGTATACGCGTGGTGGCAGAGGTCTGCGTATTAGGCTTTCAAGATAGCATTGCATCAAATATTCGATATTTCTCGCAAAGATTGAAAGATAATATCCTCTAGGAGATAAAAGATCTCTCATTTTGTAATCACGGTAATCATGACTACACAAATCAGATTGAAACAATGATTCTAAGTGCAATCATATTCAATCTTCGATTGACTAATTAGCTAGTTATACCTACTTCTGCATTAGTCAAAATTGTAGAGTGATTCAAATGTATACTCAACCTCCTCCACTTACAGACATTGAGATAGACTCATTCTTGAGTAAGGCCAAGATTGCCAGGTTCTGTAGTATGAACAAGAACAGGACCATCCATGTTGCCCCTGTTTGGTTCTTATATGAAGATGGCAGAATATTCGTCGCTACACCTGAAGCAAGCCGTAAGGCAAGGAACATTGTACGTAACCCGACTGTGACCGTTTTGGTCGATGAACTTGGTACTCCAGACGACCCAACCAAAGGTGTTATTGTCTATGGAGAAGCCAAGATTGTTGGCGAAGCAGATCTCAAGTGGGGTATATCACTGTTCGAGAAGTATTATTCCAAGGAACAAGCTGAACCCGCAGCGAAACGAGTTTTGAAAGTTTCAAAGTGGATGAAAGTCGTTGTGAGCCCAACTAAGATGGCTTCGTTTGATTATGGAAAAGATGCAACTTGGCGAGATGCAATGTCCGGATAGAGCGATTTGATTTTTCTTAGATGTACGCTTAAGTATATACGTGGTAGCAGAGGTCCGCCTATTAGGCTTTCGAGATGGCAAAGACTCGCATATTCGTGTACGCTGGAAGGCAAAGTCCAAAAAGTGACATAGGCTGATTCATTCTGTTCTGTGAGAGAGTAGAAAGATGAAAGGGCATGAAGGAAGGTGAATGAGATGGATGAAGGCAGAAGAAAGTGGATAGCTGCAATTGTATTGGTTATTCCATTAATACTGATATTTCTCATATTTGGACCGTCTTACTATGAAACTTTGACGATTGACGGAAAACGTGTTTTTATGTTGGTGTTTCAGATTGTATTCCTATACACTGTAGGCGGTCTTGTGTTGCGTTGGCTTGAAGGTAGACATAAAGTAAAGGATGGCTCGAACAGGCCTTTGAGTTAACGCTAAGAAACATTCTTGCGTGTATTAGGCTTTCCAGATGGACATTGATATCAATTTACATTGAATTATGAATCATACCTCTGTGAAAGACTTTACAGCTACACTTAGAACATCCATCCTTGAAGTCTTCATGTTTCTCACGTTTGTGACCGCATGTACAGTGGTCATAATTTCTCGTACTCATTCTTTCACCGCTCCTCCAAGGATTCTTTCTCAACTAATCGATCCAACATTTCTTGTCGTTTCATGTCCAATATTCGATGAGGTCCATGCCCACTAATCACTCTGTTTCTAGTGTAGCTCGTTTTAGAATCAATCTTCATTTTTTCCATTGTTTTTATCCTGCTTTTGTGAGTGTAGTATATCATACAGACTAAGTCTGTGATTGCTGAAAAAGCAGATACATCAAATACCAGGGAAAACGTTCTGGTTTTAGTATAGTTATTTGTTAACCTGACTCTTCCTTTCTCACTTTACGCAATGAAACATCATAGAGTGTCCTTATAACCTTGGGCATTTCGGTCAGAGTGGCTTTCGAGGTGGTAAAGAATTAGAAATCTTCCAAAGTTGTTTGCTTGGTTGTGGTAGATTTCAGCATTCGGTCAAGTTTTGCTTGTTGTTTTGGTGTTATTGTTTTCAGCAATGATAACATTTGAAGTGCATTTAGTGGTGCATTACCTGCGAAGTGGTTGTTAAAGTAACCTAAGGTTGTTTCAACACTCTCAGTGACTTTTTCCAGTCGAGGGACCCAGTTCTCTAATTCATCAATTGAAAACCTGTAATTGAACCATGGGTTTGCACCATGACCATGCCAGCGAATGTAGGAGAAATCAGTTGTAATTCGAAGGTCAATCGGAAGTTTGGGTTCATCAACTATTACATTAGCAATTTCATATTGTTCTAGTATCTTCCAAACTTTACTAACTAGCCAAGATTCATCTCTAAATTCAATGGCATATCTATACGATGAATCCAATGACGATAAGAAGCTCTCTAAATCACCCATCGTTGAAATTTCCCAAGGAGGCAGTTGTATCAAGAGAACAGGAATTCTGTCTTGGATAGGTGCTAATAACCTAAAGAATTCCGTTAGTGTTTCACCTCCTTCTCCTGTGAGATTCAAACGATTATCATGAGTGACCTTTTTGGGTAGTTTAGCTGTGAAAAATACACTCTTATCTAAAGTCGAGAGATGCTTGATGAAAGTGGGTTTAGGGAGTGCATAGAAAGTCGAGTTAATCTCTGCGGTTTGAAAATATGTGAGGTAATACTTCAGCATTGAACCCCCTGTAGTGTAGAAAGTTCCTTTCCAGTCCTTTTCATAAGACCATCCGCTTGTGCCGATATATAGTCCTTTTTTCATCTCTCTCAGTTTCATTATGGTCGAAAATGACTATCTATCTTCCGGAGAGAATTATCCTGATAATGAAGTTCATAAGATAGCATGCAGCACATTCGGGTTGTGCGACCGATGAATGCAGAAAATGTGAAAGCAGAATTCAGCAATCTTGAGATTCATATAGGCTCACTTAAGGATACCAAGTTTAAGTTCAAATGCAGTGTCATGTATTATGATCAGCTACTTGTCATGGATGGGGGAAAGAGAATAGCAACGATGCACGCTCGAAATATCGGTAATGTTCATCTTGAGAAAAAGGCAATCAGAATTGCGGGTTTGAATTTCGAGATTAAAGAGGGCGATGACATGAGCGTTGTTAGTGGATCCATTCGACTTGAGCTAGGTGACGATGCTGAGGAATGGTATAGGGAACTTTGGGGATGAACCAAGACACTTAAACGGAAGTTAAAACGAACGAGAAAAGCAAGTCCCTGGTGGTTTAGTTATGTCTGAGAAGATAGAGTTCATTGAGTTGAGATTCCCGGACTTACTTGGTAGATTGAAAGCTATGATTGTACCATGCAATCCAGCAGGAACTATCGAGGAAGTTGCAAAGGACCCAGCTTTAAAACGTGGAACAAGTTGTGATGGAAGCTCAGTGACTGGTCTAGCAAAAGTGGAGTCATCAGATCTCAACCTAGAGCCAGATCCAACATCTTTGATTGAGTTACCCTTTGTAGCAAGAAGAACTGCAGCTGCAATGTGTTACATTAGAGAGAGAGTTGCAGAAGGCAAGTCTGCGGAATATTTCTCGCTTGATAGTAGGGGACGCTTGAATACTGTAAGCAATGAGTTATTTCATGGAAATATTCAGCTGAAGGTCAAAGTTGAGCCAGAGTTCCATTTCATTACGCCAGATGGAGAACCTTTTGATGAAGCAGGTTATGCGGATACTTTTCCTAATAGTCCAGGTATGGATACACTTCTCGACTTGGCATCATCTCTGAGAGCTCTGGGAATAAAAACCAGAGTGATTCATCATGAGGTTGGTGAATCACAGCAGGAGATAGAATTAGATTTTGACGATGCAACAAGAATGGCGGATAATATATTGTTGTTCAAAAACTTAGCTAGGTCAATAGCTCAAAATCAGGGGATTGATGTAACCTTTATGCCAAAACCCTTTGAAGGGGCAGCTGGAAATGGTCTTCATTGCCATCTGCAGCTATGGGAGGGTGATAAGAATCTGTTCGGTGTTGATGGTGCATCTGAGCTATCGGAAACAGCGAAAATGTTTATTGCAGGACTCTTGGAGCATTCGCCAGCTATTACCGCCATAGCTAATCCCACTATCAACTCATACAAAAGACTAGTGCCACATCATGAGGCTCCAGTATACATTACATGGGGGTTCAAAAATAGAACTGTCCTAATCAGAGTTCCAATGTTTGGATCTGGAGAGAAAGCTGCAATAGAGTTACGTTCTGCAGACCCGTTAACAAATCCCTATTTGCTTTTCACTGCAATTATCGCAGCGGGAATGGATGGTGTCAATCGAGAACTCTCACCACCAGACCCAAGAAGTGAAGATATTTTCCAAATGAGTGATGAAGAGAGAGAGAAGCTAGGAATTAGAATGCTCCCAACCACGCTGGAGGATGCACTTGATAGCCTAGAAGTGGATAGTGTTATTTGTGATGCAATAGGTCATGATATTGTGAAGTCATTTGTAAGAATTAAACGAAAGGAATGGCGAGAATACACAAGCAGCATTGTGACTGATTGGGAATGGGACATGTATGAGGATAGCTAGTTCTTCTTGAAGAAATCCGAGAGTCGATCAAAGGCTTCATCAACTGCCTCAGGAGTCAATGGTCCAATTGAAATACGTACATGACCCTCACCATCTTCTCCGAATATTGCGCCTGGAAGAATAAGTGTTCCAGTGGATTGAAGGATATCCATTACTAGCTTTCGTGAGTCTTGGCAGTCTTTCACTCTTGGGAAAAGATAGAATGTGCCTTTTGTATGAACAACATCAAGCGCATCGATTTCACGTACGCGAAGATATGCCAGATTACGAAGATGACTCAACCTTTGTAGCTCAAGTTCAACTGTGTCTAGTCCCTTTTTCAGCACTTCCAAAGCAAGTATTTGACCAGCTGTGGGGGCACAAATGGTCATTGTATCTTGCACCTTAAGAAACTCCTTGGTGAACTCTTGAGAACCAATAACATATCCAACACGCCATCCACTCATCCCGAAGTCCTTTGAGAAGCTCCCAATAGTGATAACGTTGTGTTCAGCTTCTCGACGAACTCGAGGACTATAGTGTTCAGCTCCTTCGAAAACCATGCTAGAGTATGTTTCATCAGATATTAGCATTATATCATGCTGCAAGCACAGATCGACAATTGCATCAATTTTGTTTCTATCATAAACTGCTCCAGTCGGGTTATTTGGAGAGATTAAGAATATCGCACATGTTTTTTCATCTATAGCAGTTTCAATATCATTAACATTAGGTTGAAAATTTGAGTCAACTGAAACCGCTTTTATCTCAGCACTGGCAAGATTTACAGCCATTACTGAGTTGAAGTAATATGGGGAGGGCATGATCACATTTTGATTTGGTTCCACAAGAGTAAGGATGACACCAGCAAATGCATTATTTGCACCTGCAGTAATAACGATCTCATTATGAGGATCAGAATCGATGTCAAATTTCTGGCGAACGTAAAGTGCAATTTCTTCACGTAACTCAAGAAGTCCTTCATCAGGGGTGTATACATGTGTAGTAGGATGGGAGATTCGTTCCTTTAGTGAACTAAGTGCATCTTCCGGAGGTATATGACCGGGCAATCCTTGACCCAGGTTCAAGAATCTTGGAGATGAGCTAAAACGTTTTGCAGCCTCAGCTAATTTGACAATAGGAGGTGGGATGATACCATTAGTGCGATACTTCATTCATTGCACCATTTACATATACTATCTAGGGTTTATCAGAAACGAATTGTCTTCTGAAAATGTGTAAATAGCGTCCCTAGTTACAAAGTGCGTTCTGCACGATATAACTATACCCAAAAGTCGGTTTCAATTGACAAGCATTATATCTGAGTTTGTTAGGCACTTCGATGTGACTAGTATGGACCCAATCACTTTAGGCAGAAAAGAAGTACAGCGAGCTGCAGCTTGGTCAGTACTGTCTGCCATGTTCCTCACAATCATCAAACTAGTCACGGGAATAGTGACAAATTCTCTCGGAGTAATCTCTGAAGCGCTCCATAGTGGATTAGATCTATTGGCTGCAGGTATTACTCTATTAGCAGTTAGGAGAGCTTCAAAAGCTCCGGACTCGGAACACCAATTTGGTCATGGGAAAATTGAGAATTTCGCGGCCCTTGCGGAAACAATAATTCTGTGGGTAACTTCAATATGGATAATATATGAAGCCCTGAGGCGAATAGATCTTCAAGAGTGGCCAGAAGCCTCAGAATGGGGAATCTTGGTCATGGTAATTGGTGTCGTTGTGACATACTTGCAGAGCAGAGTACTATACGATGCAGCAAATAAACATGGAAGTCAAGCTTTGGAGGCAGATGCTCTACATTTTCGAACAGATATGATTAGTTCAGCGGTTGTCCTATTAGGATTAGGATTTGTCCAAATAGACTTTCCAATCGCAGATCCGATCGCAGCTATTGGTGTTGCAATCATCATTTTCGTAATTTCATATAGGCTCGGTAGAAGAACTTTTGATGCCTTAACAGATAAAGCTCCTGAGGGAATACAAGATGAGATTGTAGGCTTAGTATCAGAAGTGAAGGGAGTTATTGATTGCACACGTGTTCGTGTTCGTCACTCTGGTCCCGAGTTGTTTGCAGACATTGTAGTGAAGGTTGATGAAAATGTAGCAACAAGCGAAGCTCATAATATTGCGGAAACTATTGAAAAGAAGCTTGAAGATTTGGCTCCAAGAGCCGACGTTATTGTCCACATAGAACCTGCTGAAGTGAACATGGAACAATACTCTGAGATGAATATATACGACCAGATGCAGGTAGTCGCTAGAAGACTGCCTGAAGTGCAAAGTGTCCACAATATACGGGTTTTCGAGATATCCAATGATTTAGACATAGCAGCTGATCTAGAGATGCTTTCAGACTTGACGTTAGAAGAAGCTCACACAGTTTCTGAGCGATTTGAAGAAGAACTTAGAGCATTAGTTAGTAATATCAATTCAATAACACTTCACTTGGAAACAACTCTTACAAAAGATGAAAGCATCGACATCACATCTGAATCATCAGAGATTATCGAATCTGTTAAGAAAATCGTATCAGAATTCTCTCCACCAATCTTTTACAAAGAATCAACAATAAAGAGGGAAAGTTCTGGAGTCGCGGTCTTGTTAGATTGCACAATCCCTGGTGAAATCTTATTGACGCAGAGCCATGAGATTGCTGAAATGATTAAGAAGAAGATAATAGAAAATCTCCAGATTGTCAAAACGGTCTATGTTCACTTTGACCCGGTCTGACCCAAGCTTAATATTCGGCCACGATTGAAGAAATGCAGAGGTGCTGGAAAGATGGAAAAAGATTGTGCAGTGAAAATACTAGGAGCTCCAGAGGCACAAGTAGTACAAACGAAGGAGATTGAGATGGATCAGCCTCTTCTCGTTTGTTGCTTTCCCTCAGCAGGGGTTGTTGGAACGATAGCTGCAAACACTCTGATTGAAAAGTTTGAGATGGAAGAAGTTGCACATGTTAGATCAAGATTTATGCCTTCAGCAGCGGTGTTTTTGGATGGACGATTACGTCATCCATTTAGAATCTATGGACACAAACAGAAGAACTTGCTTGTTGTGACCGCAGAATTGCCAGTTGCAGATGATGGACTGTACGCTGTAAGTTCTGCTCTTCTGGATTGGGGAGCAACAGTGGGGGTCAAAGAAACTGTCATTCTTGATGGAATTCCAGTTCAAGGCTTACCTTCAGATCGAAAGGTGTTATTTGCAGCAGAAGAAGAGAAAGTTAGTGAATTGAAAGAAGACAAAACAATGGAGATACTCACAAAGGGAATCATTACTGGAATTGCAGGTTCAATTCTTTCCGAAACCTTGTGTAGAGACATGGTTGGATTTGCACTTCTTACTCCAGCCATTGCAATGGTCCCAGATCCAGAAGGAGCAGTTCAGCTTCTTGAGGCTCTTAACAGACTCTACGGTGTAGATGTTGATGTTTCCGATCTAAAAGAGAGTGCATCAGAGATACGAAAGAAAATGGAAGACATGGCGCAGCAGGTTGATGGACTTAGAAGACAACAACCAAGTGCTGGTCGACCTGGTTATGAAAGAATGTACGCATGATATTCAGTCTGTGCAGGCATCATATGCTTCCTTCGCACCATGAGCGTTACGTTCTCCCACCTTTCCGGACCACTTCTCACAAATTACTTTCTGGACTGTTTCAAGTTTAACTAGTCCTGTAGCCTTGGCAAATGCACCTAGCATTGTGGTATTAATGACTGGTAATCCTCCAACAAGTAATCCGTTCTTCAAGGCAATACCAGTTCCATCATATGTGTAGATGTGTCCTTTGGGTAGCTCAATCTCTTTAGGTGCCTTGGGGGTGTTAATGATGACTTTACCATCATCTACGAGACCTTCAGTGACATCTATCAAATCAAGAATCGAGGAATCAAGGACAGCCACAATATCAGGAGTATAAATCTGACTTCTGACATTTATCTCTTCATCTGCAATCCGAGTGAATGCTTTAACTGGGGCACCTCGACGTTCAGCACCGAAGTATGGGAATGCTTGGACACCCTTGTAGCCATCAATGTATGCAGCCTTTGCAAGCAGTTCTGCAGAGGTGACACCACCTTGTCCACCTCGGCCATGCCAACGTATTTCAATCATCTTCATTGGGAATGACTCCTGATGTTGCCAAGCCTTGCGGGGCAACAGTCAAACATAACCTTTACGTTCCCACTTTATGATTGAAATGCATGATAAGACCAGATGATGAAACTGGAAGATGAGTCCTACCCGGACATGATGCCAATTATGTTATCTCTGAAAGCAGCTGACTGGGCAGCCTGTTGCAGACCAACACCTGAACCTGCAGTGTCTGTGCCTACAATATATAGACCTTTAATCGGAGTCCGTGGTCCTGGTCGGTCAAGATCAGTTTGACCAGGAATGAGGGCAGCACGAGTCGCATATGACATTTGAACGTGCTCCATCTCAACATTGTCAAGAATTCCAGGATGATACTTTTCTAGACCATTTCCCTTCATGATCTCAACCATTTCATTCTTGTTTTTTCCATGGATTTTCATCATAGCAATGGCAACTAGCTCTTTGCCCATAGGAGCACAACTTGGATCAAAGCTCGAAATGGATACAATCCATCGGTTAGGTGTGGGATGAACAAGCACTCTGTTTTTCCTATCACCAATCACCACCTTGTTGAGACCTAGCCAAAGTGTTATACCATGAGTTGGTTTCATATTACTCCATAGATTGAAGAACTCAACAATTTCCGCGTTCTCTGATTTAACTATGTCAGGCATAGCCCAGAGGGGGATGTTGCTCACAATACACTTGTGTGATAATGTCGTTCCTGAAACAGTGCATCCTGTGACACTACCATTTTGCTCATGAATCTGATTCACAGAAGCGTTGAGTACATAATCACCATTGATGGTTTCAATTGTCCTTCGGATGAGTTCCTCCATGCCACCAATTACATAGCCCTCATCATACTCTCTTGAACCCAGGAGTAATCTCTTGGCAGAATTCAATTTGGATGACTCTCTATCCGTGTCTTTCAAGGTTCTAAGAGCTTCATAGGCAGAAGCCTCAGAAATTGGTACCCCTGCAGCCAGGTATATTGCACTCTGCATTACGTCTAACATGACTTGGTTAGTGGCACCTTTCGACTGCATGAACTCTAGAAATGAGATGTCTTTGTACTTTTTCATCTCTTCAAGTCTCATCGTTTTGATTTTTGCACCGATACGGAGTAAACCCAAACGACCTCTCCAGCCAGTAAGTGGCCAACGGAGTGTTTCTCCAACGCTTGATGGGATTGTACCAACTTTATCATAGACGCGGAAATGCCATCCCTCATGTAGAACAAACTTTGGTGGTGGGGACAAGTATGTTCTTAGGAATTTGGTAAATGCACCTCTTGTAACTCGTGTGATTACATGCAGTCCTTGATCCACACGGTATCCATCTACCCAATAACTATTCCAAACTCCACCCAGACGTTCAGCTTTTTCAAGAACAAGAACACATTTTCCCTCAGCAGTCAATGCTAATGCGGTTAGAAGACCTCCAGCACCTCCGCCTGCAATGATGACATCATATTTAGAGAGGTCTACTTGGTCTAGGGTGATTTCTTGCATTACTGAGCTCGCCTTTGTGGGTTGTTTGGGACTACTTAAGGATGTCCAATTGGATTCTAGAGTATATCAATTGGAGTCTGCTTATTCGAGGATTCGTATGCTGCATCTACAATCTTATGTGCTAGAACAGCCTCCTGGAAGCTTGGATAAGGGGTTTCGCCAGATTGTATAGCTTTCAAGAAGGAGTAGTTTAACGCTAACTGTTTGTTAATTCCAGCATTAGATAGAGTCTCGTGAATATCTAATGCAAGATTATCCGATGATAAATCTAGATGTTCAAGGAGCACCTGCTCAGTATTTTCAGAGTTTATACGAACTGGTTCTTCTCCCCGAATATGATAGTCTAGATGAGTGCTCCCAGATTCTAGGATTATTTCTATGAGTCCTTTCTCAAAGAAGAACTCGATTTTTCTTTCATTAGGACGCTCTAGCCAATGCCAAACTAAATTAATTGTACTTGTTGTTCCATCTTCATGGCGCATAATTAAGGAAGCTTGGTCTTCAACGCCACTTTCGCTATAGAAACCTACTTGCGCGTAGACGTTTACAATATCACCAAAGAACCAGCTTAATACATCAATATCTTGAATGCCCTGATGGAGGAGTATTCCACCACCAGGAACAGAAGTATCACTTCTCCACTGTGAATATTCCTCTTGTTCTAGGGGAAAATGCTGGTCATCACGAATGTTCGCTAGCAAAGGTTTTCCAAAATCGTTCTTCTCAATAAGGCGTTTGGCATATAACAGGAATGGATCATATCTTAACACCAATCCTGCACTTGTTGGAACAGAGGAAGCCAGAGCAACCGCATTCAAATCTCGAACCTGTGGGCAACTATGGGCAATCGGTTTCACACAAAAGATAGCCTTGTTTGCTCGAGCTGCTTCTTTCACCATGTCTGTGTGCTTGCTAGTAGGAGTACAGATATAGACAATATCGACATTCGCATCATTGATTAAATCAATATGATCATCATAGACGGAGGGAACATTGAATTCCTTTGCAGCTTCTTTCGATTTTCCTATATCACTGTCACTCACTGCATTAATTTCGATGTTCAGAAGACCTGTGTCTTTCAAAGATTTTAAAGCGGCAAGATGAGTCAGTCCAACTTTCCCTATCCCGATGATTCCAAGCCGTAGTTCTGCATCACCGCTCAATGGGTTTCAACTACCATTTTCTATGTGGAACTTTGATATTTGAGTGTTCTGAGAATAACATGAGGGTTATTGAATCATAACGACAACTGTTATGAGGTACATGAATTCAAGAACCTGTAGTTAACATCGCAATCTAGGTAGAACCAAGGAGATTCCACTTTGACTACTGATGAAGAGATCCTGAAAGAAGCGAGAAATGCACTGAAAGATGGCAACAAAGAGCAAGGAGCAAAGTTGCTTATTGCTGCAGCAAGCCGTTTCGCTACAAAAATGGACTATGAAAAAGCAGCAAAAATCTATGAAGAAGGCGCTCTAGTATATCAAGACATCTATAGAGCAGAGGATGCTTTCAAAGCGTTCGACAATGCCACTCTAATGCTCATCCGATTACCTCAAGGACCAGAGGTCTATCAAGAAATTGTAAGACTTAACATGAGTGCTGCAAAGGTTGCAGAAGATGCAACAGAATACAAGAAAGCAGCTGATTTCTACTTTAGAGCTCAGGATTTTGTAGAAACAGACGAGAAAAAGAACGAGCTTAACATCAAAGCGGCAGATGCACTCGAAAACCTTGCGGATGCGCGAGAAGTTGAGGAGAATTTTGATGAAGCAGTTAGTCTCCTTAGAAAAGTCAGTAGACTCTATTATACTGCAGGAGATGATGAGCTGGGCGAACGAATCAACGATCGAGCAGCCAGACTTGCAAAACGTTGGGCTGAGATTGCGAAAGGCTCTGGCGATTACCTTTCTGCAGGGAATGCAATGGCTGAAGCAGCACAGATTATGGAAACAAAGGGCGATTCTCCCGAAGCAACGCGAATTATGATGGACGCAGGAGAACTCTACGAAGCAGCTGAGTTGTATGAGAAGGCGGGTAATATCTATGATGCAGCTCAAGAGGCATATAAACTGCAGAGATTAACATCTGCTCGGAATCAGGCTATCTCAAAGGCTGCGGAAGCTTACCTGAAAATGCAAGGTACAGCTGAATCTGTGGCTCCACTTCTAGTAAAGGGGGGAAATATGTTCATTGAGATCGGTCGACCAATGAAAGCTAAATGGGCTTTCAAACGTGCGAACGAGCTTTTTGGAGAACTTGCAGAGAAAGCCAAGAGTCAACATGATGTGGAGTCCGAAAAGAAATACCTTCGATTCCAAGCTATGTGTCTACAAAAGTGGGGACAAACAGAAGATGCAGACAATCTATACAAAGAGGTCATCAATCATTATCTTCAGCAGGCTGTAGAGGAGAAGGAGGGTGGTAATAAGGAATTACAAGCTGTATCTCTCGAAGAAGCCGCTGAAGTTCTAGATGAGTCTGGAAATGAAACAGAGGCTCGGGGGTATCTAGAGCAGGCATTAGAACTCTATGTGGAACTTGCTGATGAATCATCCACCTCCGGAGACCATGAAGGAGGATCAAAACTGTACAGCAAAGCTGCAGAATGTGCTATGAAGCTCGGAGACAAAGAACGGTATGAGTCATTCCATTGGTTGGCAAGTGAAAAGGCTGAGAACGCAGCAGAGTATTATCAAGAACTTGGTGTCCCTGAATTAGCAACGATTTGGGTACGTACAGCAGGTATGGAAGCGCTCTTGACTAACTCACCTGAGATGATTGAGAAAGCTATTGACCTGCTTGAAAAATCTGGAGAAGGGTTCAAGGAGGCGAATGAACTCAAAGAGGCGTTTGAGGATTTCTTCACCGTTTTTGAAACACGCTTCATCCACTATCCACAGAAACTAGGTCCTATTAATGCGGCCATAAAGCAAATGGATGAGATTGCTGTATCAACTCAAGATGAGGTGATGCTTGCCATAATGTCTTTAGTTCGTGCTCTTAATGCAGGTAATCACATTGGAGCACTGCTTATACTTCAAGAGAACGAAGAAGCCTTGCTGGATAAGGAAATGAGAATTCGAACTCTGATTGAAAAGTCGAAGATTGAACGAGCTGTTAAGTAGAAGTTTACGGAAGATAAAAGTGTCATCTCCACTCTCAATGAGTATTATATTGACTGGTGAAGCAAGTTGAGTACATTTCATGATAAAATCACGTTTGAAACAAGGGGAAATTGTGATATGATTGACATCACACACGCTGTTGAAAATACCGTAGCCAAGAGCGGAATAAAGACAGGAATTTGTACATTATTCTGTACTGGCTCAACAGGTTCGGTAACAACAATCGAATACGAAGATGGGCTCTTGCAGGATTTTCCCGTCGCTATGGAGAGGATTGCACCAAAAGAAGCAGTATATCAGCATCATCTAAGATGGCGGGATGGTAATGGACATTCTCATATCAGAGCATCTATTCTTGGACCTAGTCTCACTGTACCTTTTGTAAACAGAAGTCTAACACTAGGCTCATGGCAACAAATAACATTCATTGACTTTGATAATAAACCAAGAAGCAGACGACTTGAAGTTGTTCTCATTGGCGAGTAATCATGGTAAATCATGATCATTATGTAAATCCCAAGATAAGTTTCGCATACTTGGACTTTGAGGAGTAGAGTCTCTGATCTTTAGAGCAAGATAATGAATTCTCAAAGCTCTACGCAGACGATGTATCTGAAAAGGAGCACTCCAGTTGGAGGATGGATTGCGATACTCAAAAGAGTCCATGAGGTCTCTTATGGTATCTAACTCTTTCTTGACCTGGGTCTTTATGTCATCTAAATCTCGTTGTATCGTGAGTCCAGGTTTATCTTTCAATCAGGACAACTCTCCAACAAGTATCCTCTCAATGTAACCATATTACATGATGTAAGACCAGAGTATTACCAGTTTTAAGACATCTTTCGCTTTCGCAAGGACATTCTACGCATTTCTGTGCCACATACGGGACATTCAATATCATCCGATGGGGTCTTAGACTTGTATTTACAAGCAGGACATCTCCTTACCCAAGTAATTTGTTCCTTGAACTTACCTGATGGGTCAAGAATTGCGATATCTAGATGACTCGCAGTATTGAGCACTGCAAAGTCTGTAGACACCAGTGTTACTTTTTTGCCCTCATTTTTGATTTTAAGTGCAAGAGCAATCAGTTCTATGTCATTTTCTGAGAGAACAGAGATATCGCCAGATTGAGAAGCAGCATCAGTTGTTCTATGGATCTCTTTTTCCTCCGGATCAATAGCACGCATCCTATTAATGACCATAAGAATTTCTGACCTAAACTGGCTAGGCTTATTGTGAAGCTCAGACAGAATATTACTAGTTGTCACAAGGGTTGCATCTGGGATTTTCTTAGTCCATGTTGAAAACAAGACGCCTGCATCAACAACATAGACCTGTGACATTTGAGTCACCTATAAGACACGAGGAACAAGACGCGTGTTCAATCGATCGTAGTAATTATCATAAAGTCTAATGAATCGAGAAACACCCTCAGACTTTTTCATCCACACTGTTTCATGCGGAGCAATCTCCCATCTTGTCTGACCGTCAATCACAGCATAGGCAGAAACTCCTGGTTTGACAAGCTCGATTTCTACAGTTGCAGAATCCGGTACTACGACTGATTTGAGTTCAAATCTAGGCGGGCATACTGGCACAAAAATGAGCCCATTAACATTTGGTGCAAGAATAGACCCACCTGCTGCAAGAGCATAAGCAGAGGATCCAACTGGTGTTGCAAGCATTGCTCCATCAGCTCGTCCAGAATCAATTTCAACCCCATCAACATATACTTGCAGACTTAAGAGTCGTCCAGGTATTTTGGACACGACATACACTTCATTTAGAGCATCTTCGAATCTCCGCTCGCCAACCCCAGAACTAATGTTAACATTGTTTTCGATGATGCATTCATTCTCTAGAATATTCCTAAGTGATGAGATAGCAGATTCAGTGTCGCTCTCCGTGAGAAATCCTACAGTTCCTCGATTGACACAGAATAAGGGAGTTTCGCGATCCTTCAGCTTTGTCAGTGTATAGAGAATTGTTCCATCCCCACCAATTGTAACTACAAAGTCAACATCCATTTTCTCTATCAAGGTGGGTTGTGCTTTCTTGTGAACGATATTACAGGAACCAGGATCAACCTGCACGCTCAGGTTTTCCGAAATTAGAAATTCAGCTATCTGATTAGCAATCTCTTCAATTTCAGGGCGGTCAGGTCTACAGATAAGTCCTACAGCCCTTTTCTCAGTGAGAATCTGTGGGTCCTCTTCAATCAAATTAGAACACACCCAAGCTTGGCTTTTTTCAAGCCCCTTTTACACTTGTTGTCATGGAAAGAAAACTCTACCGCCCCCAAATATATATACATGAAAGGAATGGAGGGGGACTAACACAGGTCTGCAAGACGAAGTTGGTGATTTAGAGTGAGCATTAAGAAGTCTGAAGCCAAGGGCCTCAAACCTGGAAGCTACTTTCTGATAGATGGTGAACCCTGCAAAGTTGTATCAATAGAAAAATCAAAGCCTGGAAAGCATGGCGCAGCCAAGGCAAACATTGTAGCCATTGGTTTCTTTGACAACCGGAAACGTAATGTCATCATGCCAGCAGACCGGATGGTTGATGTTCCAGTTATTGAAAAAACGAGTGCAACAGTAATAGCTGATATGGGTGAAACCTACAGCCTCATGGATAGTGAAACCTTTGTGACTTATGAGGTTCCAAAGCCAACAGATGATGATATTGCTTCGAAAATTGAGCTCAATGTAGCAGTTGAAGTATGGGATGTCATGGGCACCAAGGTAATTACTAGGGTGAAAACTTAGAGCATTCAATCTTTTCAAGAAAGGGATGTTCTAGATGGGCTCAACTGAAAGGATTGATGACACGGACCTTAGAATCATCGAGATGCTCACAAAGAACGCCCGAAGGTCTCTAAGAGAGATTGGAGCTATCGTAAAACTTAGTCCTAGTTCAGTTAGAAACCGAATGGAACGTCTTGTCGATGAAGGCGTCATTAAAAGATATACACTTGAGCTGGATCATAGGAAACTTGGATATGAGGCTCAGGTAGTCGTTTTAATCATTTCTAGACCTGGAGATTCTTATGAAATCTATCAGAAGCTCTCTAAATACAATGAGATTTCAGAGATTCTTAGAACTACAGGACCAGCCAGCTTCATTTGTAAGGTTCGAGTTAAAGACATACCTCAACTTGCTAAATTTATCACAGGAGAACTTGAGAAGCTGGAAGGTGTGGAAAGGATAGAAACAATGTTCATTCTCCCGCAAGATGAATGACAATAATGAAAATGGTGCGGAGGGCGAGATTCGAACTCGCGAATTCCTACGAAATAGGGATCTGAACCCTACGCCTTTGACCTGGCTTGGCAACCTCCGCGTTCAAATTGGAGTTCTTGGAAAGTGCCTTTTAACCATATCGAACTCATTCTAAAAGAGAACTTCTGGTAGACATAATCTGTTTTCTCAGTTGGCCCCAATCACCAATATTCTCAAACACTGTTCTACTTCTCATTGCTTCTTTGGTAGGTCCATCGTAAACAATCCGACCTTCCTTTATCACGGCAACTGAGTCAGACAAAGTTTCTATGAAGAAACTGTTGTGAGTAGTAAAGAGTATACTAGCACCTTCCTGTCTTAATCTCCCGATTATATCTATCATATTTGTGACCATCTTAAAGTCAAGTCCCGAAAAGGGTTCATCAAGAATCAAAATGCTAGGTCTCATTGCAATGATACCAGCAAGTGCTACTCGTTTTGCTTGTCCATGACTCATCTGGTTTACTGGTCGGTTCACAAATTTGGACATGTCAACTCTATCAAGTGCCCACTCAACCCTATCTTCGACCTCTTCTTTTGACAGTCCTAAATTACGAGGACCAAAAGCAACATCCTCCCATACAGTAGGTGCGAAGAGCTGGTCATCTGGATTTTGAAATAGAAAGCCAACATCCTGTCTGATTTCCCAGAGTGTGTCTTTTGTGAGTTTCTTGTCAAAAATGTAAATATCACCTGAGTCTGGCTCAAGCAGTCCGAGGAGAAGCTTGAACAAGGTGGTTTTTCCAGACCCATTCAGGCCAGCAAGAGCTTTCTGTTCACCAACATGTAGTTGGAAGTTGATGTCTTCCATTTTAAACTCATCATATTTGAAAAACACATGATCAACATCGATCGCACATGTCATAACATTAGGACCTCCATAATTATTGAAACTAGAAAAGGAAGACTTAGAACAAAGACGAGCAATAAGGCTGGGAGAAGAATGTCAGTACGCTTGAAACCACTACCTGATACCATCGGCCCTTTTCCAAATCCTCGAAGACTCATGGCATCATAGACATTTGCACTTCTTTCAAATGAACGATTGATAGTTGTACCAACAAGATAACCTAGGGACTTGATTCGTTCAAACCGTTTACCATGACTATAACCGCGTAGATGTTGTGCATCATGCATACGTTTCCGCTCAGTCATGAATAGTGGGATATACCGAAGCATTATCAGTAGGGAGCCAAGAATTATATTTGGAACTCGCAAAGTACGTAATGCTCCGATGAACTCAGTAAGTGACATATGAGAGAGAACGGATATAAAGAGCATAACCATTGTCATCATTCTAAGACCAATTAGAATTCCAAACGAAAGACCTTCATAATACACATTCAAAGATCCCCAAGGATGAGCTATTGAAAGTATCACTGTTTCTCCGTATAGAAAAGGCATAAAGAACATCCAAAATAGAATGAGGAGTTCGAATTTAGCTGCAAGAGAAAGAACTACCCTCCATCTTGTATAGGAGATGAGTCCTCCAGCAAATATCAATAGCAGAATTAAGAGAACAGTATAGGGATTTGTTTGGATGGCAATGTATATTCCTAAACCAATTGCAAATAGTAAAGTAGCTGTTGGTGAAAACCGTTGCATATTCGCTCGGCCTTCGCTAAAGGGTAATAGGAATGTTGCCATTATTATATTTCTCCGAGATTCGTTCCATTTGTTGATGTTAATCTATAAGGTGGATTATTCTGTTCTAAGAGAAGTGAATTTGAAGAAAAGGTAGGCAATTACTAGAATTGCAACAATTCCTATGCCTCCTGTTACGACATCTACAAGAGGACCTTCTCCAAGAAAGGAGAATATACCTCCAAACCCGCCTTCAGGCTCTGCGATTCCAGCCCATTCGAACAACGACCATTCGAATCCATCAGGATTCTCAGAGGCAAGACCAGTCAAAATCAGGACAGATATAATCGTAAACAGTAGTACAATAACAGGGATTAATATCCTCAAATTGGTGTTCCTATCCATCAAATTCCCTCCTCGAGTGTTGGTTCAATTTCTAACTTTTTTGATCTTCTGAGAGCCTTACCAGTATCACTGCCTTTTAGGAAGGAAATCATCTTTGGTGATGCTTTGACAAAGTAAAGGAGTATCACAAATGTAAGGATAGCCTCACCGACAGCTATGAGTCCGTGAATACCAGTAATGATATACACAAAATCAAAACTCAATCCAGGAATTGCAAGTAATTCAAGACCCAACACAAAAGCTGTCGCTACTGTTGTAATGAATGCAGAAATTGAAGTCGCAACAAGAACAGATATTTTCTCATCTTGAAATCTGGCTAGTCCTTTGAAAATGACCATTGCAATCCCCCATCCAAAGATGGCACCCAAGATGCCCATATTGAAGAAATTGAGACCAAATGCAAGTAATCCTCCATCACCATATAGAGCTTGGACAAACAGAACTAATGCCATTATCACCATTGCAGCCCATGGTCCAAGCAACACAGCAAGAAGCGTCGTGCCCACAAGATGCCCACTTGAGGGAGGGACTGGGAAGTTTACAAATTGCGCGGCGAATATTACTGCTGCTAATACTCCCATATAGGGAGTTAATCTATCATCAAACCGCTTGTTGACATTACGAATTGCAAATCCAAGCATTGGAAGACTAATGGCTATGAAGAGGATATAGACCCAAAATGGTAACACACCATCAGGAACATGCATTTTTCTCGCACCTTTCCACTTCAAAGATGCAAACATATTTACTTAAGTGTGTTACTTCTAGTGAAATCGTGTTACTATTATGGGTGATTCGTGTTATGGCACTCAAGCGATTTGGTGTATCAGTTCCAGAGGATTTGTTGGAGAAGTTTGACAAGCTGGTTGAGAAGAAGAAATATGTTGGTAGATCGGAAGCAATCAGAGATGCAATGCGGGAGTTTATTTCGCAAACTGAATGGGAGGAAAATCAAGAGGGCACCATGGCTAGTTTGAACATAGTCTATCAACATAAACCAAAGTTGATGGCGGAACTCATGAGAGTACAACATGATGGACATGCTAATGTAGTTTCCACTGTTCACGTCCATGTTTCGAAAAGTCATTGTTTGGAAGTGATCACACTGAGAGGAAAGAAAGAACCAATTGAAGATCTAGCAAACAAGATTTCAGGGCTGAAAGGAATCGAGTATGTAAGACTCTTCACCTTCTTCTTGCCTGAGGGAGAAGATGAAAATCATCCACATAATCATTGAGGAAGATAGCATGATTATCGTTTTAGCTGACCTGCATTTGGGAAGTCAAATGGCAAATAAATCGGGATTCTATGAATTTATCCACCAATTCCTGGAACCTAATCAGAGTGATATTTCTCGTATTGTTTTGCTTGGAGATATTCTGGATTTGTGGAGATATACAAACTCACACGTTTTGCAACAGAATTTAGATGTTCTCACAGAGCTTAGTGGACTAGATATGACGAAGAATTACTTGGTAGGAAATCATGACTATGCAATTCTCAGCATACTGAATCAGAACTCTTCTTTAGTTCCTGAGAGCTCCACAGGAGTATTAGATAAGGTTTCAGAAACCCTAGAGATTCAGAGCGATGGACTTAAACTAAGATTCATTCATGGTCATCAAATCGACTATTGGTCTGCATTAAGTTTCTACGAGGTCTTTAGTCAAGCTATGTGTCTTGTGGACAGTGGTGATCAAGACCTTTCAGATGTATGGAATATAATCTATCGTTTTGCTGAAACCCTACCAGAGAAGACGAGAAATAAAGTGAGAAATATTAGTCACGAAACTCAGATAGCTATTGAAAAGGAGCTCGCTGGACCTCTTGATGGAAGTATGAAAGAGGAAAAGAAAGGGCTACAATATGAATGGGAGTTGCTCAAAGAAGTAAGTGATATTGAAGATGTTGCTCATAGAAGTTCAAGGTTGTTAAGCGAGATAGAGAAGTTCAACACAGACTGGGAACAAATGCTTCGAAATATCGATCCATATCCGAATAGAACATCCTTGCCACCTCGCCTAGCAAATGAGGCGAATCAAATAAAGCGAAAGGCGGCCTCACTTACAGTGGATCTAAAGGATGACGAGTTCCTGATTAGTGGTCATGGTCATACACCATATATTAGTCAGGAAACAATGGTTGCTGATGCGGGATGTTGGCTGAGCACACGTGGTTCATATTTGAAAATTGAAGACGAAAAGGTTTCTATCCATATTTGGAAGTAGAGCCAGTATACCAATGAAAAAATAGGATAAGAGGGGAAATCCCCCTCTATATTAGATAGACCTCGTTACATAAGATTGCTTACAATCTTATCTGCCCACTTTTGTGCTGCAATTGCATCTTTGTAGCCACACTCGGGTTTCTCGTTACCAAGACACGCTTGGACGAAGTGAGAGATCATTTGTTTGTGTCCCCAAATTTGTGGACCCGGTCCTTCAACCTGCCAATTCTCTTTATCATCATCCTTACCAAAGAGGGTTACATCAAAGACCTCTCGGTTTTTACTTGGAATCCAATCAACAAGAATGGTTTTGCCATTGTTTCCAAAAATCTCAAACCTGCTGAGATCTAGACCTTTTGCTACAGTTGATCCAAGCATTGTTGTACCAACTACGCCATTGGCAAACTTCATTATTCCCACAGTTTGGTAACCTTTGAAATCATTAATCCCTTCTATGGGTTTGTAGTTTGCAGTCCACTGGACGTTTTCGAGAGGACTGCCAAAGAACCACTGAAGCATATCAAGACTCCATACTGATAACGTGTAATCTGGATACCCTCCAGCCTTTTCAATGTCCCAAGCCCATCCACTTAGAGGCCACTGGTCCGCTAAATCCTCTGCGGCAATAAACTCTCTAAATGTGATAGCAATCGGTTTTCCAATCGCACCAGAATCAAGGAGTTCCTTTGCCTTCAAATAACCAGGACAACGTCTGAAATTCAGGATAGGCATGAGGACCACGCCCTTCTTCTCCGCAAGTTTACCCAGTTCTTCGGCTTCCTTGAGTTTTGGAGCTATTGGCATTTCCAAGTAGACATGTTTACCACCTTCAAGTGCTTCTTTGCCCATTGGATAGTGGAATGGTGTAGGTGTAGCAACACATACAGCATCAACTTCAGGGTCTTTACAGACATCACTCCAATCGTAGTAGATCTTGATGTCGAAATTATCTTTCTTCGCCATCTTTTCCTTCAATTTCAAAGCATACTTCTCACTGTCCCTACCCTTCCTGGCTAGTAGGCCATATAATTGAGAGTTAGGTACCTTACGGAATGATGGAACATGAGCTGCACCGCCAACAAAACCTACTCCAGCACAGACGGTCTTCAAAACTTTTTCAGTCATTTTGTTCCTCGCCTTTGTAACTTTTCATGTTAACCAGATTATGTGTCTGAAAAATGACTAACAGGAACACAAATCTGGTTTACTTTGCAAGCAATACTGAAAAACATCCGCCTTAAAAGCCCTAGGGCGAATTTGGAACTTCGTTTTTCGTTTTCGAACGGATATGTGATGTAAAATGCACTTTTTGCAGATTCTTAGATGGCTTTCATAACTCGTTCCGCGAGAAACCAACTGATAGTTCCTAGTAATTCATGTGGTAGATAGAAGACTGAGTTTGAATCATAGAGTAACCTAACATCTGCAGGGAATTCTTCATCAGCCTCCTCGAAAATCAAGAGCACCTTCACATATGGAAGGAATGATACCTCAAACGCAGCGTTTCCAAAATCGACTCGCTTTCCACCCAATTTCTCAATGGCAGCAAACATTGCATCCTGATTCTCATTGAAGACTGTGATTAGTTTGCCCACATCTTCTTCATCGAATGAGTATCTACATGCCCAAGATCCACGAAGTGTATTGAACTTGACCCACTCGCCACTTATCCCCTCATCCTTTGCTTTACTGTAATAGAACAGGTATGGTATTAAACGACTACTGTGTGAAGGTTTGTCCACTAGCACATCATAAACCTCACCAGTTTCAAAATCTAATCTCAATCCAAGAATCTCGGCATTCATGTCACCTAGTCCTAACCTACTCCTCAGAGATTGAATGTCCTCAGAGAAATTGTCCCAACTCCACATAGCAGAGCTCGTATCAAACTGGTCGATATTAAATCTCACAGCAAGGTCCTTTGCTACGACCATCCAATAATCGTATATCTCGTCTGGCATTTATCATCACTCAGTTTTTGTCGGTGGAGAACTTGCAATCCTTAATCCCAGTCGCATTACAGACTGCATAGCGTGCATTGTATCCAGCAATATGAAGGAGAGCATCTCCAATCTCTCTATCCTTTGCCATTGATGCAGTACACGGATATGAGTGGTGTGCTTTCGCAATCTCATCAAATAGTGCATCAGTATCAGATATTGATTTCCCTCTGATTTTTTGACTTACATACCAAGTGCAACCGCATGGGGCGGACCTTACTGGACCAATTTCAGCAATTACATCGTCATTCATGTCTACATAGTGAATTGGACTTCCGATTTTATAGGTCTGGATGAATTCATCGATTAGCTTCCCTTCTCCAAGTTCAAGTGTACAGAATGGTTTGGGAAAAGCTGATTCAATACCTATATTGTCCAGAGTTTCTTTCACTTGCGCTCTTAAACCAGGTGGCACCCAAGTGGGATCTTCTATTGGTACTAAGACCGCCTTTGCACCAGTGGCTTCAACCAACAAATCGACAGCTGCTAGGAGATCATGATGGATTGCTACAATCAGGAGAAGATCGCAGGGAGTTAGATTTAGGTTCTTAATGAACTCTTCAGGATTTTCAATCATAGTTGGAGAGGGAGGATCAGTGGGGTGAATGCTTACAATATCACCAACAAACGAACCATAGCCACTCCTGCACTCAGCACAAACAGGCTCGCAACCCTCACAGAATGTCTTGAAATTGATCAGATTTCCAATGACTCGTTCCGCAAACACATCGCCATATATCGTTCCGATTCGCACTGAAACCACCTGTGAATTAGAAATCCAACGCTCATATGTTAAAAAAGCGTGCTGATTGCGGCTCAATAGATAAATCGTGATAACAGAAACATAATATGCATCATAAAATACACGATAGCTCGGATGACTTAGATATGGCATTAGGTGATTTTCTATTCCCACATGTTGAGCTGAAGCTAGTCATTGCTCACTCCTTTGAAGCGGATGTAGAGTCTGCTAGAAATATCCTCTCAAATGAGTTCCTCACCAGTGCAGCTAGAGTGAGATTGAACAAGGTCGATCTACAGAGATTGGGTCTTAAGGATGGAGGTCATGCGAGTATCAAATCTAAAGCAGGACATATTGTTCTAGCTGCTTATAGTGATGAGAAAGTCACTGAGGGATTAGCAGTCATCCCATATGGTCCCTGGGCTCTTGCACTCGTTTCGATTCCAGTTGATGATTCACCACCACAATTTCATGGAGTTTCTTTAACAGTAACTAGAACTGAAGATGAAGTCACTCCTCTTGAGTCACTTCTTGAGAGTTCCTAATCCTTTCAACAACTTTCTCAGTGTT
Organism: Candidatus Thorarchaeota archaeon SMTZ1-45; assembly: GCA_001563335.1. Classification (GTDB taxonomy): domain Archaea; phylum Asgardarchaeota; class Thorarchaeia; order Thorarchaeales; family Thorarchaeaceae; genus SMTZ1-45. The sequence goes on along the minus strand of LRSL01000013.1, from coordinate 49,683 downwards.
ACCCCGTTCAAGCTGTAGATGTAGACGAGGATCATCTTTCAGTAATTCTTTAACTCGCTTTGCAGACAACATAGCTCTATTTCGTTCACCATCTTCAGATTCCCAATCTTTTCGGGATGATGTCTTAACCTGAAGTCTCTGAATAGGTTTTACAGAAATATCTCTCTCAAAGAGACCACTTGGTGGTGGATCTTTACCTATGACTGCATCAAAGAAGAGCCTACGTGCACGTTCCCATTCTCTTTCTCGCTCGAGCTCATCTAGCTTGTATCCCTCTCGCTGCACATCAAGAACATCATAGGGACAGGAATGTTCGCAAGCTCCACAGTAAACACAATGGTCAAGTATGGCAATCTTATCTGCTGTGCCGGTAGGGTAGATTGCATCTACTGGACATATATTGAAGCAGTTATTGCATCCTGTTGGATCACATTTCTCAAGTTGAGGAATTTTGACTTCCCCTGTGAATGGTTTTTCAACCTTCAATGCCTCATATGGGCAGACAATTGCACACAGTCCACATTTCAAGCAGGTTTCATCGTTATGTGTCAACTTTCCAGTTATGGTTGGTTGCTTTATCTCTCGAGTGCTCGACTCGGTGCATTTTACCTCAATCGCATCATCAGGACAGATATCTTGACAAAGACCACAATAATCGCAGTGATCCTCATCGACTCTAATTCCAACCGCTGGTCTGAAGTCAGGAGGTTTTACTTCGTCAGACCAGAAAATCTTGATAGCTTCAGGACACAAAAGCTCGCAGAGACCACAATACGAACACTTATCCTCATCTACTTTTATTGTACCTTCAGCATGTTCTTCACCTTTGTAGGTCACAAGACTCTCTTTTCGATCAACCTTGACCTCTACTTCAAGAGAGTCTGTGGGACAAATCTTGGCGCATAATAAACAGGGAGCACATTTTTCCTCATCAATCTCGTGTGTTCCTTCAATCCGAATGAACTCATTGACTGCACTGTCACCTTCATACTTTGCTTCAAATGCTCCAAAAATGCAAGAGGAGTCACACAAACCGCAGAAGGTACAGACATCTGGGTCTACATTTACCAATGGCGCACCCTCAATGCGACCTGATGCAGTTTCTTGTATTGGACCAAGGGTGATTGCCTCCCAAGGACATGGCAAGCATAGGCTACAGCCGACACACTTTGAGATGTTATGATCAAGTGTTCTTTTGAGAAGTGAGGTTTCCCATGTCAGTCGAATCTTGCCATCAACTACATCCATTGAGATGACAGGCTTCTCACCAATCAGAACACGAGATTTGTCCATATAATCACCTCCCAGGAACTCCTTCTACATCTTGTTTTCCAATCAAATTACGAGGCGATTCCTTTCCAAGTGGACCTAGTTTGACAATATCATTAACGAACTGAGTTATTTGTTCTGCAAAACTATCTGCTTCTGATGCAGACGCACTACCAAAATACAATCTACGCCGATCAATACCTGCAACCTCAAGTATTTCTCGCATATTATCAGTCCTATCCTTTGCATAACGAGCACCTGATCTGTAATGACAGTCTTGAATGTGACATCCCATGACTGTAACACCATCAGCACCTTCAGCAAACGCAGTGAGAAGGGTATCAACATTGATTCGACCTGTGCAAGGTACTTGTATAGGAATTACGTTGGGCGGATATTTCATACGAGCAGTTCCAGCTCTGTCAGCTGCAATGTAAGCACACCAACGACAGAGATATCCCACGATTGCAGGTTTAAGGGGGTTGAACTCAATTGCTGCCTTTGTCGCATTCTCGAGTTGTTCATTCGATAAGCAGGGTAAGTCAAGTGCGCCAGAAGGACATGCCGCAGCACAAGCCCCACAACCACGACATGCAGCAAGATCAACTTCAGGTATATTCTCGTCGCTGAACTTGATTGCTTTGGGTGTACAGATCTGTTCACATAATCTACAACTAATACAAAGATCTTGGTTAAAGGAGGGGATACATGCTTCAGTAATTATATCGCCAGAAGTAAGCAGTGTTTTCACCTTGGAAGCAGCTAAACCTGCATGTGCTACTGTATCCGCAATGTCCTTTGGACCTTGAGAAACTCCAGCAAGAAAAACTCCTTTTGAGGCAGTTGTACTGGGACCAAGTTTGGGATGTTGTTCAAGAAAGAATCCATTCTCATCCAGAGGTGTTTTGAACATTCTTGAGAGTTCTATATTGCTTGGTTCAGCATCCATACCAATCATTAGGACAATCAAGTCGGTTTCAAACTCAAGCATTTTTCTCACAAGAGTGTCCTCAGCTCGAACTGAAACCGTACCTGAAATTGGGTCATGGACAACTTCTATGGTTCCTCGGATGAAATTAATCTTGTATTCATCGGCAGCTCGAACATACAGTTCCTCTTGGCCTTTACCAAACACACGCATGTCTGTATAAAAGACATAAGCCTCACAATCAGGCAATTGTTGTTTAACCTGCATCACTTCTTTAACCGCAGCAGTGCAGCAGACTCTACTGCAATATGGACGATTGAATCTGTGTGACCGACTTCCAACGCATGGCACAAATACAATATTTCGAGGAGGTTTTCCATTTGAGGGACGTACAAGTTTTCCCCCGCTTGGACCTTCAGGATTGACTAATCGTTCAAGCTCAAGTGATGTTATGACGTCTGGAATCTGACCATAACCAAATTCTTCCACGATAGTGGGATCAAATGGTTGAAAGCCTGTAGCAAGAATAACAGCTCCCACCTCAATGACCTCAGTCTGCTCGAGCTCATCATATCGGAGAGATTTTGGTTCACATACCCCAGAACATGACTGGCATCCAATGCAGTTGTTGGGGTCTATGTATGGAGCAATTGGCACTGCATCGATTGATGGTCGAACCATAGCCTTTCGTTTTCCAAGACCATTGTTATACTCATCAGCAACTTCAACGGGACAAACTTCAAGGCATCTGTTGCATCCTGTACAGGTTTCTATGTCCACATATCGAGGCTTCTGCTTCACAGTAACTCGATATCGACCAACGTTGCCGCGTACATCAGTCACTTCAGTCAGAGTCATGATTCTAATATTAGGATGACGCGCCATTCTTGCCATCATTGGTCCTAGTATACAAATACTACAGTCGAATGTTGGGAAAAGTTTGTCCCACTTTGCCATATGGCCGCCAAGAAAACCTTCACGTTCAACAATCACAGTATCTATACCTGCATCAGCAAGCTCAAGTGCACTTGTAATTCCAGCAACCCCACCTCCAACTATCATAACTCGTTGTGTCATTGGAAGTCCTTGGGTTGGGATTGGGTTAGCATCACGAACCTCAGCAATCCCAGTGTCAATTATTGCAGCGGCTTTTTTCGTTGCTGCTTCTGGATCGTCGTAGTGAACCCAACTACACTGCTCACGAATGTTTGCCATGTGTAAATGACCAGGGTCAATTCCAGCCTCTTTCACTGCATCTGCAAATAGCTCTCTGTGGAGAAGCGGTGAACATCCAGCAATAACAACACGTTTGGCTCTACTCTTCTTAATTTTCTCAATTAAATCATAGACGCCTTGTTCAGAACAAAGGTGGTCGTCAACGTCAACAAGGGGAATTCCTTGGGTTTCGTATTTTTCCCTTAATGAGTCGATATCAATTGTATCGGCAATATTAGAACCACAGCGACATAGAAAGACAGCTAGTTTATCCTTCTTCGTTTCCTTTTTCGATGACTTTTTACTGCGGCTCAAGAGCTACACCAATTTGTTCAATGTTCCATATGGAAAGCTGTATAGGACAACTAGTTACGACTTGTGTCATACCGGATAATTCTTGTGATATATCAAAATAAGCTATAACGGAGATAAGACAGTGAAACTCAACCCAATGGAACTCTATAACTTGCTCCCAAAGACGAACTGCCGGCTCTGTGAACCAAAAACGTGTATGGCATTTGCCACAAAGCTTGCTCTAGGAGATATCTCCCCTGATGATTGTCCGCCACTCCTCGAATCTGGTTTCGAAAAGAACCTTGAAAGGATCAGAGAGCTAGTTGCCCCGATGCTCTCTGCAGAAGCAACCGGAATAAAACTTGATGAGAGTAAATGCACAGGATGTAACAATTGCGTAGTAGTGTGCCCGGTGGACGTCGCAGCAGAACCTCCTACGAGTGAGGGAAAAGCCGCCATGAGTACAGACACAGTGTTTAGGGTTGAGAATGGCATATCGAAAATCATCAATCTAGAGAAATGTCGGAGATTTCCACCGGATAGACTGAATTGCAGAGTCTGTGAGCAATACTGTTGCACGGATGCTATTGAGATATGGTAGGTGGTTTTGAATGGAAAATATCGTGTGCAACGGTTGTTCTTTGCTCTGTGACGATGTGTCTGCTGAGATTTCTAGTAAAGGTGTAAATTCACTTGGCCTCTGCAAATTGGGACATACGCATTTAGAAACAGTTACAGCACATAAAATAGTAGCAACTCAAAAGAAACTAGAAAAAGCAGCAGACCTTCTAATGAATACAACGAACCTACTTCTCTTTGGATGGACTCATGCAACTGATGAAGCAATTAGAGAGGGACTTGAACTTGCAGCGACCCTCAAAGGACACTTTGGATCAAACGTAAACTTGGGACCCATGCAAGCAATGTCACACACTATTCATGCAGAAGGACTTGACATTGATCTCGAGTATGTTCGCAACAATGGTGAGTTCATCATTTACTGGGGAACAGACCCATCAGAGAGCCTACACCGGCATCCTAGCAGATTTGCTGTCTTGCCGCGTGGCGAGAAGATACCTGAGGGAATAGAGAGTCGAACTATTGGTGTGGTTGATGTCCGACAAACTGAAACAATGAAGATGGCAAACCACAGACTCATCATTCCAATTGGATCAGATGTTGAACTTCTAAATACTGTAATTTCTGAGCTTGAGGGTAAATCAGTAATCAAAGATAAGATTCTGGGTATACCTGGAATTGAGTTGGTAGGATTTGTAAGAAACCTCCAAAAAGCTGATTGTATCATTATCTTCTATGGCAGTGGAGTGTTAAATTCAGGAAATCAGGATACTAACCTCACAGGAATGGTCAAACTTATTGAAACATTGCGAGCTACTGGAAAAAAGGCATATGCGCTTCCAATGTTTGTTCAATCGAATACTATGGGAGTTATCAAAGCCACTCACGATCATGAAATTGTAGGTGAGTTGTTGCATAGAATATCTAGTGGAGAGTTTGATACTACTCTAGTGGTAGGTGATGATGTTCTAGCACATCTTCCAGGCTCTGTAGCTAAGGCGCTTGCAAAGACTCAAATTCTGTATGTAGGACCACCTGGTGGATTGACTGACAAGAGGGCTACTGTTTCAGTCCACACAAGTGATGCTATCATTGCAGGCACTGGAACAATGATTAGAGTGGATATGAAAGAGATAGAATTCAAAAAATGGAGAGCCAGTGTGGCCACTGAGAAACATAGTGAAGTTTTGATGAAACTGCACAAGCTTGTACGAACGAAGAGAACATAGAATGGAGACTATAAAATGAAAATCGCTGTCGCAGGAAAAGGAGGCGTTGGTAAAACTACCATCGCTGGAACACTAGCAAGACTACTTGGCAGAGATGGACTCAAGATACTTGCAGTTGACGCAGATCCAAGTTACACACTCTGGTCCGCCCTAGGGATACCTTCAGAGGTTGCAAAGAAGATTGTTCCACTCACTGAAAACAAAACACTTATCGAGGAACGACTCCAAATTGACGGAGCTCAAGGATATAGTGGTTTCTTCAAACTCAATCCTCATGTAGATGACCTTGCCAACAAATTTGCTATAGAGGGTCCTGACAATGTGAGTCTCTTGGTTGCTGGTACTGTTGAGATTGGAGGCTCAGGATGCATGTGTCCTTCAGCAACACTTCTCAAGACGCTCATGCGACATCTTATTCTTGGGACTGATGAAGCATTCGTAATGGATATGGATGCAGGTATCGAGAATCTTGGTCGAGGAACAACTAGAGGGATGGATGCATTACTGGTGGTAGCAGAACCTGGTCGACGTTCACTTGACGTTCTTGGAAAAATTAAAACCCTTGCTAAGGATATAGATGTTGGACGGGTTTTTGCAGTTGGTAATAAGGTCGCAAGCTCTGATGATGATGAGATGATTAGAAAATGGGTTGAGAGTGAGGGAATTCCACTTATTGGAATGGTTCCTCTTGATGAAAAAATAAGGCAGGCGGATCGAAAAGGTGTAGCACCCATAGATCTAGATCCTGATTCTATAGGAATGAAAGCGATTCGTGAGATTAAAACAAATCTAATTGAAGAAACTAGAAATTAGCTATCTCACTTACGAATTGAAAGTCTAGGGGGAATATTGTTTCCTTTCCTAAATGAACTACTTAACTGGGTTAATTTTTAGTTATGTGCACATTCTCACAACTTTGTGTGAGATTCGCAACCTTATTATGGTGCTATGTGTTGGCCGATTTACCACGCACAGGAACTGAACGAAGCATGAAGAAGAAAGCTTACTTCAAAGCGGACGAAGCAGAAACTGGACTTGGCAGGTTCAAGGGACTTGAAGTTCGCATTGGCACTATAGTCGATGATGAATGGGATGAACCTATGGGTCCAACACCAATGCCAAATCCAACTGACCTCCGCGCATGGGATCACAAGCTACTATCTCGTTATCACCCTTCATACATGCCTTATTGTCAGGTTTGTTGTCTCTGTACTTTTGGGAAGTGTGATTTATCTGGTGACAAGAGAGGAGCTTGTGGGATTGATATCAAGGGTCAACAAGCAAGGATTGTGCTAGCAGCAGCCAATATAGGTTGCTCAGCTCATCTTGCACATGCTCGGCATCTGGTCGACCATCTGATTGAGGAGTATGGACCTCGTACGGATCTCATTCAGGGAGCGGGAATTGAGATACATGCACCTGTTTCTCGATTAGTCACAGGCATGAGACCAAGAAAACTTGAGGATGCGAGCATTATACTTGATTATTGCGAAACTCAATTGGCACATACCCTTTCAGCTACACATACTGGTCAAGAGGGGAGTTGGTTGGATTTTGAAAGCAAAGTGCTCCATGTTGGAATGGTGGACCAAGTCAGTATGGAGATTGCAGACCTTGTCCAAATTTCGACTCTCGGTTTTCCAAAAGCTGATCCTGACGCACCACTTGTTGAGTCAGGAATAGGCATGATGGACACTAGTAAAGCCATCATATTGACTATTGGTCACAATATAGTACCAGCCGCTTCGATAACCGATTATATTACCGAAAAGAAAATTGGTAGCAAGGTTGAGGTTGGAGGAATGTGTTGCACTGCATGGGATATCACACGACGAGATCCAAATGCAAAGGTAATTGGACCTATCTCATGGCAGCTTCGATATATTCGAAGTGGGATGGCAGATGTCGTTGTAGTTGACGAACAGTGTGTTCAGACCAATGTTGTTAATGAGGCGAAGAAAGTCAAAGCACCTGTCATCTCAACTAGTGACAAAGCTGTCATGGGATTACCTGAGAGGTCGGATGACCCTGTCGACTCAATAGTGGAGGAGCTTGTTTCAGGCAAAATAGATGGTGCCTTTATCCATGATCATCATAAGGTTGGTGAAGTTGCCACAAGGGTCGCTCTTGCGGTCATGCCAAAGAGAAGGAAAATGAAGTTTTTCCCATCAAAGAAACAGATTCAGAAGATGGCTGAAAATTGTAAAAAATGCAGTGAGTGCATTAGGGCATGTCCAAATGATCAACCTGTAATGGAAGCTGTACTTGCAGCTCAGTTAGGCAATTTTGAACCACTCCGGGAGGTCTATCAGAACTGCATTGGATGTGCACGTTGTGAGTCTGCGTGTCCAAATGACTACGATTTACACAGTTGGATGGTTGTTGCAGCTCAGCAAGATTGCAAAGATGAAACACACATGGTGCGGACTGGTCGAGGAGCTATCCAAGACACTGAAATCAGAAATGTCGGTCAGCCAATCGTCTTTGGTGAGATACCTGGTGTGATTGCGCATGTTGGTTGTGCAAATTACCCCCAGGGAGGTAAGGATGTTCATGACATGGCTGAAGAGTTTGCTAAACGACGTTATATCATCGTAACATCAGGTTGCGCAGCAATATCAGCTGGACATGTAAAAGATGAGAACGGACAATCAATCTACGAGCGACGTAGTGGTGAATTCGATGCAGGCGGCGTACTCAACGTCGGATCATGCGTATCCAATCCACATATCGCTGGTGCTGCTATCAAAATTGCAGCAATCTTCGCTAAAAGAAACCTTCGTGGAAATTACGCAGAGATAGCCGATTATATTCACAATCGTGTGGGTGCAGTTGGTATCTCTTGGGGAGCTATGTCTCAGAAAGCGGCTTCGATTGCTTCAGGTTTCTGGAGACTCGGGGTTCCTGTGATTGTGGGGCCACACGGTTCGAAATACCGAAGAATGTTGCTTGGAAAAGCTGAAGAAGAAAGAGCTTGGACAGTCTATGATGCACGTACTGGAGATCGAGTGTTGACTGCGCCGGGTCCAGAACATTTGTTCTATGCAGCAGAAACAGTTGCAGAAGCGAATGTAATGACAGCGAAACTTGTTCTTCGACCCAACGATACAGGAAAGGGACGGTCAATTAAACTAAGCCATTATATCGATATTCATGAGAAATACTATGGCTTCTTCCCTGATGATGTCTGGAAATACATCAGACGTGATACGGATATTCCAATCACTCTGAAAGACAAGATACTGGCTCAGATGAAGGAGAACAAGTGGAAAGAGCGGAGGATTATAGACCCAACACTCCTAAAGGAGCAAATAATGGGAGGTGGAACCTAATGGTGATGAGACCTGTACCTTGGCAGACAGGAGAGATTTGTGGGCCAGATAGTGCTAAATCGCTTACAAAACCTGAAGTCCTCAAGAGAGACCTCTCAAAAGCCAAGAAACCACTTCTGATTGTGGGTTCTGAGGCTGTGACAGAAAAGCATGGAACGGGTGATATGATTGACTATGCAATTGCCCTTTCAAATGCAATGAAGATGCCTGTCATTGCAACTGGTGGCGCAATCAAAGCGTTCTTGGAGAAAGACTTCGAGAATGCTAGATCAATGGGAGCAATGGAGTTGGCACTCCGGTTACAAGACCCCGATTGGGTAGGACCATCTGGGACAGGACCATACGATATGGTAATCATCTATGGACTCCCATATTATATGCAGTGGACCCTACTCTCTTCTGTGATGAACTTTGGGACTCATCTAACTGCAATAGCATTAGGACGACATTATCAGCCTCATGCAAAATGGTCCTTCCCGAATATGAAGGAGAAGCAGTATCATGCTGTTCTCGACGAGATTCTTAAACTCGTAGGAGGAGGTAAGTAATTTGTCATTCGAAGACATTCCTGTAGATATTGGTGTGGTATATGAAGGTGAGCGAGTTCGCGGTAAAGATATGTTTGTCGAGCTCGGTGGACCGAAGATGGAACAGAAATTCGAACTTGCAATCGCTCGGGATATGGGCGATATCGAGGATGAAAAAGTCACCATAATAGGTCCTGATTTGAAAGACATGGAGGAAGGAAGTTACCATCCTCTTGGAATAGTTGTCGAAGTAGCTGGTAAGGAGATTGAGCCAGATCTAGAAGGAGTCATTGAGAGACGTATTCATGAATATGTCAACTTCGTAGAAGGTATGATGCATCTTAACCAGCGATATGACATCTGGTTAAGGCTCAGCAAGAAGTCGTTTGAGAAGGGATTCAACTCATTTGATTTTCTAGGAAAGGTCTTGATGAGGCTTTTCAAGAGTGAGATGAACATCATTGAAAGAATTCAAGTGACATTCATCACAGATCCAGAGGTAGTTGCTGAACGCTATGATGATGCAATAAATCGATATAATCAGCGAGATGAACGTGCACGAGGACTCAGTGATACAGAAGTCGATACATTCTATGGATGTTCACTCTGTCAGTCATTCGCTCCAACACATGTCTGTACAATCACACCACAGAGATATGCCAATTGTGGAGCAATTAGTTGGTTTGATGGCAGAGCAGCAGCTCGAGTTGATCCAAAGGGACCTCTCTATGCCATTCCGAAAGGTGAAACAATAGACGAGTTTCGTGGAGAGTATGTTGGCGTCAATCAAGCATACACTGAGAAGTCACTTGGGAAAGTGAATTCGGTTGCGCTCTATAGTGCCTTTGAAAAACCTCATACTAGTTGTGGCTGTTTTGAGGCCATTGCTTTCGTGATTCCAGAAGTGGATGGTCTAGGAATAGTGCATCGTGACTTCAAGGGTGATACAGTCAATGGACTGCCTTTCTCAAGCATGGCGGACTCAACAGCTGGCGGTCGTCAGGTTCCTGGATTCCATGGCATATCAATCGAATATATGCGATCTCCTAAGTTCTTGCAGGTTGATGATGGATGGAATCGTATTGTATGGGTTCCTCAATCTGTAATGGAGAGGATCGTAGACTTCATACCTGAGGATGTGAGGGATAGGATAGCCACAGAGAATGATGCGATGAATATTGGGGACCTTAAGGAATTTCTTAAACAAAAGAGTCATCCTGTTGTTAACCGATGGGTTGAGTTGGAAGAAGAAGCTGAAGCAGCCGTGTTAGCGGCTGATGCCGGGACTGACTATATAGCAGTTCCAGGAGAGATGACAGCCATGGTTGGAGGCGTAGGTGGTGGACTTGAAATTATCTTCAAGAACGCCAAAATCTATGCTGAGAAAGTAATTATCCGGAGAACGGGAAAAGGTGACAAGAAGAAATGACAACAGACAAGGAAAGGACCACTTCGCTGGATGATATGTTCGGCGATTTTGCTGAACTTGTCCTTGAGAATGTTACTATAGAGCTTGACGAGCTTAGACTTGCTCTCCGACCTATGGTACAACAGATAGCAAAGGCTGCAGCTCGTCCAGCACTTGAAATGCCTAAGTCATTAATCCCAGCTTCATTCACACCACCATTGGGTGAATACACGCAGGTCATCCAAGAAATCACTCTTGGAGCAAAGAAAGGTCAAGGTGGAACAAGAAGCAAAACTGTAACAATTGGAGGACATACTGCTCCGGCTTGGGACTTGTTTCAAGCACCTCCAAAACACCCACCCATAATTGCTGCAGATGTTTTTGACATGCCTATCTCACTAGCAAAGATGGTCAAGATGCATTACAAAGAGGTTCTTGACGACCCAGCAGAGTGGGCAAAACTAGTTGTCGACAAGTTTGGTGCAGATGTGGTCACGCTCCATCTTATTAGCACTGATCGCCAGCTTGGTGACACCTCACCAAAAGATGCTGCCAAGACAATTGAAGAGGTTCTTCAAGCTGTAAAAGTACCAATCTTGATTGGATCTGCAGGGGACCCTGAAAAAGACGGACCAGTTTTAGCAAAGGCGGCTGAAGTCTGTGAAGGTGAGAGGACGCTTCTATGTTCTGCAACAGTAGATGTCTACGAGGAAATTGCAGAAGCAGCCAAGAAACATGATCAAGTAGTTTTGTCATGGACTTCGATTGACATTAATCAACAAAAGGAACTCAATAGAAGACTCTTCGAATGGTTGACTCCAGAGCAGATAGTTATAGATCCTACAACTGCAGCTCTTGGATATGGTCTAGAATATGCCTTTACAATAATGCAAAGGATGCGACTTGCAGGGCTGCTGGGAGACGAGGAGCTACGATTCCCCATCAGCTCAGGCACAACTAATGCATGGGCCGCTAGAGAGGCTTGGATGAATAATCCTGAGTTGGGTCCAAGAGAACTCCGAGGTCCAATCTGGGAGAGTGTCACTGCTCTAGCTTTATTGCTAGCAGGTAACGATCTTTTCATGATGATGCATCCTGCTGCGATCAAGACTGTACATGACCTGGTGGATTGGATGAGGGAACGACAATCAATCAAACCAGAAGACTATCCAGATTGGACAACATTATCAATACCGGAGGGAACATAATGGCTAAATTGCCAGGACCACTTGAGATCTACCCACTCCTCCCAGGTACAAACTGTCAAGTTTGTGGTGAGGCAAACTGCATGGCGTTTGCTACAAAGATGGCTGAACACACAGTTAAACTCAAAACTTGTACACCTCTGTTTGATGAGGCAAAGTATGCAAAGAAACTAGAGAAACTCAAGAATTTAGTTCGACCGCCAATCAGAGAAGTTGTAATCGGGACTGGGGAGAAAGCTGTGAGTGTTGGAGGAAAACTAGTACTCTATCGGCATGATTTGAGATGGAGCAATCCAACTGCATTCTTCCTTGATGCACCAGACACACTTGATGCAGAGGGATTGGCTGCGAGAGTCAAATCCATAGAAGAATGGACCTATGTCTATATTGGTACAAACCTCCATCTTGATGGGATTGCTCTTAGGGGGGTTTCTCAAGACCCAAAGACCTTTGCTGCCGCAGCAAAGAAACTGACCAAACTGACTGACTGGCCAATAATTCTCTGTTCCTTAGATCCAAAGATGCTTGCTGCAGCAGCTAAAGCTATAGCAGACAAACGTCCTCTGCTCTATGCAGCCACCTTAGAAACATGGGCGGAAGTTGGTGAGCTTGCAGCCAAACACAATCTACCACTTGTGGCATGTGCACCGGGGAGTCTTAACAATCTTGCTTCACTTGTGGGTACGCTTCGTGCTATAGGCGTGGAGGATATTGTCCTCGACCCAGGTACCACTTCCAGAACAGGTCTTGGAAATACAGTTGATGATTTCACACAATTGAGACGTTCATCAATAATCGAAGACAACGAGCTACTCGGTTATCCAATACTTGGTGCTCCAATTACAGTCTGGGCGGATTATAAGAAGGACGAAGCCCCTGAGCTGACTAAATGGGATGAAGTCCTAACTGCATCAGCTCAGATCGTAAGGTACACAGACATACTTGTCTTGCACAGCGTAGATATGTGGACCAATCTCCCTCTAACATTTCTCCGTAGCAACCTCTACACAGATCCTGTAAAGCCAGTAGCAGTCGAGCCAGGATTGATGGAATTTGGAGAAGTGGATTCTGAATCACCTGTAATGTATACAACTAATTTTGCTCTGACATACTTTACTGTCGAGAGTGACATCAAGCAAGCAGGTGTCAATGCATACTTGCTTGTGGTTGATACAGAGGGAATGAGTGTCCAGTCTGCAGTGGCGGGTCGAAAGCTAACAGCTGATGGTGTCGCTGAAGCTCTAGAGGAATATAAAGTGGCTGAAAAAGTGAATCACAAGATATTGATTAGTCCAGGAATGGCTGCAAGAATCAGCGGCGAAACAGAGGAGGTCAGTGGTTGGACTGTCAAAGTTGGTCCACGTGACTCAAGTGGGATTCCAAAATTTCTTCAAGAGGGAAAATGGAAAGAGGAGTGAAATTAACTCATATGAGAGAACGTCTCGTAATCTCGGTGTCAGGCAAGGGTGGTGTGGGAAAGACAACAACAGCTGCTCTTCTTACACGCATCGTCACTGAGAAGACAAAAAGAGACCTTCTCGTTGTTGATGCTGACCCGGTTATGAATCTCCCACGAGCACTTGGAATAGAAGTAGTGAAGTCAGTTGGATCAATTGCGACTAGGCTTCGTAAGGATATAGATGAGGGCACATATTCGGGAGAAGTAGCGAAACAAGATGTTCTTGAGGGAGAGATATTCGAAGCACTCGTCGAGAACCCAAAGTTTGACTTCCTTGCTATGGGGAGAACCGAAGGAGAAGGGTGTTATTGCTATGTAAATCGGCTCCTAACACAAATCTTGGATACCCTAAGCAAGAACTATGAGATTACCTTGTTAGATATGAGTGCGGGTCTTGAACATCTGAGTAGACGTACAAATCGAAATGTGGATGTTCTCATTATTGTTGTCGACCCTTCAAGAGCTGCTTTTGAGGCAGCCTTGAGGATAAGGGACTTAGCAAAGGAGGTTCATATCGAGTTTAAAAAGATTGTAGTGATTGGGAATAGGTTTCCTTTAGATATGGAGGAGGAATTAGGAAATCAATTTGCAGCAGAAGACATGCTGCTCATTGGATTAATCCCCAGTGATGAAGAACTCTCGAAAGTCAACTACCGCGGAGCTCCATTATTTGAGCTTAATGGAGAATCACCTGCAGTGAAAGCAGTGGAATCCATTGCTGAAAGACTTGGATTACTCAGTGAGGTTACACTGCTCAGGTTACTCGGACATGACTCCTAGGTTCCTCAAAGCTTAACTCGAAACGCTCAAATCTATTCGTTTGGACAGGTTATTTTAACCTGAGGCGATAGGAAATGAATTCCAAAGGAGATTGGACTGAGAAGTACAAGGATAAGATTGTTATAGCTGACAAGGCTATTTCAAAAATCAGAAGGGGTGCCCGAATCCTACTTGGAACTGGCTGCGGCGTTCCTTATCACCTCGTTCAGGAACTAGGAAAGAATGCTGATAAGATGGCTGATAATGAGATTGTCCATCTAATCACGATTGGTAACACGCCTTCCGCAGATCCAAAGTTCCAGACTCAGTTTAGGCATAATACCTTCTTTGTTTCAGATAACATCCGTAGTGCTGTTTCAGAAGGCCGCGCCGACTACACACCCGCGCCACTATCGGACATCCCGTTTTTCTTTCGAACTAAGAGAATCCCATTAGATGTAGCATTGATTCAGGTTAGTCCTCCAGATGAATTCGGTTATTGCTCACTTGGGATATCTGTGGATATAACAAAGACAGGGGCAGAACATGCAGACATGGTGATTGCTCAAGTAAATGAAAGGATGCCTGTAACGCATGGTGATTCATTTATTCATGTGAAAGATATGGACTATCTTGTGTTACACACGGAACCTCTGAGAGAGTTTGAATCACCTGAGGTGAGCGAGATAAAGAACCGAATAGGGGAATATGCAGCGAAACTCATTGAAAATGAATCAACCATTGAAGTTGGTATAGGTACTGTTGCGAAGGCGGTAACATCTAATCTCATTAACTCTGGTGTGAAGGACTTGGGAATTCATACCGAAACATTCGGTGATAGTATCATCGACCTAATTGAGAGTGGTGTTGTCACTAATATGAAGAAGAGCATCAACAGAGGAAAAGTAACAGCTAGTTTTGCCATGGGCACAAAGAAGCTCTATGAATATGTGAACAATAACCCACTGTTTGATTTCAGAGAAACTGCCTATGTCAATGATCCCTATGTCATCAGCCAGAACAGGAAAATGGTGGCAATCAATTCAGCACTTGAAGTTGACTTGACTGGACAAGTCTGTTCAGACTCAATTGGCCATTCGTTCTATAGTGGTATTGGTGGCCAGGTGGACTTCATTCGGGGAGCCTCTAGATCCGAGGGTGGTAAATCAATAATCTGCCTCAAGTCCACAGCTTTGAATGGTACAGTTTCAAAAATTGTGCCACGTCTTAGTGAGGGAGCAGGAGTTGTTACAACACGCGGGGATGTGGATGTCATCATCACGGAATATGGACTAGCTACTCTTCGTGGGAAGAATATTCGGGAGCGTGTACTATCTCTCATTGCGATAGCACATCCAGATTATAGAAATGGACTTCTAGAAGCGGCAAAAGATATGCACTATGTGTTTGAGGATCAAGTGCCATTCCTTTCCAGAGGAACATACTTCCCAACGGAGTATGAGGCACAACAAGATTTTGAAGGACCAGAAGGCCCAATTACAGTTCATGCTAGATTGATACGACCAGATGATGCGGATCGTATCAAAGGTCTTTTCTACGGTCTCAGTGAGGAGTCTATTTTCTTCAGGTTTCTTACTCCTCTTAGAAGTCTCCGTCGACAGACACTGCAAGAATTCTACTATGTAGATCAAGAATCGGACATCTCACTTGTTGGGGTCTTAGACAACAATGAGGAGTGCGAGAAGATTATCGCAGCTGGGAGATACCTGTTAGATAGGAGCACCAATCAAGCTGAATTCGCCCTACTTGTACAAGATGAGTATCAAAACATGGGTATTGGTACATTTCTCTTGAACCAAATGATGCGAATCGCTAAGAGCAAAGGCGTTAGTGCCTTCATTGCCTATGTACATCCAAAGAATATCAAAATGATTGACTTCATTCACAAAACTGGCAAGCTGATTGAGAGTAAGCTTAGTATTGACGACGACCAGTATACCTTCCTACTTAATCTATGAGAGCAAATGGTGTAGTGACTGTGGACATCCACTATCCAAAGTTTGTAGAAAGATATGGAATTCTTGAAAAAGATTGACCTGTCTATAGGTGGATTTTGAGGTCCTGAAAACAGTTAGTTATGTACTTGGAGATAAGTTGATAAGAGAAAATCACAGAGCCTCATTTGCCACGATAACTATGGCCTAGGTGGTGTACCGGCAGCATAAGGGATTGTGGCTCCCTTGAAGGGGGTTCAATTCCCCCCCTGGGCCCCATTTCATTTTCACTTGTCTGCGACCATTGAGATGTTAGTCATTCAAAAAAGAGCTTTCTGACATTGCTTCTCAGAAGATATCCTACTATTAGGAAACTCAAGAGTATATTGATAACGAACGTAACAAAGTCACTTAATCCGAGAGGGGTATGAAACATATTGCTATTGAGGGCAGTGCCTATGAAAGTTCCAGCAAGCGAGAGAGAATTAATTATGATTACTACCCACCAAGCGAATTTTCTTAGGTCATCAAGATAATAGCCCATAGCAACCATGACAATGCCAGCTATAAGCAGAATAAGTGCAAATATGAAGCCGAACACCAATAATAGTGCGCCAGAACCGGTCAGTACAACTCCTTCGATGATACACAAATCAGCAATGAGGTTTAGTCCTTTATGACTGTGTGAGGACATGGCTTCTCTCAACCTTAAACCCTCCAAATGCTCTGTCAATAAGATAGTTATGAAGGTTCATAAATCTGCGGAAAGACTCATCCACTTTTCAACCGCTTTTTTGGCATATTTCCCTGTCAATTGGTGGTAAGCATCAGATGGCGGCAGTATTTCCAATTCCTTTACATCATCACCAGCTAAAGGTTCACCTTCAAGCACGTTAGTGATGAACACAATAAACACCATCTCTGTTTGATTTTTTTTTAGAGGATAAGATGCTAAAAAATTTGTGACTCCAATTCGTAAACCAGTTTCTTCTTCAACTTCACGGATAATAGCATCCTCGAGTGACTCACCGATTTCAACAAAACCTCCAGGCAATCCCCAGAGATCTTTGTTCTTTGAGTTTACTATCACCAATTTCTCATCTTTGAAGACAAGCGCTGCAACAACAGGTACAGGATTGCTATAGTATTTCTTGTCGCATCTTATACACTCATATTCCCACTCCTCATTCTCACATGAAACAAGAGCACTTCCACAGCAGGAGCAAAAATGATATTCCATCTCTCTGGTCCTCGGAGATATGTTGTAAGAATAGCGCTTGAATCTTTCCTATCAGTCGGTTTAGTTTGAGTGGGGGATTATTGTTTGAATAGTAAAGGTTAAAGGCAAATGTTAGAAATATATAACGTTAGAAATAGTTAACATGGTGTAAAGTATGAGGTTTAACATTGTAAGTTGCTTAGGATTTTTGGGACTTTTGGGATTTCTAGGTCCCATAACTGGGAATCTAGGATTCTATGGCTTCTTTGGGTTTGTGGGGTTTCTAAGTGCCTTTGCAGGGACTGGAACAGATGAAAGGATTGAGAGCAATATCAATCGTGCATGTAGGAACTCTTTCGCAATAATCACAATCACGATGGCTTTTTCACTGGTCTATGTCGTTTCATTTGAATCGATAGGAACATTTCCAATTGTATTCAGCATGCTGTTCATAGCAAGTATGGTATCCTTTGTTTTATCCTATATTTACTATGATAGAAGAGGTGATTGAACCTCTTGATGAAGACCCGGATGAAAGAACTCAGGAACGAGCTAAACCTGACTCAAGAAGAACTTGCAAAGCAAGTTGGAGTTCGCAGAGAAACAATAATCTTCCTTGAGAAGGGTAAATACAACCCATCGTTAAGATTAGCGTACAAGGTTGCGAGGGCTCTGAAGTCTGGAATTGAAGATGTATTCATATTCGAAGAATAGGTTCCTCAGAAACATTAGAGTTTCTTACAGATGTAGAAGATGTGCGTATAGTTCTGTTCCGAACGTCGGTCATAGATCTTCTCCCATTCTTCTCTAGAGTGGTTAGTCCAATTATCAGCATAATAGTTCATCCAGTCCTCTTTAGAGAGTCTAGACCACCACCAAGAGTCATGTCTAACCACTTTATCTATCCTCATAATCTCCAAACCTTCAAGATACTCATCGATTTCATCATCGTTGAAGAAGCTATGTACAACTTCTAAATCATCATGTTCAAACAACCAGAACTCGTTTTTCTCGCGTTCTTCCCCTGTGATTGGCCAAGTGTCACGTGAGGCAAACCCGAAGAAGAGGTGACCTCCTTTCTTAACCACACGTTTCATCTCTCGAATAGCCTTGAGAATATCACTTTTTGTCAAGTGGACCATCGAGTAGAATTCATAGACGAGGTCGAAAGAACCGTCATCAAATGGAATGCGTCTCATATCGCCAATCGAGAATTTAACAGATAGTCCTCGACCCTCACAGAACTCTTTGGCTGCTACAACCTGACTATCGGAGATATCTATTCCAAATGCTTCAAAACCATACTCAGAAAAAAGTCCAATAGGAGGTCTTTGACCACCTGCTCCACAATCTAGAATTTTTCGACCCAAGGATTCTCCACTAATCCTTTCCTTCTCCAAAATGAACTCAAGAAATCCATAAACAGCAGACCGATACACTACTTCCATAATACAATCTCCCTTTGCGAAAATGGCAATGTTATCTAGCTTATAATGAATTATAAAGCAAATGAAAATAGCAGTGATATGCAATCGAAAATCACACTTATCAAATTGGTTACATAGAAGATTATCTATAAGACGAAAATTTCTTTTTCAATGCAAGAGAAGATGAGCCATAATCTATTTTGCGAAGTTACTTTTTTTATAGCGCGTAAGCGAGGATTCGTTATGGAAGATACGATAATTTTGACCCAATCTGAAGTCAGCGCTTGTTTGTCTATGAGAGAAGCAATTGACGCTGTTAAGGTAGCATATTCGGCTTTTGCTAATGGGAGAGTACAGATGCCAAGTGTTCAGCACCTTGATGTCCATCAGTATAATGGAGAAGTAGACATTAAATCAGGTTTTGTGGAGGATTTTCGATTGATGGGCACCAAGATAGCATCAGGATTCTATGACAACCAAAAGAAAGGACTCCCTCCAGGAATAGCAGTGATAGTTCTTCTTGACTTGAAAACAAGTATGCCATTAGCAATAATGGATGGGACCCATATTACAGCATACAGAACTGGTGCAGCTGGAGCAGTTGCAGCAAGTTTTCTTGCTAGGAAGGATAGTGAAAGAATAGGTATTGTTGGTGCTGGAACTCAAGGATGTATGCAGCTTCTTGCGTTGAGGGAGCTATTTGATATTCAAAACGTGAAAGTTTGGGATATTAAGCAGGAAATGGCTACCCGATATAAAGATCAGATGTCCAAGCAACTCTCAATCGATATTCAGGTTGTAAACAAACCTGATGCTGCTGTTCCAGATTCGGATATTCTTGTTACTGCAACGCCCTCAAGAAAAGCGCTCATCAATGCAGATTCAATCCACGATGGAATACACATCAATGCAATAGGAGCCGATGGACCTGGAAAGCAAGAACTTGATCCGCATATCATGACTCGTGCTTCAAAGATTGTTGTTGATAGTTTAGAACAATGTCGTAAGATAGGTGAGATTCAGCATGCTTTGAATCAAGGAATAATCAATGAATCAAAGATTCATGCAGAGATTGGTGAGATAATAAATGGAAAGAAGTCTGGAAGAGAGTCAGATGACGAAATTACATTATTTGATTCCACAGGACTGTCTGCCCAGGACATTGCAGCTGCAAAGATAGTATATGATACAGCAAAGAAGAAGGGACTTGGTCAGAGAATCAATCTTCTTGGCTAGAGTTGAGCAGCAAGATTGGATTTAGAAACATCATCTAGACAATAGGCTACAATCCATTATTAACAGGATGTTTAGAACCTAGTCCTTTTGATTTTATATTAAAAAAAGAGGGAAGGGGGAGTTCTAACCAGTTGAGCTAATTAGAACTCCTTAATCAGTATCAACTGAATTCTACTAACTACTTGAAAGCAGCTCTTGTAGAAGGAATCAGTAGATAGATCACTATTATTACACTGATAGCTAATGAAATCAAATTCATTATGTCAGTAAGGTTTCCTAATAGACCTATTACAGCACCCAACAAGTTGAAGATGAGTGCCCATAACCAGGCCCATCCCTTCAATGTCCATAGCCCGTAGAATAGGATTAACCCAATGATACCAATTATCAATGGGAAGAATGCCATTAGCATCCCAAAAATTGGGAGCAGCATTGCTCCAGCCATAAGCAGAAAAGCTCCTAGGGCTAGCCATGATATAGCTCCGATTAGCTGAAGAATAGCTAATATCAGAACTCCGGTTGGTTTACCAGACATATGTCTTTCCTCCGAACCACAACGAGGGTTGTGGGTGGAATTTTACATTACATTAGCTCATATAAGGTAAACGGGCGTATAACACAAATAGTACGGAAAGTGTTTCACGTCTAAGGATCAACCAGGACAGAGAGTAAAAGAGGGAGGTCTATCGTTCTATTGATTTTAACATAGAGATTTCATCTTCAAGATCATCAATACGATGTGTCATTTCAAGAACTGTGTTAAGTAGTACTGATATCAGATACCCAAAATTAACTGTGTACCTGTTTTCCTTTCGTTCAATGATGTTAGCTTCTTCAAGACGCCTTGCAGCATTGGTGACTGACTGTTTTGAAACTCGTCTTTTATCAATGCGATTGTCAACTGCCTTTCGGACTCGACGAGGCTCTATGGGATTCCCTTTCAAGTCCTCAAGAAGACTATAAAGGACCATTAATCCAGCGCTCATGCGCGGGTTCATCAACTTTGCAAATGCAAGTTCAAGATCAGATATCATGATTTTCTTCCTACTCCCTTGGTTGATTGTTAGTATGTAGTAAACGTTAGGTTCGTGAAAAACCTTCTCTTAATACTAATCTCTGTTTTAGACCCACAAAGAACTAACTTTTACCAATAAACGTTTACTATCAAATTATGCTCTACAAAAAGAAAATATCTAGGTATGCACTCCATAGTTTGAGCGTGTCTTTGCGTGGCAGCTGAATCAGACAGAATAGTATTCGTTTCCGTCATACATACTGATGTTGAGAGTGTCGAAGAAGCAAGACGAGTAGTAAAAGAAATTAGACCAGATGTTGTAGCAGTGGAGTTGGACCATGACAGATACAATCAATTAATGAATCCTCCAGATGAGGGAGATATTGTGCAAACCGGTTCAGGTGATATGGCACAAGATTTGATGCAGCAGCTTGCCATATTGGAGAAGAGCTTGAGTGAAATAACTGGTTCTGATGTAGGAGATGAGATGATAGCAGCAATAGAGGAAGGTAGGGCTGTTGGTGCAAAAATCGCTCTAGTAGACCGTCCAATGATGGCAACAGTTCATGCAATGATGCAAGTTTCTGTGGATGAGATTTACAAACTAACTGAAATGCTGCCAGATGCAACAAAGGATATCAAAGGTGGTGGAGCAAGCGATCTGCTTGCTATGCTTAAGGAGGACAGGGCTGTGAATGACCTAATGGAGCAGTTTAGATCAGAGTTTCCAGGTCTAGCCAACGTTCTGATAGAGCAGAGAGACCAGTATGTAGCAAACGCATTACATTTCATATTGAATGATGTTAAGGGTAGAATTGTAGCAGTGCTGGGTGCAGGTCATATCCAAGGTGTCAAGGCAGCATTAAAGCAACTTCTTCAATAGTCGTTTCATAGGTTCAAGACCTTAATCAACTGGTCAATACCTTCACCCGTCTTTGAGCTAACTCGAAGTACTGGTATAGCAGCATCAACTTCACGAATGTCAGCTTCTAAGGCGTCAATATCAAACTCTAGTGCTTCGACTAGGTCAATCTTATTGATTATCACCATGTCTGCATGTTTTATTGTAAGTGGATGTTTTCGAATCATGTAGGGACCTTCCGTAATACTCACAACAACTAGTTTCCTATCCACTCCCAAAGAGTACCCAGCAGGACAGATTAAGTTCCCAACATTTTCAATAAATATGACCTGATAATCAGCCAGATTAACATTCTGAAGTGCTACTCTGACCATCCTTGCATCTAAGTGACAGGCAGTACCAGTGTTGATTTGCACAGTATCTACACCATGTGATGCGACACGGTCTGCATCAATTGTTGTCGCCAAATCGCCAGCAAGCATCAAAATGCGATATTTATCGCGAAGATGATCGCAGAGTGTTTCAATCAACTGAGTTTTTCCAGTCCCCACAGATCCCATAATATCAATAGCCACAATGCCATGCTTCTTGAAAGTTTCAGCATTCAAAGCAGCTGCATTCTCATTGGCACCAAAGAGGTCTTTCCGTATGTCAATATTCACAGTTCTAGTTTCTTTTTTGGTATTTGTCATATTGTACTAGACTTCCTTTTCACTTAGTTCTCGAATTTTACCATCTGAGTAAAGATATTGCCCAGCTATCGGGCGGATGATTGTCTTCTCAATAAAAAGTCCAATGACTGCCCAAAGAAATGCTTGGATCATATCAATAGATGCTGCAATCAGATTGATAATAAATGGATCAACAAAGGAGGAGAATACAGTTATTGTGGGCATGAAACCACCAATCAACCCGCTACCAAGAATTACCAGGGCATAGTATTTTGCGTCATCTCGATTAGCAAAGTAGATAGCATAACCAGAACCAATTCCTAGACATATGTTACCAAACATGGGCAGAAGAGGCATTTCTGTACCTGATAGAGCCCCTGAGGCTCCAATAATAGCTCCAACGATAGCTCCTCCAGGTATTCCTCCAACTATGCCTGCTAGAATTGAAAACATAAATCCAGGAGTCAGAACAACTGCATTCGGGATAATTGGTATCTGAACTGCATATCTTACTACGATGCCTACTGCTGCAATCATTGCAAGAGTGGTAAGTGCAATTGTGTTTGACTTCACTGGTATTATCGACATCAAAGACTGCCTCAGGTAGTAAGATTACTGAGGCGTCTGCGGCCAGCTTCGTAACAAGAAGCTTTTGGTTGCTTCATACCATTCATCTAATTGAGACAGAATCTCCTTTCTTACTTTTTCAGATGATTTCGCGCTATATTCATAATAATATCCGCCTCTATCTATGAAATGTGTTGTACGTTCAACTAGATTCTTATTGAGAAGTTTGTTCAACACCCGTTGAACAGTGCTTCTGTCTTTTCCGATAATCTCGCTAATCTGCTCGACTGTTTTTGGACCATCCATTAAAGAAAAGTACGTATCGATCTCACTATTTCGAAGTCCAAATGCACAACATAACAAATCAGATGGTTTTTCGAAACTTTTACTAAACAGTCCAACCAAAGGCTCCCGTACACTCATCACAATCAATAGCACAAGAGTACAGATGCTTTAAAGGGTTGTGTAAGGTATCTGCACAACCGAAATTTGGGATAATACTGTGTTTCAAAAGGATTAGACTCGAGGAAAGAATGGTGCACTAGTATGGATTTTAGTTCATTCCATAAAGACCACGATTCAGATGCTTGGTCAAGACCAGAATCAACTACTCGAAGACTTCAACCGATAAATCTAGCGCCTCTGAAAGGTGCAATTGAATCAGATCCTGTCAGATCGAGAGTATTGAAAGTTCTCATTGAAGATGGTAATTGGGTCACAACAGCAGACCTCCTGAGAGCGGCACGTCAAGAAAGGCCTATTGTGGGTGCAGTCACGATTGGCACCATATTGAATGGAATGAATGAATTGGTAGCATCAAGATTGATTCTGAGTAGAACCTCATTAACATCAGGTATTGACTGGGCTGAATGGAGAATTAATCCTGACTGGTTAGAACCAACAAGAAAACTGCTTCAAATGATGAGGAGACCTAGATTCAGACCCGCATCATCTGAGGATTTCCCAGGAAGGAACGAGAGACTCTTAGACGATCTGACATAGGAGGTTTACTCATTTTTGGGTAGTTAGTGTTTTATGGGTAAATTAATAAGTACGGACCCAAGGCTCCAAGAGCATGGTCGACATTACCACCCATGGAACCCCCAGAGTACCGGATCAGACTGTAAAGGATGAGGTTCGTGATGACATGGACCTCACAAAGACTTCAGAAAGCGCTGAGAAGGTAAAGAAGATCGTAACAGCAAGCGTATTGGCTGCGCTCTCCATAGCTGTTGCGCCAATAGCGTCCATTGTTCCCAGAATACCAGGGTGGGGGATAGCTCTCTTTGATCCAGTTTCAATATTTTGGATTATTGCGTTCCTGTTAGGTGGTTATTGGGTAGGGATGCTTAGTGCATTTGCTGGTACATTCGGATTATTCCTATATGACCCAACAGCAATTGGACCAATATTCAAAATATTAGCTACTTTGCCAATGATTCTGGTTCCATGGCTTGGTGTGCGTAGATTGGGAAACGAATCAAGAGGGGAGTCCTTATCCAGACCAAGATTTTATGGGACGTTAATGCTCTCAGCTTTTATTCTCCGGCTTTTACTAATGGTTCCAATCAATCTCATATATGGAGCCATTGCAATGCCGTTCCTGACAGTTGAATTCATCCTAAGCTATGCGATTATTCTTAACGCATTCCAGAGTATGTGGGATGCATTGATTCCATTCATTATTGTACACAAAACTGGTATTTTCAAAAGCTTTGGTATGTGGTGAACATATACTTAGCTGGAATTCGCTTAAATAGAAAGGCACGACAGTTTATCCTGTACGTCACCCCTTTAGAGATGATTAATCGTGCGGCGCTGTGAATTCTGTGACAGCCCAGTTCCGGCTGATGCAACCACCTGTCCAGTCTGCAAAGAAACGATTGCAGAAGAAACCCTTGAGCGGATTCTACCAATCTTGAAGAGACCAGAGTCTCCGGAAGTCAAATTCATGGGGACCCGCGAAAGAATGTGGGGAGTAATCAGAAGACCAGGAGCCACTTATAGAGACATAGGACAGAGACCTGATTCAGCAGGACCATTTATGATAATCGTGATAAATGCCCTGATTATTGCAGGACTCTTTCTATCATTATCCTCCAAAATTACAACCAATGTCATAGTAAATGCAACTAGTGGGGAGATTGGACCAGCCAACTTACTATTGAGCCCTCAAGGAGGAATGGCATGGATTGTCGCACTTGTGGGAATGATGCCTAGTATCATGATTGGACTCGTCTATTTGATTGTTGGAACTGCATTTGCACACTTTGCATTCAAGCTGACTGGTGGTACAGGAGGTAAGATGAAGACGCTTTCAGTCGTGGGATACAGCATGATGCCAGTGATTCTTGTGCGATTGGTTGCGCTATTAGTAGTTCTCTTTGCATTTCCAGCATATGGTACTGTAATCAACTTTGATCCAGGGTCTCTAGCAATTCTCACTCCAGAGTTTCTTAACTGGGCATATACTTCAGGTATTTGGTTCACAATAGACATCATGACAACTGGTGCGTTCCTTTGGACTGGTTATTTATTGATATTCGGAATTAGAGAGGCTCATGATACTTCGACCTTATGGGCAGCATTAGTAGCAATAGCATGCGTGATTGTCCTAGTGTGGACATTTTGGCAGGTCCATTAAATTGCTACCCCATAGAGTGAAATTATTATGAAGGCAATTAGACCCACCAGAGCACCAATTTTATCTAAGGTACTGCCAATAAGAAGTGCCCTTTTATTATCTGGTCCTGTCAGCGGAGCAACTCCAGCTCCTAATACAACACCCATCCCTAGAAGAAGTAATGGCCACAAATCCCAACTCGCAAACCCCCAGACCCATATTAGTACATAGCTAAAGACTCCAATGAAGTTTAAGGCTCCAGAAACTGCTGCGGCAACATTATATCCGTAAATCCTAGCGATTGTGCGGACATCTCTCGCTCGATCACCTTCAACGTCTTCAGCACCTTTGATAGTTTCTCGAGCTTGTAATATTAAGAAAGCCGTAAAGAAGAAGAGCCAATGTGGAAGCGGGATTGCATTGGTCAATGGCAATCCAATAGTTTCGCCGTAGGCAAATGCACCATATAAGATTCCAAAAGCAAAAGAGAATGCGACCATGAAATTACCCGCAAGTCCTAGTGCTTTTACCTTGGCGGCATAAAGATAGCCTATTACTAGGAAACAGAAAACAATCAATGCGCTATACGGACCGGTCAAGATCGCAAACAGGAGTCCAGTCATACTCAAAAAAACCACATATGCCCATGCTTGCTTAACAGTCATTCTCCCACTGGGTAATGCACGATGTGGGCGATTTATCTTGTCAACCTCGATGTCAAAAATGTCATTCACCACATTACCACCTGCAGCCACAAAGAAATAGGTGATATAACCATAAATGAAGAGATGCAGGTAATCAGTGATGCCACTACCAACTTGAGCCATTCGATAAGCCATAGCCACTCCAGCAATGACTGTGAGACCACCGATGATACAATTCTGAGGTCTGATAATTGAGAGAAATGCCATTGGATAGAAACGCTTGGTTTTTCCTGCTTCAGGCGAGATTTCTGTCATAGTACTGTTCTACCAAGCTGTCCAGAGAAAGCTTCAATTAAAGACTTGTGGACAATGTTCTGCACAACCAATTACTCTTATTTCATCAGTATCGCAAGTAGTGTAGAGGTCAAGTTATGAATAAGGTTCTGTTTGGTCCGGCAGGGTATCCGAATGAAGCACGAGGGAATGTGCAACGTGTTTTTACAATCCTCAGAGAAGCAGGAATGGACGCTCTTGAATATGCAGCAGTTTACGGATTGCAGACCAAAGATGAAAAGGCTAGATTGATTGGTAAGCTCGCAAAAGAATCAGGAGTTAGCATGAGCCTTCATGCGGCATACTACATCAGTCTCGCGTCTAAAACCTCTCGAATTCGTGAATCATCGAAGAAGAGGTTAATCAAAGCGCTCAAGTTTGCCCCTCTGATGAATGTGAAACGAATTGTGTTTCATCCAGGGTCCCTAGGTGGATTAGGAGAGATTGAAGCTCATACAGTGATCAGAGAGGGGTTGAAAAGCGTCTGGCAAACAGCAGGAGATTTGGGTGGAGGTGCACTTCTGGCTCCTGAAGTTGCAGGCAAACTATCGGCATACGGATCTTTAGAACAGGTCATTCGTTTATGTCAAGAGGTGGATGGATGCATCCCAACAATTGATTGGGCGCACCTATATGCAAGAAGTCAAGGAGAAATTAATGATAGAGAGAGCTACCTCAAAGTCTTGAATCGCTTTGAGGATGAATTGGGAGAACTTTTTGTTGACAACATGCATTTTCATATCAGTGGAATTTCATTCACTGGAAAAGGTGAAGTAGCTCATCGGCCGCTGGGAGAAGAGTGGGGACCGGACATACTTCCATTGGTAGAGATTGTTCAAGAATGTGGATACAAACCTACGTTCATAAGTGAATCTACAAATCCACTTCAGGGGGCACTCTACGCCAAGTTCCTCTTTGAAGAGTTGGAGAAAGGAAGTAAATGACAAAGTTTGCATTAGTACTTGGTTCGAATTGGTTACTCAGCATAGCTGAACTCCTAACCTATATTCAGGACAGAGGGTTTGATGGAGTCCTTGTGGACCATTCAAGAAATGCTGCAGTCATTGAAGTTAGACAACAACTCGACGCAGACCAGATTATAGATATGCAGTCTGCTCTTGGAGGTTGTTTCAAAATTGGTAGGGTCATCTGGGAATATGATATAGACATCCCATTGAAAGCTTATCCGGCTAAGAAGGCTGCAAGCAAGGATTCATTGAAGGAGATTAACAAATGTCCTTGGCTCAAAATCGTGTGGCCAAAAGTCAAGGGGAAGAAGGTCAGATTTGGGATCAGTACCTATCCTATCGTAGATGGAGGATTTCCAATCAATTTCAGAAGGTTCACTCGGGGACTGAATGATCAAGTAAAGAAACTCCTTATTGAGAACGGGGCAAGAAGAGCAGACTATTATGCCTACGATGAACCAGATAGAAGAGTAAGGGACAGATTGAATATTGCGCTCTGGCCTAAATCAATTGCTCGAAATGCATTACTTACTCCGCCTAATGCTGAGGTTCTAGCAGTATTCTCAGAAACAAAACTATACATTGCACGAACCAATGTCGTCTATGATTCTATGTTGCAACAGTATAGGGATGAATCAAGACCATTTGTTTCAGCTGAAATCAGCACGAGTCCGAAAATCTGTCGAACTCTGCTCAACCTCTCTGGAGCTAGACCAGGCGACATAGTTCTAGATCCTTTCTGCGGGACTGGAACAATCCTCATGGAGGCTGCAATCCTAGGAATGAGGTGTATAGGTGTTGATATCGATGGGGATCAGGTCCAAGGCGCTAGATCAAATATGAAATGGCTTGAAAAGGACCTTGGAGAGAAACTAGACTATAATATTCTCATTGGCGACTCAAGAGAGTTATCATCATTTGTCAAGAAACAGGTGGATGCAGTAGCCTTTGAGCCAATTCTTGGACCAATCTTCAAGAAGCCACCCAAAAGAGATGAAGCAGAAGAAACAATCAAAGAACTCACAATGCTTTATCTTCAAGTACTCAAACAGATCTCTAAGATACTACGACCTGATGGTCGCATAGCAATGACAATTCCTGTGATTCGGACAGAGAAAGAATCTATTTCAATAAAATTCAGTGATTTAACTAGAGATACGGGAGTATCACTCTATAAGATGTTGCCCAGCGATTTAATCGTGAGTCGGAAGGATATTGATGCCCGTTTGAAAATTAGACCTGGTCGAGAATCGATCCCAGAGAGAAAGAGGGGACAAGTAGTTCAAAGAGCTCTCATTGTCCTTGAAAAGTGACTAGAATAGATATCTAACAACATCATCCAGGATTGCGTAGGTTTGCAGTCTTTGTATATCATGTTTCACATAAGGCATGACATAATCAAACAGCATATCCTTGTATGCTTTGGGAGTCACAATCTCGCGAACAGCCTTTCCAAGTAGTCGTAATAATTCCTCTAGAGAATCTCTAAGATGTTGGTAGGCAACGGTATTGACATCGATGTCTAGAACTTCAATGCCAGCAATATCTATTGGAACCTTGAGTAGGAATGGATATCTGTCGAGCAGAGGTTCGGTGAAACCTTTCATTCGTTTGACAATGGTTTCTTTCTTCTTTTTGCCACCCTTTACTTTCATTATGCCTCTGAAAAGATGACTGTATACCTCAAGACAGTCCATGGATTTTCCAGCCACAAGACTCTCATCAGTCGCCTCATATTGAGTCACAAGCTCGTCAACAAATCTTCCAAAGTTCTTGAATGTGCCTGGAGCACCATGCCAATTCTTCAACAAAGTGGCAACATCTGAATCAGGAGGAACCTCTTTCTTCATGA
Organism: Candidatus Thorarchaeota archaeon SMTZ1-45; assembly: GCA_001563335.1. Taxonomy (GTDB): domain Archaea; phylum Asgardarchaeota; class Thorarchaeia; order Thorarchaeales; family Thorarchaeaceae; genus SMTZ1-45. The sequence goes on along the minus strand of LRSL01000013.1, from coordinate 20,107 downwards.
ATTCATTTAATGCGTATTCAAGCATAAAACGCATGTGGCCAAGACGGGCTGCTTTGGAAACCACCATTACAAAGAGAAGATGATCATTAGCCTCCCAAACATATCGATTTGTTTCTGTATCAACAGTCTTGAGAGTTTCATTTGATGCTTTGTCGATGAAAGTATGTGTAGCAGAGAGAAAAGGAGCTATCAGGTCCATATCCAGTTTAACTGCATCAGAGTAGCATTTAGCCACAAGATTCCTACCACTGCCTCGCTCAATTAGCCAGACACCCAGTATGGACTGCTTTGTGGACATGATTCCTCTCACTAGTTTTTGTTTTGAATCTAAGATGATAAGCCTATATACGACAGGGAGAATATGAGAATAGGCTCAAAATCAAGAGATGAACATTAAAAAAGGAAGAAAGAGGGGGAAACCCCCTCTGAAGCTCAAGTTGTTGAGATTCCTAACTTCTCAACCATTTCTTTGTAGCGGTTCCTCACGGTCACTTCAGTGACACGTGCAGTTCGAGCAATCTCAAGTTGGGTTCGTCTAGCACCAGTGAGAATACTAGCAACATAGATTGCTGCAGCCGCCATTCCCTTAGGATCTTTACCGATTGTGAGTCTTTGCTCCCTCGCTAGTTCCAGAATATCAATAGCCTTCTTTTTCGCCTCACCTGGAAGTTCTAATTCAGTGCCAAAGCGGTGAACGAACTCGGCAGGGTTGCTATGGGGTATCTTGAGGTTTAGGTACCGAAGAATGAGTCGAACGCAAAGGCTGAGTTCTTTCCGCGTGATGTGTATCTGTTCAACGATTTCCTCAAGAGGTCGTGGAACTTGATGAACACGACACGCGAGATAGAGTGAAGCGGCAATCATTCCGAGAATGGTACGCCCACGGGTAAGTCTCTTTCGTAAGGCTTTCCTGTAGATCACGGCGGAGGTTTCTCGAATCGAGTATGGAATACTCAATTGAGAGCTTATTCTGTGGAGTTCTGTCATAGCAACAGCAAGGTTGCGTTTGTCAGAGGAGTGCACCTTGGTACGAATCTGCCATTTTCGAAGTCGATGTATTTCAGCTCTTCTTGTTGAAGTGAGTTTTCTTCCGGATGCATCAACATTTTGACGACCAATAGTGGTTGTCAGACCTTGGTCAAACTTGCTCCAGTCTGTTGGGCCTCCTACTCGCTGTCGGGCATTTTGCTCGTCAGATGTAAAGGCTCTCCATTCTGGACCCATATCTATCGAATGGTCTGAAAGAACAAGTCCACAACTAGAACAAATCACTTCTCCACGAGTGTGGTCAATATAAACATCCACACAGTTACAAGCGTTACATACATAGCTGGCCGAACCAATGTGCTCCTTCTTCTTTTGGGTCTTTGAATGTCTGCTGGCCAGTCCAATCATCTCCATGCAGCACACTCGATGAGTGACACTGCGGTCAGAGCTGTGGTAGATCGAATGCGTCGATTCCCGCTGGCGTGGAGAGAATCCTTGTCATTTGTGGCACTGGTGAATCATTCAACGGGCGAACGATTACCTCTGCGCAAACAAAAAAAGTAAATAAACCCTTTGTAGATTGTTCAATAATTTATTTGATTAAATAATTCCCTAATCAGCCATCCAAATACTAGTTCTTTTGGGCCACGATTTCTGAAAACATAATGGAAATCTAAAGTCTTTTCATGACAACAAGTATGAATTAGAGGGTTAATTCGCTACATGTGCATTCAAAGCGTTTCATTTATGAAGTAACATTACACAATCCCACATACTTCTTGGTGATATTTGATTGCAAGAGATTTCTATTAACCCTTGGGAAACTGTTAGAGAGCTGGTAGTGAAAATGCTATCCGAGGTTTTTTCAGTTTCAGAGGGGATGGTGGCAAATTCAATTGAAATACCGCCAGATCCAGCATTAGGAGATCTTGCATCAACAATTTCATTCACTCTTGCAAAGCAAATGATGAAGAAACCAGTAGTCATTGTTAAAGAGCACCTGCACAAACTCGAAGCCTTGGCAGCTAGGGAGCCAATGATTAAGGAAATCATAACAAAGGGACCATACATCAACATCTTTTTGGATCATGGAATGTTGGCTGAGATGACCATAGAGAGTGTTCTTGAGTTGGGAGGAAACTATGGACGTAGTCAGGAGTTCAAGGGCCAAAGGGCACTTATTGAATATCCTGCAGTCAACCCCTCCAAACCATGGCACATTGGCCATGCAAGAAACGCCATACTCGGAGACACTCTATGTAGTATTCTTGACTGGGTAGGTTATGATGCTGTAAGACTTGACTATGTGAATGACCTAGGACTTCAGATTGCTCAATTAATCTGGAAACTTATGCACGCAGAGGAGGAGAAGAGCGACACAAAGTATGATCACTATTTGGGTCACCAATATGTTGATGTACAGAAAGCATTTGATGAAAACGAATCAGTCCAAGAAGAGGTTAGAGAGGTTTCAAGGAAACTAGAGAACCTTGAGAGTAAAGAAGCAAAGCTGAGTTCTAAAATGGTGACTAAATGTCTAAACGCCCAGAATGAAACATCATATCGACTTGGCATCTATCATGATTATCAAGTTTGGGAGAGTGCGATTGCTCACAGTGGTATTTTAGAGTGGGCTCAGAAAATGATGTTGAAGTCAGATAATATTCTGAAACTAGACGAGGGTGAGAAAGCGGGATGCATAGTTGCAGACCTTTCAGTAATTGATGAATTCAAGGACATGAAAGACCCCTACAAAGTTTTGTTTAGGTCTGATGGCACAAGGACATATACAGGCGCGGATGTTGCACTCCAGCTTTGGAAATTTGGGATTATCGAAGACCCATTCAAGTATTCGTTGTTTGAGAATCAGCCAAATGGTAAGCCAGTGATGCGAACTGATCTCAAGGGCAAGAAACTGGACTTAGGCAAGTTCGATATTGTGATGAATGTTATAGGCTCTGAACAAGCGCATCCTCAAAGATTGATTTACACCATCTTGGACATTCTTGGATACTCAAAGGAGAGTAAAAACTCACACCATATTGCTTACGAGTTTGTGACACTTGAGGATACTGAGTTCTCAGGTAGACATGGAACCTGGATTGGTTATACGACTGACGATGTGTTAGATAGAGCAACTGAATTAGCTAGGATTGAAGTCGAAAAGAGAAATCCAGATGATGATACTATTTTCAAGGACACAGTAGCAAACCAAGTTGGTGTGGGTGCGGTACGTTATTTCATGTTGAATGCCTCACCTGACAGAAAAATCACCTTTAGATGGAGTGAGGCTCTCGATTTCAATGGCGATGCGGCTCCATATCTCCAATACTCACATGCAAGGGCTCAAAGAATCCTAGAGAAAGTAGGAGATGAGCCTGCATCGAAGCCAGATTTCAAACTGCTCTCAACAGAGGTTGAGTTTGCTTTGATTAAGGCAATAGCACAGCTACCGGAGGAAATCTTAGAGGTCGCCAGGTCTCTAAAGAAGAATGTGTGGGGTACAAGTTTTACACCCAACAGAATTACTGCATACGGGTATGGTCTTGCCAATCTTTTCAGTAAATTCTATGACTCGTGCCCAGTTCTCAAGGCTGATGCTGAAATTCGCTCCACAAGACTTGCACTTGTTCGTGCGTTCAAGACTACGATGGCTAATTGCTTGACAGTCCTTGGTATTCCTGTTGTTAATCGCATGTAATCTATCCAGAAGTAACTACAGCATTTTCAACCACAAATGAAGGAGTTATCATTGCCAACGTGGCTTTAGTGTCACTCCCAACTTGGTTAATCCGTTGTAACAAATCACGCATGTTTATTCCTACTAGTGTATTCTTGAGTGGATGTTTAATCTCACCTCTTTCGATGTAGAAACCTTCGTACAACATAGCACTCAGATCGCCTGTAGTCATATTTGGTCGATCTGCAGTATTTCGACAAAGAACACCTCGGTCTATCTCTGAAACTAAATCGTCTAATGTTCCCCGTCCAGGAGATAAAATGAGATTCGATGTTGAAATTGAAGGAAGGCCTGAATAAGAGGGTCTACTTGCATTCCCGGTATTTGGAACTTTGTCCTTGTATGCAGTATAGGAGTTGTGCAGAAATCCCTTAAGCACACCCTTTTCGATTATCGAGGTCCGCTGTGAGCGGAATCCTTCAGCATCAAAGGTTCGGGATCCCAACCCTCCTGTCAATAGAGCATCATCAAATATCTCGATATTATCTGATGCAATAACATCTCCGAAAGCATCAGTGACATACGAACGTCCTTTCTGTACCTCCTCTGCACTAACAGCACCAGCAAATCCGTATCCTATGACTGTTCCTCCTCCCAAGGGAGCAAAAACAACAGGCATCTCACCACTCTCAATTGTCTTAGGACCAAGAACACTAAGTGTTAATTCAGCTGCATTCTTTCCCACCTGCTCGGGATTAATTTCAGTTAGGTCCCGAGTTAATTGATAATCGTAACTTGTCGTTTGGTCATCAGTTTCCTTAACAACAGGGGAGCAGTATAAGAAGATGGATGATCGTTTTTCAGAGAAGGAAATCCCTAATGAATTTACAATTGCATTCATCCCAGATGAACTCTGAACTCCTGCAGAGATGGCGTAGTTTCGACCTTCAAGGACTTCCTTGGAAGCATCAAGAATTCTGATTATCATATCTGCAGTAGCATCTGAAGGAAGTTCTGCGATGTTTTTATCAAAAAGACCCTTCACAATTGGATAGGATCCATCAGATGCTGGGAGACTAACGAACTCTGGATCAGGAATTGAAGCTCTCGCAAGCTTCACCGAACTTGTTACAGCTTCACGAACATCTTTTTTGGATAATGTTGTTACAAAAGCAAAGCCTATTCTCTTGTCTATGACAGCTCGAACACCAATACCAGCATCACGCTTCTCCTCAGCGTTGCGGATTGCAGAGTTCTCAGCTTCAATCGCAAAGGCACGAGACTGTCCCACATAAGCTTCAGCTTGAGAGGCTCCAAGCTTTTCAGCATGTTTCACAGCATATTCAGCTGTTTCAAGAAGACTCTCATTCAGTTTACATTCCTCCTACTGGCACCTGTCTGATTCTTGCATGAGGACCACCAGTCATAGTGGGAATGCTTTGACCATCTTTGCCACAAGTTCCTGCTTCTAACTCGAAATCTTTTCCAATAGCATCGACTTTTGCCAATATCTCAAGGATATTTCCTGCAAGTGATACATCCCTCACCATTGTCCCTTTCTCACCATTTTCAATTAGATAGCCATGACTGGCTTGAAACATGAATTGACCTTTTGCAGATTGTGTATAGCCATAGTTGAAACTGCAAAGAAGTATGCCTTTCTTCGTGTCCTCAATGAGTTCATCTACATCCCAGTCTTTTGGTTCCATGAAGGTATTGCTCATACGAGGTAGGGGAACATGCATGAATGATTGAGCTCTTGCAGCACCATTTGGTTCTAGTCCCAAACGACTTGATGTTTCTAAACTATGGAGTAAGTCTGTCAAAATGCCATCTTTTACGAGCAATCGTTTCTTGGTTTTAGTACCCTCCCAATCATATTCAGTGGACCCTCGCATCCCAGTCAGGGTTGGGTCGTCACTTATACTAAGATATTCTGGACCCACCGTTTCATTTAATTTCTCCTCCAAAACTGTTGAGTGAGCAGGCCAATTATCAGCTTCTGTTGCATGACCAAAAGCCTCGTGGGTAACAACACCATTCAGTGCAGGGTCTATAACGACATCGTAGATTCCACCCTCAGCTGTCTTTGAGGATAATAGCTCGATTGCGAGTTGTGATGCTCGAATGCCAATTGTTTGAGCATTTTCGGTTTCCATCTCTTCGAATCCGCTTCGAAGGCTAATAGACTGCTGAATCCGTTGTCTATTAGGACCCTCCTTAGCAGTGGGAACTGAGATTATACGAGGGATAGTATTTTGAAGATAAACACGAGTTCCTAACGTGTTTGCAATGAAAATCTCTGATGTTAGTTCACCATAAATCGTGCGAGTTGCCACAATTCGCTTGTCAAAGTTGCGTGCCTGATCGTCAATCAGTTTTACAAATTGCATCTTCTCATCAATAGATACAGTATCGAAAGGTTTCTTCACGTTCAGCTTAACATTGTCCTCAAAAACAGGACCTTCGATTTTAAATCGATCTGCAACTTTCTCCCGAGTGGCTCGAGCTAACTTAGCTACTGATCGTCCTGTTGCTCGCATACCTTCTCGGGATAGATTTGTTGTTTGAGCAAAAGCCCAGGCACCATCGATGAATGCTCGGATTCCAGCTCCTTTCATCCGAGAGGCCATAGATTGCCTTGTAATGCCATCATTAAGTTCAATGATTGTTGTGGTGGAGTTCTCTATCCGTACATCTGCAAACATAACACCGGCATTTAGAGCTGCATCAATGGCCACCTGAGCGAGTTCTTCCATGAATATCCCCTTTGAATTGAACCCCAGCCTATGAAACTGGATATAACTGATATGGCTTGGACATTCTTTTGAGTCGCAGTAAACTATACGTCAATGTTTCCAGAATAATACACGGGTTATTCTTGGATAACTCCTCGATGTAAATAGACTACCGGAGGTTCTCACTTGATAAAAGATCCTTCATCTGGACACTGTAAATCTTGCCAGTCAAACAGAGCGACTCACATGTGTGAGGATTGTGGAGCGGCCCTGTGTTCTGAATGCCTTGAATCGAGGTCAAGTGAATACACCGTCTGTAGTGATTGTCATCACACCCTTGGCACTCCTGTCCCAGGGGAAAAATTCGAAGAGTGTCCACAATGTGAGTCGGAAAATCTGAGTAAGGGAAGAAAGACTGTTGATATCTGTCCTAGATGCCACTCTACTAGAGTCGTACTTCTAGAAGATCGAAGAAGGTCGCTAGCTTTAGATATGAGACATGCAATAATGACCATTCAATATGGTCATACAAAGCTCAGAGAGTTCACCAATAAGTTAGCGAATGCGAAAAGATTACTCGTGTCACTTAGGATGGCTAACTTTCTCCATTACAGATGGATAGAGGAAAAGATTGAAGCTATTCAGAACGAACTTCCAGCTATTAAGAATAGAATCTCTAGCCAAGCTGAAATCATTGCAAAGAGGATGGCTGCGGAAACTAAGAATTTCATAGACTATACTCAATGGAATCCAACGCAATTCCCATTCATTGAGGGTATAACTAACAGAATCACTGAGATGGGTATCTATTATAGACAAAATGTTGATGAAGCACTTGAACCACTCAAGAACACATTAAAGGACATTAGAAGACAACTTGATGGACTCGACTACTATAAAGGACAATTCGCAACATTCTATGAGCATGGCCAGTTGTCTGTCGGAGAGCTTCCAGTCTGTGCACTTCCTGAAATCAAGATCGCGGGGAGTGACTTTCTCAAGAATGATAAAGCATTGGGAACACTCTTTATCACTAACAAGAGACTTCTTTTCATTGCAGAAACTGGACGAGTAAGAAAGAAGATGGAAACAATCTTTGATTTTCCATTGATTTACCTAAAGTCCATTGAAGAAGATGGACGACTCAGAAAACGTGTAGTTCTGAAACTAAAACAGGGTGAAATCAAAGCGACCTGTTCAGACCAAACAAAGAGAGTTCTACCGGATTATATTGAGATTGCTAGAAAGTTTGAGAAGTATATACAGACAGACATGCAAAGGGTTAGGAAAATAGAACAGACAGATGTTGGCACTAGCGATGTAAGACTCAAGATTGAGGGGATGGTATATTCATTACTTTCAACTAATGATAGAGTACAATATGAGGAAGAACGGTTTCTGATGAGACCTGGTTTCAAACAGCAGGTTGGGGGTTGGGGGTCAACACCTGTTCGAAGAAGTCCTTATGATAGCTATTACAGGAAACCTGAATCATTTCGTGATGAATTAGACAGGGTCATGAAACGATACGATCAGACACAAAATCCGCATCCGACCTATGATGTGAGTCCTAGATTACATTCATTGCGAAGAGACGCTGCATCCATTGAAGATGCAATTCGGGATACAGTCCATATGTTGCGAAGTGGGCAGCTTGTTACTGAAGATTTCATCAGAAGATATAGAGACCTTATGAGAGACTCGTATCATAACAGACGCGAGATTGAACGCGTCACAAGAGATACTCGTGACAAGCTCTGGTAGTATTATACACCAAGTTCACGTTCTAATGCTTTGATGTCTTCCTCCAAAGACTCAGCTTCACCTATAGGTTTCGCAGCTGTAGATGCATCAGCGAGTCCAGCCTCAGCATCAATTTCTTGAAAGGCGAAGGTCATGTCTTCAGACGTCACTTCCATAGTTGAATCAAGTGCTTCGTCAGAGATGCTAGCTTCAATCTCGAACTCCTCAAGGCGTCGAGCAATCTCATCAACATTAGCAACAACTTTCGAAGCATCCGTGCCATCTCCGAGCATTCCAAGTATCTTTGCAACCTCTTGAAGGGCGATCTGTGTCTTTGCAGAAGTTTGAGCACGATTTAGATGAGCTAGAATCTTTAGAATCTGAAGCCGTGACTTATCAACGGAAAGAGCATATCTTCGAAATCGCACCATCTCAGTAGCATATGTTCGATATGCTTCCATCTGACTAGCCTTTCTTGCTCGGACAGCACGAGATTTTGCATCACGTTCTTCCTTCTCCAACTTGTTCCTTTGGCGCGCTAATTGTTTTGACAATATCCTGAGGCGGCTGGATATTTCACCAATGTCCGGTTTCTTTCTACCCCAGGAGAATGCCTTTCTAATTGAACCCAAATATCTCACCTAATTCTAGGAGTGTAACCTCAAATCATTCATGAGAAGTTCGCGTTTAAACCTTCGCAGTTCGCAAATAATATTGCGTATGTATGTACTGGGTGTGACAGAAATTCTTAACACCTTACAAATAGTGTTCACATGAACATACATGGCGGATCGAGTTGACCATGGACTAAAGGCTTTGCTTGCCAAAGCAATAGAACTTGATAATAGAGGTATGAAGAAAGACGCTTGTCAGGAGTATCTCAAGGCAAGTAAGATTCTGATCAAGTTATCAAACTCTGCGGCATTGCCTTCTGTCAAAAAGCACTATCTTGACCGAGCTCAAGAATGTGTAGATAGGGTAAGGTATCTTTCTGGAATAAAGAAAAAATCCCATGGACCAGTTGATGGTCTTATGGTTCCTCCAAAGGTTGATGTTGGTCCTGCAGAGCAAGTACCAATCCAAGAAACTTCAAAGGCAGTAGCAGAGCTAGATGAGGAGGAGAAGAGACTCAGAGAAATGATCTCTGACACCATCATATCAGAACGTCCAAGAATGAAGATGTCGGAGGTTGCAGGTCTTGCAGATGCAAAACAAGCAATTGATGATGCAATAATTGCGCCCATGAAACATCCTGAGCTCTTCAAGGGGAAAGCTAGACAACCATGGCGAGGGATTTTGTTCTATGGACCTGCAGGTTGTGGAAAAACACTTGTTGCTAAAGCTGTAGCATCGGAGGTTAATGCAACATTCTTCAATGTTTCAGCTGCGAATATTGTAAGCAAGTGGCTGGGTGAATCGGAGAGGCTTGTGATGAGCTTATTTGATTTAGCAAGAAAAAATCAACCAGCGATAATCTTCATCGATGAGCTAGATTCAATTGGTGTTTCTAGGTCAGGTGATGATGTGGGAGGCGAGAGACGTCTTAAGACACAGTTACTCACAGAGCTTCAAGGTCTTGCCAGCGATGAGGAAGATCGCATAACACTCATCGGAGCAACGAATCTCCCATGGGAATTGGATTTCGCATTACGTTCCAGGTTTGAGAAGAAGATACATGTTCCACTCCCAGATAGAGAGGCACGAGCAAAGATTTTCGAGATTCATATGGAAGATGTTGAGGTTTCACCAACTGTTGAATATGACGAGCTGGCAGATCTTACAGAGGGATATAGTGGAAGAGACATTAGTGTTGTCTGTCGTGAGGCAGCCATGGAACCAATTAGGGATTTGCAGCGTACTGGTAGAATGGATGATGAGCAGGAGATATTGGACATCCGCCCCGTGTCACGGGATGATTTCCTGCATGCTATAGAAAACATCCGCCCAGCAACTCCCCCAGAGGATGTCAAGAGATACATTGACTGGGCGGAGGGTTCCTAAAGAGTGGGCGTGCGGGAGAGGAAAAAGGAAAAGACCAAAACGAAGGAAACAACCTCAACTGTTGAAAAAGAAAAAGTCGAGTCAGCTCCTTCTGTTGATGAGATTATCATAGAGGAGGAGGTTCATTCCCCCGAGGTTGTCGTAGAGATTTCAGAACCAACTGAAACTGAAGAACCTGAGGTAAAAATTGAGGTTGTTGATGAAACAGCTACCAAAACTGTAGTGACGGAACTTGATTTCATTATGCCTGACTGGGGAGATATTGAAGAAACTGAATGGATGTATGGTATTCCTACAAGAGAAGAGGATAAATTACTTTGGGCTGAGGAATGGGCAGATTTTCTATTAGAGTGGACAGAGGGGAATAATGTGCATATTCTCTCACTTGCTACCTTCATAGGTGAGCCACCATTCAAGGATTTGAGGAATAAGGTAGACTCCTTCAATGCGATTGCTGCAGTATTAATAGACAAGCAAGTTGCTGAGTGGATAGACAAGAAAAAACGACAATTGAGAGTCTATTGGCGACCTCTTGAGGATTGGGCAGATATTCTGTATCAGTGGGCACTCAAGAAAGGAAAACTTAGACTTGATGTAAAGTCAATAGTTATACAGGAAGTCAAAGAGGACTTTGCGAGTCTGCCAGAAAAAGACATTCACATTGTATTAGCACTTTTGGTTAAGAAAGGAGCAATTCTTATTTCAACATAATCTTAGTATGCACCTGTTACTCTTGGATCAGAACTATCGCGAGCTCTGAGTCCAGGGAAGTAATATCGACCGCCTGTTGAAAAGCGGATATCAGCAACAGCCATGCCAGCCTCAACCAAACTGGATAAAACTTGTCGAGCATGATCCTCAGACCACTTCATTTGCATAATTACTTCTTCAACAGAAACATATCCTTTTGATGCTGCCAGATTAATTACATCTGCTTGGTCACGTCTCAGCTCGAGGGGTCGTAACTCTACAACTTTGACTCCGCCTCGAAGCGTGCGTATTCCTGGGATAAGGCCATTGTCAGCAACACGGTTCACAGACTCGATGACATCATTATATGTCACAGATTCAAGTTCTGGAAGACGTCTTACAACCTCGACTATTAGTTCAGCCAACCCCATTAGTCCCTTTGATGAATGCTCTGTAGCCACATCAAGCACAGCTAGACCAATATAATCATAGAATTGGTCCAAAGTCATCCCTTGAAGTGACCGCCTTGGAGCATGACTGCTAAGTCGAAGCAGATTGGCAGCTTCAGGAAAAGCCTCGATTATGCGTTCAGTTGACACGAACGTGCTGATATCAAAACCCATTCGCTTCATGTTCTCTAGCTGTGAACGAACATCTTGTAGAAGAGCTTGCGACTCTCGTTGGTACGAACGAATATCTACTGCACCAAGGTCATATAATTTCTTCAATTGATCAAGTGTAGCAATTGAAGCATAGAGTTCTGAGTGAAGTCGCTCGTGCATTAGGTGCATTCCCTTTGTCTTCTAATCCGCACTAGGTCGGTAATTGAAGTAGAACTGATGGTGCTTTAAGAGGTAGTATTATCTAAGGTGTCAGACGATCGCGATCTCGTGGCAGTAGAGTAGCCTCACGTATGTTTTCAATGCCCAGGAGTTGCATGGTCATTCGCTCAACTCCAAGTCCTAAACCACCATGAGGCGGTGCTCCATATTTGAAGGGGTCTAGATAGAATGCAAAATCATCAGGATTAAAGCCCTTAGCCTTGAACCGCTCTACAAGTAAATCATACAGATGAATACGCTGGCTGCCTGTCGTAATCTCCATGCCTTTATAGGTCAAATCAAAGCTCTCAGTCATACCTTCATCTGTCATGCTTGGCATTGTATAAGCTGGACGAAGCTCCAAGGGATAGTGTGTGATATATACCATATCTGTCCCATACTTTTTAGGGAATATTTCACCTAAGAGACGTTCACACTCGGGGTCAAGGTCATCAGTTATTGTGAGACCCTTGCCTGCTTCGTTGACAAGTTCAATAGCTTCTGAATATTTGATTCTCTTGAAGGGAACTTTTGGTATCTGTAGATCAACACCCAAGATTTCCAACTCTGCAGCAGCATGCTTCTTAGTCATCTTGAATGAATGATGGAGCATGTTTTCCTCCATCTTCATGACATCTTCCACGCCACTAATCCAAGCCATCTCATAATCGAATGATGTATACTCGTTGACATGACGACGGGTATTGTGCTTCTCAGCTCTAAACACTGGGGCAATCTCATAGACTCGCCCAAACCCAGCTAAAAGCATGAGCTGTTTGTAGAATTGGGGACTCTGAGCCAGGTATGCCTTCCTGTCGAAATACTTGACTTCGAATAGGTTAGCACCTCCCTCAGTCGCTTCAGCGACAAGTTTGGGTGTGTGTATCTCAATAAAGTCATTGCTCTCCAAAAATGCCCTTGCAAAACGAACGAGGTTATGTTGGACCTTGAAGATGGCATTGATTGATGGTTTTCTCAAGTCGAGGACTCTATTGTTGAGTCTTGTATCAAGGTCAATGTCTGTTTTTCCTTCAACGACATCAATTGGAAGACGCTCAGATGTGTTCAAGATCCGAATCTTCCTTGGAATCACTTCAGCTCCCGAGGCAACTTGTTTGGCAGCTGTAACTTTCCCTGTGACTGAAACTGCGGTTTCAGGTTTTAGTAACCCTGAGGTTTTGAAGACTTCTTCTGGCACCCTTTTCTGAGGAATTGTTACTTGTACAGTCCCACGCTCGTCTCTCAGAACAAGAAACTTGAGTTTTCCTTTATCTCTGAGTATGTGGACCCATCCCATTAGGACTACATCAGTACCAGCTATTTCAGCTGTTATCTGGTTACTGAAATGAGTTCGAACTTCGTTACCAATTGGTTCAGTGCCAGCTACTTTGTAGAAATCCATTCTTCAGACCTCAATCTGAGTTCAATCTGCTGGTACTTGATTACATTATGAGGCTTTTGGAAACTATAAGAGTCAGGAGTTAAAGGGGGTCTAGGAATCATCCCAGAACCCCTCTTCTGGATCAATGTTCCCACTACATGGGTGCTCGAACCAGCTCATAGACCCGCTCCCTCGCGTCGCTCTCATGCTCCTCCTCCCGAATAAGACCTAGAGCCTTAAGTCTTCTAAGACCATAGTTCACAGTTCTGGGAGGAAGATATGTGTTGCTAATTAGGTCTTGCCGGGACATTCGTCGCCGGTTCTTAAGCAGCACATAAAGGAACTTCGCAGAAGGAGGTAGAGATAGGAATGAGCGTCGGGCAAACATGATCCCACCTTAGAATTGTTGCCATGTATTCAATACCTCCATATGATTTTTGATTTCAAATACATTTCAATAGATAAGCATTGGCATTTCGGTTTCTTGAAATCAAGAATACAGTTTGAAGGTTAGACCAACACACTCAATGTGTTGGGACATGTTGTTCAGTTGCTGGCATACTTGGGCGTTCATTGACATGCCAGAAGTCTACAATCTTATTCAGTAGTTCAGTGATTCCTACTCCAGTAATTGTTGAAGTTTCAATAAAGAAGAGTGGATGAGCTTGTCCGTTTTCACCCAAAGATTTTGCGACTTTATCACAGTATTCACGAGCTTCTTCGGTTGAAACAGGAATTTCTGGCTCATCATCCTCGTCCTCAATGACTGGATGATCACGAAGATCTGTCTTATTTCCGACAATTATTATGGGTGGTGGAATCAAGAAAGCATTGGATACCTCTCGTACCCAGAAATCAAGACTATCAAAGCTCCATCTATCTGCAACAGAGTAAACAAGCACAACCATTCCAGATCCTGTATAGAACTCTGTCTTAGGAACCTTTGCTTCCATACTCTTGTTGAACGTCCATGCGTCAACACGAACATTCGTTTCTTTGTACTCAACTATGTTGCTGAATGTAAATGGTCTAGTCGGGGGTAAGTCAAGAGAAGAGTAATCGTTTCCGAGTTTCAGATTACATTCGAAGATTATGCTATTGACTCCAACGCCTTCTTCGCCAAGGAATAAGACCTTGAGATCTAATAAGTCAGAAACATCTTCAACTGATGATTTCGCCTCTTCTGATATATCTTCCAGGGATGCTATAACTTCTGGTTCATCCCAAATGAATTTCACTGGTTTTGTTTCATCATCAGCTGATTGTGTTCGTGGGGTGGGTGTGCTTGTTGGGAGATTCTCTGCATGGAAGGAGTAGACTAAACCTTTGACTTCCTCACTGAGAGGAACATCCCAGACGCTCATTGTCTGCGGGGCTGGAGTGTCTGTCTTCAGGTCTTCAAGTGTCTGTGGGGCAAGGGTGTCTGTTTCCAAGTCTTCAAGATCGGGGGTGGACACTATTACATTGCTCTTGAGATCATCGGATAGCTTGCCCTTTCCAGTTGGAGAAAGGAATTCATCTTTTAGTGTATCAAGCGCATTCAGTGCTCGAGAGAGTTCAAGAAGGTCATCCTTTGTTAACTCATCCTCTCCAGGTATCACATCCACCTCAGGAAGTCCAACTCTTTTCAAAATGAACTTGAGAATAGGGTGGGGAACATTGAATCCCCGAAGATAGGCAAATCGTTGTACTTCCTCCATGATATCTTTGAATGATTTTCCAGAAAACTTGAGCCTTCGAGTGACAGCCGGGTCTGTAATGTATATACGATTTACCTTAAGACTTACGTCAATGTTGGTTCCCGGAATTTGCATCTTTACGACAACCACGCCTTCCTCTTCATAATCAAAGATATTATGTATGAATAATTACTATTTTTATATATTAAAGGTTTTCCCATATCAGTTGGTGACTGAAAAATGCATCTAATCGCCCTTGATTTGATAGAAAAGTGCATGAGTTAGCAAGAAAACATGACACTAATCCAAAGATATTCGGAACAAAGCGCCATATATTGGAACAAAGCGCCATATATTGAAATGTGGGATGGTACATCCTATATATTGGATTTTCCAAACCTGAACAAGTGTGTTGAAAGTGATAGAAGTCAATGTCACCTTATCAGATGGCACCAATAGCTCAATTCCAATCGCCTCACATTCAAAAATACTAGATCTCTCAAAGAGAGAAATCATCGCAATAGACCTCTCTGAGCTTGACAAACTTGACACTCTTGAGGAACTCAGTCTAAGCGAGAATAAACTAATGACGGTTGACTTGACTGTTCTGGCATTTAGTCCTGCAGTTCGTAAACTAGTCCTGAGTCACAACAATTTACAGATTTTGAACCTAGAAATGGTAGGCTATTGTTCACTTCTGGAGCATTTGGATTTGAGTTTTAATCAGCTACTAAGAGTTGATCTCTCTGCATTATTAGAATGTAAGAATCTTGTTTCGCTCAACCTAGAGAGTAATCGGTTCATGAATTTGGACCTTTCCCCACTCGCAAGATGTGTAAAACTAGAGAAGCTGAACCTCCTTCAGAATCCACTCAAAAGACTGGATTTAACAGCTCTTTTCTCATGTGCGTCTCTTGAATCCTTATTGGTTCCAGAAGAAACTAGATTAATCTCCAAGAAGAAATTTGAAGTCGAACTACTTAATCCCCCAGCCCTCAATGAGCTAATTTCTAAAGATAGAATTGAGTTCTCTTTGGATTAATGGATTGGCACTCTTTTGAATGTTCATATATTTCCCATTGGTCCGCAATTTTACTGTAAATATTCGATTTAGTGTCTAATGATACCAAAAATTGTATCCGAATATACTAGATTATCTTATTTTTTGATATTTTGATACTTTGTTGTTCCATTCACAGTGGTTATCATAAGGAGCAGGTAGTATGAAAAAAGCATTGATATCTCTTACAATAATATTCATTTTCTTAGTACCTTTAGCTAGTGGTCCTGCTCCTGAAGAGAGGTTCTCTTATTCTAAAAGAGTCGGTTCTGATGGAGATGATTTTGTACTAAGCGATTGGCAGGATAGAAACTCTGGAAATGGAGATCCATTGTTTGGGAATCTCAATGGGCTGAGAGTCGCGAGTGGAACATCGGTGATTGACTTTTCACATTCAGGGTACATTGGCATTAATCCTCCCCTGGGGTGGAGTTCTGAACAGCTGGAGGGGCAGCTTGACCATCTCTCGATGTGGGTGGATGCGATGTTGGTCAATCCGAATCTTAATGCATATCACGTAGAGCACTTTCTCATGGCTGGTAATCCTGAATATAATGATGACCCGTTTTATATCCCAGATGGATGGACAATAGTGAAGTTCGATGCATCTGGTGGAACTGAACACCCACAGCATGGTATATTCGAAATAAATGGATATTCTGGAAATGGATATGACAATTCATGGGGATGGCGATTCGATGCTAATCCTAGTAGTGGAACAACACTTAATCCATCAAATCAGATGTATTTCAGCCAGCAGATTCCTATACCTTGGAGAAGTATCTATTCCGCAGAAATCAAATTCCGCTACTATGTTTCAAGTACTTCCATTTTGGACAATGACGTATTCATTTTCACTAGAATCGAGGACTATATTTCAAAGAACAATATGTTTGTAAGTGGCACACCTATGAATACATGGCTTCAAGCCACAAATATAGTACCTGCATCTGCTTTCCAATCTATGGAAAATCTAGGCTCAATGATTTTTGATATAGGTCTTGGCACGGACATAAGTGGTATACCTGGATCTTCAGTTCATGAAGTATATATTGACGATGTTGAACTAAGGCTGCAAGTCCGTCCCTTCCCTGAGCAGGTTGACCTCCTAGCAAATGGAGTTAAAGTGACTGGTTCAACTCAGGGAAGTGTCAGTCCATATGTTCCTGATGGAAGCAATAGAGATTGCTACAGCGCACTAGATTCGAATGGAGGATCGGGAGGCGTAGACCTTAACGGTTATGGGAATAATGGTTGGTTAGATGTCGGAGCTGACATTCCGGCATATCCTGATTGGACAACTGCCTTTGCCTATCAGGTTGGACTTCAATTTCCGTTACATGTTCCACAAGGGGCGGCAATCACTTCAACTAGGCTTCAAGTCGAAGCACCTAGTGACTCGACAGGTTTTCCTGGAATGCGTATTTATGTTGCAGCTGAGGATGATGTTTCTGCGTTCACAAGTGGATACCCACTTCTTCCTGATAGATACGACTGGGTGAACACAAGTGTATATTGGCGTCCAACCACGTGGACAGCTAACGGCAGGTATGATACACCAGACATTGCAGCCCTTATACAGGAGGTTGTGTCCAGACCCGGATGGCAAAGTGGGAATTACATCTGTATAATGATTGACTATGCCTATTCAAACCAACAATATACCTATAATCAAATCAAAGGCTCATCAGGGTTTGCTCAAGCGGACCTTGCTAGACTGTTTGTGGACTATATTGATTCTGCTCCTTCGGATGTAATACCTAGTTTTCGATTTAACAAGAATATCGTCATTGACCATACCAAAGTCATTTCAAATCTCCAAGACTTTCCAGTCCTGGTAGATATATGGGATGAACACCTTCACATCAATGCTCAAGCAGATGGGGATGACATAGCTTTCCTCTTTAATGGTCAAGCGATTCCACATGATCTGGAATTATTTGACAAGCAGGGAAACGGAACACATGCTCATCTGGTTAGTTGGGTCAAAATTCCTGAACTTTCATCTGTTGGAGATACTACAATTGTCATGGTATATGGTGATGAAGATCTTGGAAGTCAAGAAAAGCCCGATGAGGTCTGGGACTCCGACTATTCTGCAGTTTGGCATATGAATGACAATCCTTCGCAACCACAATGGGACTCCACCTATGCTGATTATCTACCACACCAACCTCAGATTAAAGATAGCACATCATACGGTCTTGATGGTTCAACCGGTGGAACAATGACCACAACTGATAGTGTTAGTGGTATTATTGGTAAGGCGATAGACCTTGAAGGCGTGAACGATTATGTCGATTTTGGAAATCCGACTGAATTGCAGATGACTGGAGCATTCACAGTTGAGGCGTGGTTCAAGGCAGATTTCATCGATAATGACTATCTTGTAGTCAAGTCTGGAGAGTCTAACTATCGTGGCTGGGACATCAGTTTTGACTATGATCCATCTATTAGTCATGCAGGATGGGGGATGTTTAGGTATAGTCCTGATGGCGTGAATACAGACATTGTGGGCTTTGAGCGTGTTGACACTGATCAATGGTATCATGTCGTGGGAGTGTTCCACCCTTCATTTTATGCAAGATTCTACCTGAATGGCGAGTTAGTAGATGAGAGCACCTCAGGAATACCAGCATCTGTGAATGACCCAGATCGACCTGTTAGAATTGGTCGCAGATCTGACAATCCCGGTGGAACATCATATCTCGATGCCATTGTTGATGAGGTGCGGGTTTCGACAGTTGCCAGGTCTGATGCATGGATTAGAACTCAATATTACAATCAGAGAAATCCGGAATTATTCCTGACCGTTGGTGAAGAAAATGTCAACTTCCGATATATGAAAGACATCACAATCGACCATAACAAAGTGGCATCTGATCTCACAGATTTCCCAGTTTTAATTGACATATACGATTCTGACCTAAAAACAAAGGTTCAATCTGACGGTGATGATATTATGTTCACCTCAGATGGAAGGAGTCTTCCACATGAAATAGAGATTTTTAACCAGCAATATAACTCGACTCACGCACACTTGGTCGCTTGGGTAAGAGTAGACATCTCTTCGATGTCTGACACTTTAATCACAATGTACTACGCCAACCCTGCAATCGGAAACCAAGAGAATCCTGTAGAGGTTTGGCGGAATCAGTATCAAGGAGTGTGGCACCTCGGAGATGACCCTTCAGGTGCACTACCGGCTCCACAAATTATCGATAGCACTTACAAAGGAAATGATGGAACCACATATGGATCTATGACTCAGAGTGACCGAGTGATTGGACATATAGGTAATGCTGTCGACTTTGATGGTTCGAATGACTATGTAGACTGCGGAAATACTACTCCGCTTACAGTGGGTTACAATGATTTTGCCATGAGTGTGTGGTTCGCCTCGACGGATTTGGATGTACCACTGGCTATGAAAGGAGCCATCGGGACAAATGCTTACAGATACATGATATCAATCACGGGCTCAGGAACAGTAAAAGCAGAGATTGATGACAATTCGGGTACACCCGGAAAAATCTCCATATATTCGGCGTCAGCACTGAATGATGGTTTCTGGCATTACGCTGTAATGGTAAGGGCGGGAAGCTGGCTTCATTTATATATCGATGGATCCGAGGTGCCAACTTCGCCTGTCGATATTACTGGATATGGAAATATCAACTCTGTGGAACCGTTTCTGATTGCTGCATGCGACAACTACGACAATGCTGGATCACCCAATCTCTTTGCAAGAGCAATAATTGACGAAGTTCGAGTTCTCCATGATACAATTTCCTCACAGTGGATTCTTACAGAGTATAACAATCAGCTTGATCCACCTAGCTTCTACGCAGTTGGGATTGAGCGTGAAGTCATCATACCAAAGGAAATTCCCCTAAGATTCATGTACAAGAAAGACATCATAATAGACCACAATAAAGTTGCTTCAGACCTCACTGGATTTCCAGTCCTTATTGATATGTATGATATTGACCTTCGAACGGATGTTCAGTCAGACGGTGACGATATTGTTTTTGTTAAGGATGGCTGGATACTCCCCCACGAAGTTGAGCTATTTGACCAGTCGTATAACTCTTCACATGCCCATCTTATTGCATGGGTAAGAATGGACCTATCATCTGCGTCAGATACAGTCTTTTCGATGTATTATGGAGATCCTTATTCAAACAGTTATGAAGATTCTGAAGGTGTCTGGGATACTTCCTTTGCCGCCGTGTGGCATCTCAGTGAAGACCCAGCTGGAACCGTCTATGATAGTACATCAAATGGAAACGATGGTATTGGGCTTCCGATAGGCTCTGAACCTACT